>JAQXXM010000041.1 GCA_029226065.1 Clostridiales bacterium
TGCAATAGTTTTATTTTATTATACATAATTTTCGGGATAGCGGATAGGTTGTTTGTATAGAAAAATGTGTCCAAATTATAGATTAAAATACTTCAAAATGGCATTTTCTTTATGCTCAAAAACTGACATCATTTTTCACTCTATCGGAAGCTGAATTTCAGTAAGCCACTCATCTTGCGACTCTTTGTTCCAAATGCCGTCAATATAACATTCTCTTGACAGCCCTGTCACCTTATAGCCGTTATCTTCTGCATACTTCATAATAAAAGCGTATGCCTCGCCGATTTTGTCGTATGAACCTTTGTGAAATATACTCAATACCTTTACACTCGGAATTTTTTTGAATTTAATATTCTCGTTTTCCTTGCCAAACTCGCATACCGCCTCATTATGCCGTATTAAAATGTCTGTGTCCTTGTGTTCTTCGTCAGGGTACTCGCAAAATTCATACGGCGGTACTGTGCATTTAAGAGTGGGATTGAGTTTCATACACTCCTGTCCGATTGCGGGAATAGCTTGCATCATATCTGAATATTTCCGCAGTCTGACCTCTGAACAATAGACAATCATCTCCGGTATTTCCTTCACTGTTACTTGGTATTTCATCTCATCGTCCTCCAAAATATGATTTATTATGGATAGGCGGATATCAATTTTTTCTTTTTCTTCTTTGAGGGCAATTGCTTTTTTGCGAAACACTTCCTGTGCATTTTCCCCTAAAAGAATTGCTTTAATTTCATCAATAGATAAATCAAGCTGTCTATACGATTTAATTTTCGCCGCATCTTCGAGCTGATAGGTTTCATATAATCTATACCCCGTCCATTTATCAATTGATGCAGGGATCAAAAGACCTTCTTTTTCGTAAAACCTAAGCGCTTTTATTGTCAGATGGGAGAGCTTTGAAAATTCACCTATTTTGAGCATATAATGTTACCTACCTTCCACATTTCATATTATAGAGCATCCCCTAAGAGGAGAGTCAATACTTTTATATTATTAATATTAAATCAGGCTTTCGTATAGTTATACCACGAAACCTCGGATATGTCAATGGGGCTATTGCAAATCAGCATAAGACTGAAATGTCTGCAAATACGCAGTTTGTGTAATAAAATCCTTTGTGCAAAAGGCAGAAAGCAGTCTGAAAGGATTGCTTTCCTGCCTTTTTTGCGGTATAATGTATTTATAGATAAACCCATTACTGTTTATCTTAGAGGCAAACGAAACAAAAATCAAAATTTTTCTGTTTTCCTTGTTTCGGTATTAAAGTGTAATAATAACACAATATTTGACAACTGTATTATTTTCTTCATGTGGGAGTGATTTAAAATGTGCGATATAATAAAAAGCAGAAAATGGCTGCCTTTGCTTGCAATGACATGTTCGGTTTTGTGGGCACTTGCTTATCCTTTGATAAAGTTGGGATATAGAGAAATTGGAATTGCTTCAGATGATTTAAGCAGTAAAATCCTGTTTGCGGGAATTCGCTTTTTGTTATCGGGAGTTTTAGTTCTTCTTATTTCAGGAGCAAGGCAACATCATAAGACTGATATACATATAAATGCATGGAAATGGTTATTACTATTTGCCTTGGTGAACACTTCACTGCATTATTTATGTTCATATATTGGCTTAGGATATACGCCAAGTGCACGTGGTACGATTATCGATTCAATGGGAAGTTTTCTTTTAATTATCCTATCGTGCGTGCTTTTTTCTGATGATCAACTGAGTTGGAACAAGGCGTTGGGTTGCATATTGGGATTTTTAGGAATTATCATTATGAATGTAGAACCTGGGAAAATGATGTTTGTCAATGTCTCCTTCATTGGAGATGGTATGATTTTACTAAATGCTGTCTGTGCAGCTTTCGGCGGAGTATTAGGCAGAGTTGTTTCCCGAAAAATGAATATGACATTTGCAACCGGAGTTAGTATGGCTATAGGCGGAGGTATTTTGTGTATAGTCGGTCTTTGCATTGGCATTAAGTCATCGTGGAATTTGTCTGTAACCGGGATTGGAATTATGATTTCCTTAATTCTTATTTCGGCAATTAGTTTTAGTATTTACAATACGCTTATAGCATATCATCCTATTAGTACAGTAGCAATCTACAATGCGTTTATTCCTGTTTTTGGCGTTGTTTTTTCCAGCCTGATTTTAGGAGAGCAATTTATGTGGAAATATTTGATTGCAGGTCTTTTTGTTGCCGCAGGAATTTTTGCTGTAAACCAAAAAAATCCCATATTTCGATAGGTTTTTTCTATTGGAAAAGGTGAACAGTTTAGATATCTGATATAATTATTAGATTTCGATTTTGGTATATTATAAATTAAATTTTTCAGAAGAAAAAATTACCACCTCTATCCTCTATTCTCTTTTATCTCTTATCTGGAAACGAGAATTTTCAGTGAAGAATGAAGAGAGAATAGTGTAAAAATCGTGTAGACACAAATATAAACCGCATAACAATGCGGTTTATATTGATTTTGGTACCCCCGACCGGAATTGAACCGATAACTAACCCTTAGGAGGGGTTTGTTATATCCATTTAACTACGGAGGCATATTGATTTATATAATTATTGTTAACCTGCACGTATATTATAGCATATTACCAAACAATATGCAAGTATTTTTTTCTTTTTCTCACTTATATATTGACAAACTCCGAAAAAATGATATAATTATAGCATATAAATTACACAGCGTTTAATTAGGAGCTATTGCGTTAGTAATAGCCCTTTTCGTAAAAACTTAGGAGGTATAAGAATATAATGAAAAACGGTGATGTTACCGCTATTTTCGGTGAAAAAGTATTTAATTTGCCCAAGATGCGTGAAAGACTCCCTGAGGATATCTATGAAGCGTTTTTAAAAACCATTAATGAGGGTACAAAGCTTGATTTTAGCGTTGCAGAAGTAATGGCGACGGCAATGAAGGATTGGGCAATCGAAAACGGTTGTACCCATTATACGCATTGGTTTCAGCCGATGACAGGTCTTACAGCCGAAAAACATGATTCATTTATTCAGCCAACGGCTGACAGGACTGTTATAATGGAATTTTCAGCAAAAGAGCTGGTAATGGGCGAGCCTGATGCATCATCGTTCCCATCAGGTGGCTTACGTGCAACGTTTGAAGCACGCGGCTATACAGCATGGGATCCTACATCTTTTGCTTTTATAAAAGACCATTCACTATATATACCAACCTCCTTCGTATCATATACGGGCGAGGTGCTTGACAAAAAGACTCCCCTATTACGCTCTGAAGCGGCAATTGATAAGGCTGCAAGACGTGTTTTACGTTTGTTTGGAAAAACGCCGTCAAGAGTTGTTACATACGTAGGTGCTGAACAGGAGTATTTCTTAGTTGATAAAAAGCTACGAAACAAGCGCAAAGACCTTCTCCTTACAGGAAGAACATTATTCGGTGCAAAGCCTGCGAAAGGTCAGGAGATGGACGATCATTACTTCGGACAGCTTAAAGAACGTGTTGCGGCGTTTATGAAAGAGGTCGACGAGGAATTATGGAAGCTTGGAGTTTTCTCTAAAACAAAGCATAATGAGGCTGCTCCGTCACAGCATGAGGTTGCGCCTATATTCTCAACAGCAAACATAGCATCTGACCACAACCAGATAACAATGGAGATACTAAAGAAGGTTGCAAACCACCACGATTTGTACTGCCTGTTACACGAAAAGCCATACAAGGGCATTACAGGCTCAGGCAAGCATAACAACTGGTCCATAGGCACATCAGATGGCGAAAACCTCCTAAAGCCCGGCAAAAAGCCTGCTGAAAATGTACAGTTCCTGCTGTTCTTTGCATCAGTTATTAAAGCGGTAGACGATTATAGTGATTTACTGCGTGTATCGGTTGCAACAGCCGGAAACGACCACCGCTTAGGTGCACAAGAGGCACCGCCCGCTATTGTGTCAATGTATCTTGGTGACCAGTTAACAGAGGTTGTCGAACAACTCATAAACGGTGTAGGTGTAAAGTATGAGGAGGGCGAATTAATCGAAACAGGTGTTGAGACACTGCCTGAGATTGAGCGTGACACAACAGACAGAAACAGAACATCACCTTTTGCATTTACAGGCAACAGATTTGAATTCAGAGCCCCAGGTGCAAGGCAGTCTATCGGCGGAATAAATATCGTTTTAAATACTATTGTTGCACAGACTCTTACAGAGTTTGCCGATGCACTTGAATTTAGTCAGAATGTGCCGAAGGATGCGTTAGACCTTGCAATTAAGACTTTCAAAGAACATAAGCGTATACTGTTCAACGGAAACGGATATAGTGATGAATGGGTTGAAGAGGCCGCACGACGCGGTCTGCCAAACCTCAAAACTACTCCCGATGCAATGCCGCATTTCAAATCTGACAAGTCTATACAGCTTTTTGAAGCACAGGGTGTGTTCTCACGGCTTGAGGTTGAGACTCGATGTGAAATTATGATGGAGGAATATAACAAAACACTCCACTTTGAAATGCTGACAATGCTTGAAATGGCAAAGCAAGAGATACTGCCTGCTTGCCTTAAGTACACAAAAACAGTGGCTGAGGGGCTTGCAGTAAAAGAGTCGCTCGGCATAAATGCTCCTAACGAACGAAAGACTGTAAAAATGCTGACTGCACTTACAGAGGAGCTTATGGATAAAATTACCGCATTAGAGTCAGCAACTAATATACCTGATGTTGATGAATTTGAAGTTGGTATGTACTACAAAAACACAGTTATTCCTGCAATGGATTTATTACGTGAAACAGCAGACACTCTTGAATCTGTTGTCGGAAAGGAGTTCTGGCCGTTCCCGACATACACGGATTTATTGTATTCAATATAAAAAAGCCACTATCGTGACTGTTGTTTCGCTACGCTACACTCCGATATGTAGACTTTTTTGCTAATAGGAAATC
Organism: Clostridiales bacterium; assembly: GCA_029226065.1. Taxonomy (GTDB): domain Bacteria; phylum Bacillota; class Clostridia; order UBA1381; family UBA1381; genus Ornithomonoglobus. Next base: position 4,935 of record JAQXXM010000041.1, read on the forward strand.
GAGGAATTTCCTATTAGATAAAAAGGAGCTGTTGCATTTAGTGCAGATCGTCCAAAGGCTTAAAATGCCATAAAATCGATGTCTGATAAAGACTTATTGAATAAACTTGATGTCGAAATTCATTCAGCCCCATAAAAAGGGAGGTGCTGCTAAATGCAACATCTCCCTTTCTTTTTTAACATAACTGCTTATACTTCGGTTTCTCCGATGGGTCGTCATCGCCCGGTGCTAAAAATTCACATTTTTCCGGCGGATAAAACTCCTCCATTGGGAAATCAATGCGGTCAAACAAATCACAAGGATTATCGTCTGTTGCACCTACACACTCTTTATTCGGCACACAATAGTCATAGCTCGGAATTAACAGCTGAACACGTCTTTCAAGCTTCACTATTGAGAATACGCCCAGTGATACGAATGCTCGCTTGCATTCACCGCCGATTACCAATGCATCGTCAAAAACTTTGCATACAGAATCGGGTACAGATGCCAAATCAAAATCGTCATCACAACAGCAACAGTGTTTATCATTTCTCACATCAACAAGCTTTGCGCCTAACGCAATAGGCTCTACCACTTCGACTACGGCATACGGCATATTTGTCTTTCTCCAAAGCTGTGTATCAAAATCATTCTGTTTATATTTTGACGAGAATATTTTTGCATTGCCCTCCGAACCAAAGAGTATTACACGTTTATTGAATACCGACAAGCCCTCAACTAATATAGGCTTTCCGATACCCGTAAATACCTGAAGTGTAATCTTAAAGAAATATTTAAGGTCTATTGAGTAGAAACCACGGTTAAACGGTACACTCTCAATATCAGTAAATACCCAAATTATTTCCGCTTTTGAGCATTTAACGTTAATAGCTCTGTCGACTATTTCCTGACCTGATTGCGTAAGATACACTCTCACATCCTCAAGGCAGTCCTTATCTCTGCAGCTATCAAAAATTTTGTCCGTATGTATACATACTGCTTCTCTGAAATTTGTACCACAGTTATGCGGCTCACAACAGTTATCCTGCATAATATATCTCTCCTTTCAAAAATCGGGTTCTTACCCTTTAGAATATATTATGCAGTTATAACGAATTGCGTTCTGATTTTTCTTATATTTAGTGAATAGAGGTAGTAGAAAGAAAGCAGTTTACTATCCCTATCTCTGATGTATTCAGCGAATAGAGTTAGTAAACTGCCTGCTGTATTACTTATATTGTAAGATATTCTTTTAAGGAATTAAGATTATTCATAACATCATTGTATCCAAGCTTGTAAAGGTCTCTTAATTTGTCTAAGTCGCCCTCAAAACGTCCTGTCTTTACAGGCTCTGACGGACTTATCATAAACAACTTACCCTCGTTATGAAGTTTTGCAAGCTCATCACACTGCCTGTTATAGAGTATATTATTCTCCTCGAGAGATTTTATAAAATCAGGGTACTTGCCGTATTTCTTCCTGACAAGACGAATTTCACTGCCCTTTGATAAATCCTTTCTGTAATCGGCATGACGTGTTCTTACAACTACTATCTTTTTATATCCGTTATCAAACGCCCAATCGTATGGTATCTTTGACGAACAGCCTCCGTCAAAATAGAGATGACCGTTCATTTCAATCGGCTTTGATACAAGAGGGAGCGATGCTGATGCTTTTATTGCCTCGTATATATCAATATCGCCCGTCTTTTCAAAAAATTCGGATTTGCCTGTATCGCAGTTTGTGGCAGACGCAACAAACCGGATGGGTGAATTCATAAACCGTTCCTTATCAAAATAATCAATATCCATAAGCTCACCGAATATAAAGCTAAAGCCTATAAGTCCCTTATCGTGCCTTATGGCATTAAGCCCCATATATCGGCTGTCATGGCGGTAATTCATAGTGAGGCGTATGTTTCTGCCTATCTGTCCCGAGACATAGTTTGCTCCGTTCATCGCACCTGCCGAAACACCAAGAACACATGACATATTAATATCTGAAATCATCAATGCATCAAGAACGCCCTCTGTATAAGTGCCTCTGAATGCGCCGCCCTCAAGGACAATACATCCGTCTGTAATTTTATCACTTGCCGTAGCACGTACAAAATCTTCAACATATTTTTTTCTTCTCAAACTATCACCCCATATATGCAGTGTTTATGTATTAAGTATCGGTTTATTATCCCCTTTTGGTGTAAGGTCTATACGTCGTTTCTTGTGCAGAATAGTATCGAACATTTCTTCCTTCTTGATATTCTCAAACGCAACAGCCATCATAAGTTTAATTCGGTTAAGCTGATTTACCTCGCTTGCACCCGGATCGTAGTCTATTGCCACTACATTGGATTGAGGATACTGACGGCGCAGTTCCTTTATCATCCCCTTACCTGTTACGTGGTTTGGCAGACACGCAAACGGCTGTACACATACGATATTTGGCACTCCTGAATTAATAAGCTCTATCATTTCGCCTGTCAAAAACCAGCCCTCACCTGTGCAGTGTCCAAGCTGAAGTATGTTCTTTGCATTCTCTGCAATCTCGCTGATGTGTCCCGGTGCACGTGATGCAAATTTCGGATTTTCTAACATCAGCTTACGAGCGTATTTTCTGTAGCTTTCTATACCCCATATAGCAAGGTTACAAAGCTGAGCTGTAATAGCCTTTGTACCGAGATTTTCATGTTTAAAATTATTGTTATATAAGCAGTACAGAAAGAAATCTGCAAGACCCGGCATAACCGCTTCTCCGCCCTCTGATTCTATAACTCCTACAACGTCGTTATTTGCATCGGGGTGGAACTTTACAAGAATTTCACCTACCACACCAACTTTCGGCTTTTTGACTGTTTCATCAATCGGAATAGCATCAAAGTCATCAATAATCTGTTCAATTACACGTTTGAGCTTCAGTTCACGACGGTTATTATTGATAATGTCATTATATAATCGTCTCTGCCAGCTTTCGTATACCTCGTTTGTCTCGCCCTCGTTTATTTCATAGGGCCGTACACGCTGTGACAGTGACAATAGCATATCACCCCATGTACAAGCCTTGATAAGTCCGTCAACAAGCTTAGGAGTAATCTTAAAGCCGGGATTACCCTCTAACCCTGACACGTTAAGAGAAATTACAGGAACCTGCGGATAACCCGCCTCCTTAAGTGCCTTTCTTAAAAATGCAATATAATTTGTAGCACGACAGCCACCACCTGTCTGTGTTATCATAACGGACGTGTTATCGGGATCGCACTTGCCTGATATAAACGCATTAACAAGCTGTCCCGTAACAAGAAT
>JAQXXM010000042.1 GCA_029226065.1 Clostridiales bacterium
CGATGAAATCAAAAAACGCTACTCAAAACAGCTTGAGCTTTATAAAAAAGCAATTGAGGAGCTTACAAAAAAGCCTGTTAAGGAATGTTATTTATACCTGTTTGACACAGGCGAAACAACGTAAAACTAATCTCCCAAGCAGATCGGTTTTACAGGATTGCTTAATATAACGCTAAATGAAAAATTCGCATTTTACTGCGAATTTTTCATGTAGTATTTTAATTCACATCAGGCATCCTTTGCACTCTGCCTCCATATCCTTGTGCTGTTGGTTGTGTGCCTATAACGGTATTTTGCCCTGATATAGTTATATCGTGGCTTTCATCTCCGACACTCAGCACGTAGTCCGCTCCTGGTTCTATATCGGGTGAAGTGATTAAAACAGCACTATATACGGCTTGTGGCAAATATTCTGCCAATATATCACCGCTTGAATTTTTAAGAGTAATGCTCTCGTTAGCATTATGGCTTGTTTCACTGTATAGATAAATCGCATTATTCGGCAGAGAAAGTCCGCCTGCGTTTCCGTTTTTGCCGCCTCTGTCTGTTCCTCCTCTTGCGGCTAAAACAAGCGTAACATTTTCACCGACTGTTAATGTGCCGTCAGGGTCTATGACACTATTCGATCCCGTAAATGTTCCGTTTTCTTTTACAGCTTGAACAGTTCCGCCGTTTAGAACAATATTTCCGTTTGAGTCTAAGCAATCATCACCTGCAACCGCCTTGACAGTGCCGCCGTTTATAACAAGACAGTCTTTCATATTACCGCCCATCATACCGCCGTTCTGAGGTCTGTTTTCTCCGCCTGTAAATTCGGGCGGCTGCATATCTTCGTTCTCATCCGGCACAGGTCTGTTTTCACGATGTGTATTGGGTGTCACAATATCTCCATTGGAGCTTTTTTCTCCCTTATTAACCTTATCAATGCCGTTAAATTCAGGTCTCTCTACACCATTTTGCGACGGCATCATTTGACCTCTGCCGCCCATCATTGTGCCTGTTTTTCCGCCTGTTGCATTTATGGCATCGTCTAATGAAACAATATCTATTATACCGTTGTTTATCGTCAATATGTTTTTACTTTCCAAGCCTTCTGTGGATTTTGTAATATTGATAACAGTATCTTCTCCGCCAATAGTCAGATTTCCGTGTGCGGATATTCCCTTGTCATAAGTCGAGTTCAGACTAAATGTACCGCCTGTAATTTCAATCTCGTCCTGACAGTGAATAGCGTGTGACGCAGAGTTTACTGTTATTGTGCCTCCCAAAATCTCAATCATCCATCCAGCATTAATTCCTTTTGATGATTTTTCAAACTCGACATCGGTATTGTTTTCTTCAGGACGCATTGGGAAACTATTGTCAAGTATATCTGTTGTATTTGTTTCAATGGGAGTTGCGTTTGTTTCTATGTTAAACTCTCCGCCCTCAATTATTACTATAGATTCCGAATCAACTCCGTCGCCAACCACAGATGCGTTTATAGTTCCGCCTGTCATTTTAAAAATATCGTTGACGTGTATTCCATCGCTTTCTGATGTAAGATTTAATATACCGTTTTCAATCGTCAGATTATCCGATGCTTTAATTGCGTGGCCGCCGTTTGCGGTGATGTTCAATGTTCCGTCACCTTTGATTTCAAGATTATCCTTTGCATATATTGCATCACTTTCATTATCTTTTACTGTCAGATTGTTTTCTGTTCCGTCAGTAATGGTAATATACGCTTTATCTGCATTTTCGATATATATACACGGATTTGTGCTTGAAGTAATCGAAACACCGCTAAGACGAAGCTTTACCTTTTCTGCTGTATTTACGGTTATATTACCGTTATCGAGTGTACCCGTTAGAGTAAAATCACCGCCTGCTGTAATTTTAATCTCTTTATCTGAAATTTCCACACCCTCGCCTGTATATGTCAAATCATCGAGGTTGATTGTGCCTGTGTTCTCTTTCCAGCTTTCGTCATCATCCTCATCAGAGGTTATAGTCACATTTTTATTTGTATCGTCCCAATCCACATTCAGCCCAAAAGCTTCGGATATCGCACGTGCAGGTACTAACGTTCGTCCGTCTATTATTTGTGATGGTACATCTAACGTTACGGTTTCATAGACGGGGTTGCCCTCATTATCGGTATCGCCCTTGTCAATCTGCATATCAGAGGAGTTAATTACCATTGATATTGTTTTTGAGTTTTTTCTGGCTGATACTGTTTGCGTTTCACCGTTCCACTTTACAACTGCGCCTATTTCCTCAAAAATTCTCCTGAGCGGGACCATTGTTCTCCCGTCAATAATCTGCGGCTGTACATCAAATTCAATTGCTTGACCGTCTAAAGTTACAGTGATATCATCATCGGCAAACGCTGACATTGAGCCTGTAAGCATTGTAACGATTACTGCCGCACTTAAAAATAGAGATAATACTTTTTTCTTCATTGTTTTCACCAATAATTCCTTTCATTATATTATTTTGTCACAGTTGCAGTTGCAACCGATAAAATTATACTTAAATTGCCGTTTCGGCAACGAAGCTCGTTTATAAATTCCTGTTCATTTGCACCATCTGACATTTCAACGTTATAACACAGTTCAAAAAGTGATCCTAAATCTGTGGTCTTTATTTTTGTAAGTGTGTGCTTTTTTGTATACGTATTTAAAATTTCGTCAAACACACCCTCATAATTCAAATTTTCAGGAATGAGAATTCTTAGTGTCTTGTTTGTAGTTTTCTTTTCAAATGTCTTGAATTTTTCAAGCAAAATAATCACTAAGCAAAGGACAGCAACAAACAATATTCCATATCCGTACAGCCCCACACCGCAGGCAAGACCTGCTGCAATATCAAAAAATATAAAGCCAATATCCTTTGCATCTCCCGGTGCACTACTGAAACGTATAATAGACAGTGTTCCCGCAAGGCTGAAAGCACGTGCAATATTTGAGCCGATAAACAGAATTATAACCGAAAGAATTATCGGAAGCATACATAGTGTAATTGCAAGACTTCGTTGATAATATTCTTCGCCCTGAGTTTTGTAATATGTAAAGGCAATCCCGCCGCCAAGAATAAGTGCCACCGCCATTGTTATCAGGCTTTGAATAAATGTCAAATCCGCTGATGTATTTACTAAAAGTTCGTTAAAAAAGCTGTCCATTTCCTTCCTCCTGTTACATAGCCATCTGTAATTGATGAATAAATTCTGTTCCGTATTTTGAAAAGCTACGTCTTTTTATGTCATATTTTGCAAGCATATCCGTAAGCCACAAAGGCATCGCTTTTGATGTTTTTACCTCCATAAGATAAACTCCGTCGGGCAACAGTGCTTCGCCATAATCGCCGTCCTCTAACGCAACGTCATATCTGCGTGTCCTGATGTTTTTATCAAATGATATTCGTAAATCGTTATTGTCTTTTTCAAAATACGCTATCCTGTCGTATGCTAAATATACCTTTGGCTTTAAGCGATAAACCTGTAGGAAATATTCAATTTCCTTAAGTACCTGTGTATTCATATATTCCTTTAACTCAGGCGGTTTTCCGCTTGAAATGAAATTATATGCCTCCGATAGCTTAAGCACTGTTCTGCGTTTATTTACAATGTCGTTAAATTTCTTTTTTATCTCTAAAAATACTTGGCTGTCATTTGTCGGCACTCCGTATGAACGAAGCCTTAATTTTTCTTTATAATTCGGTTTTGACAGAGATGTGCGTATCAAATAGTCGTCCTCCGTATCAAAATATATATTGGAAATTGTATAAGGCTTATGGTTTACATTGTATTTGTCGGGCATCATATATTCGTCCATTACTTCAATCACTTTTTGAAATGTATCTGCATCTAACAGATATTTTTGTTCGTGCCTGTTAAAAACTTCTATTGCCATAAATTTACCTCCTTACTCTACTGAATTACGGAAATTGTCTCGCCGTCGCTGTAATATGTCTTTTGAAGCGGATAAGCCTCAAACAAAACGATCATCAAGTACAAAAGACATTTCATCAGTTCTGCCCACTCCTTTCCACTCGTTGGGGACATTATAAATGACTTAAATTAAATTAACATTAAAAAGAAAAAAATCTGCAATTTTTTCTTGCAGATTTCTATAAATATTTATAGTATGGGATTTATCGCCTTTAAACGGTATGTGCTAAAGGCGATAATCCTTCGCTTATATATTAGCCTTAATAAATTCTGTCACCTTTGCAACGGCATCTGAAAGCGGAATATCTACTGCACTTTCCATTGCACGTTCCTTGTACTCAACAATACCCTCCGACAGTTTCTTGCCGACTACAACACGTACAGGAATACCGATTAAGTCAGCATCCTTGAACTTAACTCCGGCACGTTCTGCTCTATCGTCTATTAGTGTCTCAATTCCTGCCTCTGTAAGCTCATTGTAGAGTTTTTCTGCGGCATTGACCTGTTCTTCATCTTTATAGTTTGCAGGCACTACAATTGCCTGATACGGTGCAATAGATACAGGCCATATTATACCGTTATCATCATGGAGCTGTTCAACTGCCGCCGCAACACAGCGTGTAACACCAATACCGTAACAGCCCATTATAACAGTCTGCTGTTTGCCTGATTCGTCAAGATACTTTAATCCCAACGCATCTGAATACTTTGTGCCAAGCTTAAAGATATGACCTACCTCTATACCCTGCTCGGACTTGATTGTGCCTCCGCATTTCGGGCATTTATCGCCCGTCACTACTACACGAATATCTGCAACAACATCAGGTGTAAAGTCACGGTCCATATTAACGTTCTTGTAGTGCATATCAGTCTCGTTTGCACCTACAACAAAGTTCTTCATAAGCTCGACTTCTTTGTCTGCATATATGGGTATTCCCAAATTTATCGGGCCTGCAAAACCGACCTGTGCATTTGTAATATCACGAACAACCGCAGGCTCTGCAAGCTCTAAGTCGTCACGACAGCCCACAAGATTTTTTAGCTTGACTTCGTTTACATCACGGTCGCCACGCACCATTGCGGCAATATACTTATCGTCTGCCTTGTAAATAATCGTTTTAGCAAAGTTATGTGCCTGCATACCGAGAGACTCTACAAGCTCATCAATAGTATGTGCGTTAGGTGTCTCAATCTTCTCTAACGGAAGATCACCTTCAATCTGATCGACTTCCTGAGGTATACACTCGCACTTCTCATAGTTTGCCGCATATCCGCAATCGTCACAGTATGCAATTCCGTCCTCGCCTACAGGAGATTTTACCATAAATTCCTGTGAACCGCTTCCGCCCATTGCACCGCTGTCAGCATCAACTACAGTAAAGTCAAGTCCAAGACGTGTAAATATTCTGTTATATGCATCGTACATTTTCTGATACGATTCGTCAAGCCCCTTTTGGTCAAGGTCAAAGCTATATGCGTCCTTCATCACAAACTCTCGGCTGCGAATAACTCCAAATCTCGGTCTGCCCTCGTCACGATACTTTGTCTGAATTTGGTAAAGTGTCATAGGATATTCCTTATATGACTTTACGTTATCTATTACACACTGTGTAAATAGTTCCTCATGCGTAGGACCAAGACAGAAATCACGGTCGCCTCTGTCTTTAAGCTTAAACATACTCGGTCCGAATACATCCCATCTGCCCGATGCCTGATATGCCTCTGCCGGCAACAGTGCCGACATTAAAAGCTCCTGTGCCCCTGCCTTATCCATTTCCTCACGGACAATGTTCTCTACCTTTTTGAGCGTTCTTAATCCCAACGGTAGATATGAATATATTCCTGCGGCAAGCTTACGAATAAGACCGGCCCGAAGCATTAGTCTGTGGCTTGCTATTTCCGCCTCTGCCGGCACTTCTCGAAGTGTTGGCATTAATAAGTTAGACATTCTCATAATGTATGGTTTCCTTTCATATCTTCAAAATTAATAGCTTTGGCTCTTTATCATTGTGCCTATACCTGTTTTTGTGAATATCTCAAGTAACAGGCAATGCGGGATACGTCCGTCTATAATATGCACGCCTTTTACACCGTCACGTATCGCCTCAACACAGCCTTGTACCTTAGGAATCATTCCGCCGTTTATTGTGCCATCATTAATCATATCGTCAATATCCTGCGGCATTGCCTCATATACTATTTCACCGTTTTTGTCCTTTATACCCTCGACATCAGTCAACAGAATAAGCTTTTCTGCCTGCACAGCTGCTGCAACTGCGGCGGCAACTGTATCGGCATTTACGTTATAGCTGTTACCGTCACTATCAGTACCTATCGGTGCAATAACAGGTATCCACTGGTCTTTATACAGTAAATCAAGCACACATCTTTTAACTTTCTTGATTTTTCCTACAAATCCTATATCTACTTCCTCACCGTCAACTACGGTTTTCTGCTTTTCACATTCGATAAATGATGCATCAATACCGCTTATGCCGACAGCTCTGCCTCCATGTTTGTTGATTAGTGCGACTATTTCCTTGTTTGTCTTACCGATAAGCACCTCCTGGGCAACCTTAACGGTTTCCTCGTCAGTTACACGCAGACCGTTTATAAACTGGCTCTTAACTCCTTTTTCGCTTAATGCCTTTGAAATATCGGGTCCGCCACCGTGAACAACTATCGGGTTAAGTCCGATAAATTTCAATAGAATTATATCCTCAATTACCGAATTTTTCAGCTCCTCATTTATCATAGCATTACCGCCGTATTTTATTACTACGGTTTTTCCTGAAAACTTCTGTATATATGGCAATGCATCAATAAGGATTTGCGCTTTTTTAATCAGTGTTTCCATTTATATCCTCTTTTCGTACGTTTATATTTATTACAGATAAAAGCCTGCATTGGCAATACCTGTCTTTTCGTCAAGACCAAACATCAAATTCATATTCTGTACAGCCTGTCCTGCCGCACCCTTGTAAATATTATCTATTGCAGATACTATAACGGCACGATTGAGCCTCTCATCTACTACCATACCGATATCGACAAAGTTCGAGCCCGCAACGTGCTTAGTTTCGGGAAGCTTTCCTGCATCTTTGATGCGTACAAAATATTCGTCCTTATAGAACTCTTTATAAATATCTACAAGCTCTTCTGTCGTACATGGCTTATTAAGATTTACATATATTGTAGCAAGAATACCTCTCTTTTGCGGAATAAGGTGGGGCGTAAAAGAAATCATTACCTCCTCGCCTGCGGCTTTTGAAAGCTCCTGTTCAATTTCCGATGTATGACGGTGAGTTGCAATCTTGTATGCCTTTGTGTTCTCCGTACATTCGCAGAAATGATAACCCAGTCCCAATCCTCGTCCTGCACCTGTAACACCTGATTTTGCATCAACTATTATGTTTTTACTGTTGCCTAATCCGCTTTTTAAAATCGGATATGTGCCAAGGATTGAACACGTAGTATAACAGCCCGGGTTACCTATAAGACGAGCCGACTTCACCTTATCACGATAAAGCTCGCATAAGCCGTAAACAGACTCTTTTAAAAGCTCGGGTGACGAATGTTTCTGACCATACCATTTTTCATATACTTCTATATCGTCATATCTGAAATCACCGCTTAAATCAATGACTTTAAGACCTTTTTCGACAAGTGACGGAATAACGTCCTTTGATGCGCCGTGAGGAAGTGCCGTAAACGCCACATCGCACTCCGCAACTCTGTCAATATCAAGCTCTTCGCAGTCCATATCAAGTACGTGTGCAAAATTCCCGTAAACCTCCGATATAGGCTGACCGTCAAAGCTGTGAGAGCCTAAAATCTTAAGCTCTGCGTCAGGGTGACTGCTAAGTATTCTTACAAGCTCAATTCCTGCATACCCTGTAGCACCCAATACAGCTACCTTTATCATTGTAAATGCCCCCTTATTATACCTGTTCTACAAATTTATCAAAAGCCTTTCGACCTGCCTCGTCGCACTTATACACACCTGCGTGTCTTAGTACCTCAACGAAAACATCGCCAACCTCGTCTCGCAATATTTCCTGTACATTATCTTTGTTAAGCTCAGGATGTCTTGCTTTAACGTCCATTGCCCATTCTTTATGAGATGATGTTTTTTCGTCCTCTGACATATCCTTATTGTTGAGCAACGCATCGCCGACTGCATCAAGTTCCTCTACAAGTCTTGCAGGAAGTACAGCTAAACCCATAACCTCTATTAAGCCTATATTCTCTTTTTTAATATGGTGTAGCTCACTATGCGGATGATACACTCCCAGAGGATGCTCGTCTGTTGTGATATTGTTACGCAAAACAAGATCCATTACATACTTACCGTCTGCCATACTTGCAATCGGAGTAATTGTATTATGGGGAGTACCGTCTGTCTGCGCAAATATAAACGCATCTTCGTCCGTATAGCTACGCCACGATTTTAGTATTCTGTCTGAGAGTTCGATTATTTTATCTGTATTATCACTCTTTAGACGGATTACTGACATAGGCCATTTAAGCCTTGATACTTCTACGTCCTCAAATCCGTTTATTGTATATGTCTTTTCACTCTTTGCCTTGTGCATCGCAAAAATATGGTTTCCGCCCTGAAAATGCTCATGGCTTAGTATTGAGCCTCCGACTATCGGTAAATCGGCATTTGAGCCTATTATGTAATGATTAAAATGTTTTATAAAATCAAGCAATTTCCCGAATACACTTCTGTCTATTGTCATAGGTGTATGCTTGCTGTTGAATACGATACAATGCTCGTTGTAGTATACGTACGGCGAATACTGAAATCCCCATTTCTCTCCGCATATATCTATTGGGATAATTCTGTGATTTTGACGTGCAGGGTGGTTTACTCTGCCGCCGTATCCCTCATTTTCAACACAGAGCTGACACATAGGATATGACGATTGCTTTTGTAATTTCGCCGCTGCAATTGCTTTTGGATCTTTTTCGGGTTTTGATCGGTTTATAGTTATTTCAATCTCTCCAAACTCCGAATTAACAGTCCATTTAACGTCACGTGCTATTCTCTGACGTCTTATATAGTTACTGTCACAGGAAAGCTTGTAGAAATAGTCTGTTGCCTGCTTTGGTGACTTTTCGTACAATGAATTAAATTTCTCAATAACAGTTGATGGGAACGGAGTCACTGTATCCATTATTTCCGTATCAAAAATGTCACGGTATACAATGCTGTTGTTCTCAAGTAAGCCGTTTTCTGCGGCATAATCTGTAATAGCATCGAGAATGTCCTCAAGCGTATTTGATTTGTCACAACTATCCGTTACTTCATAATCGTCAAGCCCCAGCTTTGTCAAAAGTCTGTTTCTTACATAGATTTTATCGCTTTCGCTTATAAGCTCTGCATCAATAGCATAGTTAATAAGCTCATCTATTTTGGTATATATCATATTTAGCACTCTCCTTACGCATATTTACTCATTTTACATTTTATCACAAAGATGCGTATTTGTAAAGGGGTTAAATACAAAAAAACAGGATTTTGCCAAACGCAAAATCCTGTTTTTATCAATCCTTTGAATGTGCAGCCAAGTATTCTTCAAAATTCTTATATTCTGCCTTGTGCTGCTGTGGTTTGAAGTCAGCCTTATACGTCAATGTGCTTGATGTATTTTCTGTATCAGCCTCTGCATAGTTATTATTGTTGTAGCCGCCGCGCAGTGATGTTTCTTCCTTCTTCTCGCGCCTTGGTTTATCATGACTGTTGCGTTTCTGATACGGCTTCGGGTTCTTCGGTGCGATAACGACCTTTCTGTAAGGCTCCTGTCCTACAGAGAACGTTGTAACATCTTCATTATCCTGAAGCTTTGAATGTATTATACGTCTTTCATAAGGATTCATCGGCTCAAGTGCGAATTTTCTGCCTGTGCGAACAACTTTCGCAGCCAGTCGCTGTGCCAATGCGCATAAAACCTCTTCACGCTTCTCTCTGTAATTTTCCGTATCTATAGAAACTTTTACATAGTCCTCTGATGTCTGATTGACTACTAAAGATGTGAGGTACTGAATACTGTCTAATGTGTCGCCTCGTTTACCGATTACAACACCCATATTCTCGCCCTCAAGATTTACCTCGACCATATCGCCCTTAAGCTCAGCTGTAACTGTAGCCTCTATTCCCATAGCCGATAGTACATCCTTTATAAAATTCTTAGCATTCTCAGCAGGTGATTTGGAGTCATATACTCCGCCCTTTTTCTCTGACTTTACTGTTTCCTTTACAGGCTTTTCTTCAGTACCGGTTTTTCCTGTTTGCTCTACTGTTACTTTAACAATAGCCTCTTTAGCCATAAGACCTAAGAAACCCTTTGCCGGCTCCTGAATTACCTCTATTTGTGCATCTTCTCTTTTTGCACCAAGCTCTTCTAATGCAAGCTCAACTGCTTCATCAATACTTTTTGCCTTTTTTTCCGTGCTGATAACGTTTTTCGGGAACTTTGACAACGAAGTCCTCCCCTTTCTTTTCAAAATAATTGTTTAATGCTAACTGCTGGATAATCTGAACAACACCGCTTACAATCCAGTATAAACCTATACCTGCGGGTAATATCAACGCAAAATATCCCGACATAATCGGCATCATCCACTTCATCATTGCATTCATTGACTGAGCCTGGTCGGTGCCTGAATTTTTGTCCTGACCTGACTGCTTCATTGTAATCTTGCTCTGAAGAAATGATGATACTATTGCAAGTATCGGTATCAAAAGGAGCAATACAACGCTTAGATTTGCCATTGGATCACTTAAATATGCAATTGCGTTCTGGGGTTTCTTTGATAAATCAAGGCCCAGGAAGTTAAAATTGATATACCATTCGTGAAGCTTGCCCTCTACCTGTCCTGCCCAGCTTGAAATCTTTATCTGGTCGACACTCATAAGCTGAGACACGAACTGTTCAGCATTGCCTGTTACCTTTTCTCCTGCCTTTTCCGCAAGTTCAACAACCTTATTTACAACATCCGATGGGATATTCTTATACGGAACATTGAACATATATGTGAGCGGCTTTTGGATAGCCTGATACAAGGCTACAAGAATAGGCATTTGAATAAGCATAGGCAGACAGCCGCCTGCCATACTAACATTGTTCTCCTTATAGACCTTCATCATCTCCTGCTGGAGCTTTTGCTGATCGTTAGCATATTTCTTTTGCAATTCAGCCACAATCGGTTGAATTTTCTGTTGTTTTTTCATGGCTTTTTGCGATTTTATATTCAAAGGAAGCAATAATAGCTTCACAACAATCGTAAATAGGATAATCGCAACACCATAGTTCTGTACCAAATCATAAATTGTCTTTATGATCCAGCCAAGTGCCATAACAATATAATGCCACATAAGCTTTCCTTTCCGATGCGAACGTTACGGTACCGGGTCATAACCGCCGCCGCCAAACGGCCTGCAACGGAGTATCCGCCTTATTGCAAGATACGAACCCTTAATCGCACCATACTTTTCTACCGCCTCTAACGCATATTCCGAGCAAGTAGGAATAAACCTACAGCACGAAACACCTTTACGCGGTGAAATTTGGTGTCTGTAAAATTTAATTAAAAAAATAAGTATCTTTTTCATTGCTTTAGCAATTGTTGTTTATAACCCCAAGCGTGTGCAGTACAAACCGCATATCCTTTGAAATACGCTCATAGCTTTGTCCTGCGGCACGGTTACGTGCAACTATAATCATATCGTATCCGACCAAAAGCCTGTCCTCAACAAGTCTGTAGCTCTCACGCATAAGACGTTTTGTGCGATTACGCACAACCGCCTTACCAACGGATTTCCCAACAGTAAATCCGACACGGTTATATGTCCGATTATTCGGTCTTAAGTATACAACTACAAATCCGCCCGCTTCTGATTTTCCGCTTCGGTATAAACGCCTGAAATCTCTATTTAGTTTAATCGGCTGAGTATTTTTCAAAAATAAACACTCCCCTTTACCGAAATCTCTTAAAAAAAGAGTGTCCCCGAAGGCAAGCTACGCCTCAAACCGAGACACTCTCACTGATCTCTCTTAACGAGCTATCATTATTTCTCTGAAGTAGTAAGAATTTTTCTACCCTTTGCACGTCTTGCAGCAAGAACTTTTCTTCCTGACTTTGTAGCCATTCTTGCTCTGAAGCCGTGAACCTTTACTCTCTGACGCTTCTTAGGCTGAAATGTCATTTTCATAATATTTGCACCTCCTATAATAATCACCGCAATCCCAATTGATTGCATTTACTTCCAAATAAAATTAGACACCGCTTTTATTATATCATCAAATCTCATTTTGTCAAGTATTTTTTTAGATTTTGTTCTTTTTTTACTGTTTTTTGGCAAATTTAATTGTTTTTTGTGTTTTAACTGTCTACACCAACAGGTATTTTTGAAATTTCTTTTTTATATAGACGTTTATAGAAGAACAAGCTCATGCTTATTGCAAACGCCTCTGCAACTAAAAATGACCACCATACATAAGTTACATTATTACCCATAGCTTTGCCTATAAGTGCAAGCACAAACGCACTTGGCAGCAGAACGAACAGCTGTCTTACAAGCGATACCATCATACTGTAAACGCTATGTCCAAGTGCCTGAAACAGTGACGACAGCACAATTGCACAACCTGCAAACGGGAAACATACACATACTATTCTCAATGCCGGGACTCCGATTGACAGCATGTGCTCAGATGCATCAAACATCAAAAGCAATTTGTCGGGTATCCACTCGATTACGAGTGCACCAAGAAGCATTAACGATACTGCATAAATGACGCTGTATTTAACTGTACTCATCATACGTGTGCGGTTTTGCGCACCGTAGTTATATGCAACTATAGGTACCATACCGTTGTTAAGTCCGAACACAGGCATAAATACAATACTGTTTATCTTAAAGTACACACCGAATACCGCAACGGCTGTTGACGAAAACCAAATAAGAATTTTATTTAATGAGAATGTCATTACCGAGCCTATCGCCTGCATTATCATTGACGGCACACCTACTGCAAGAATTGTCTTTATTGCTCCTGCATCAGGTCTGAATTTCTTAAAATTGATCGAAATATCATGATTTAGCTTAATATTAAATATACAAGCTAAAATTGCCGCTACCCACTGACCGAGTACGGTAGCAAGTGCCGCACCCAATACTCCCATTTTAGGGAATCCGCATAAACCGAAAATCAGTATCGGGTCGAAAATAATATTTATTATTGCACCCAATGTCTGTGTTATCATACTGTAGAATGTTCGTCCCGTAGAAATCAACAGACGTTCAAAAAGCATCTGAGCAAACATTCCTAACGAGCATACCAGAATACACGTCAGATATTCTACACCGTACTGCGTTATAGGCGAAGATACATCACCCGTCTGAAAAACATAAAACGGCTTTACGGCAAATAATCCTATCAGCAAAAATATTATGTATGCTATCAGTCCCAAAAGCAATCCGCTTGTTGCCGCAAGCGATGCCATCTTTCTGTTTTTCTCGCCCAGTGAACGTGAAAGCAGTGCATTTATACCTACGCCAATACCTCCTGCCGCCGCAACAATGAGCGTCTGCATTGAAAAAGCCATGGAAACGGCTGTCAGAGCATCTTCGCATATTTTCGCAACAAATATACTGTCTACTACATTATATAATGCCTGAATAAGCATTGAAATCATCATCGGTAAAGACATTGAAATCAACAGCTTATTTACAGGCATACTGCCCATTTTATTGGCACCTGTTTTTTTCATTTTATCCTCCTATACCAAGTGCAGACTTTGCAAGTAAATCCGCACGATCGTTATTTACATCACCCGAATGACCTTTAACCTTAATAAATCTTATGTCTATCTGTGATTTTACGGCATCGTAATATGCCTTGTATTTTGATGTACCCTCTTTATTAGTACGCCATGCACCACTGCACCATTTTTCAATTCCCTCGTAATCGTAATATATATCAAGCTTATCTATAGAGTTGTCTATGCAATACTGCATAACAGCCTCCGCACCCTTTATTTCACCTGCAACATTACGCATCGAAGCAAGCTCCGCATCAGAAAACGCACAGCTCATTTCAATCTCTGTGCCATTTACAAATATTACTGCACCATAAGAAAACCGTGACGTATTAATATCAAAACTCCCATCAACGTATGCAACAGCCGCACCGTCGCGCGATGCGGCAGATACGTCGCTTGTTTTTCCTGCCATAAAGCTTTCCGCCTCAGATAACGTTGAAAAGCTCTTGTATTCTGCGCCACCAAAGCCATGGACATTTTTCCTACATTCATCCCAACTCGTATAAATCCCGGGTACTTGTCCGCATCTTACAGCATAGAACTTTTTAGCCATAGACTGTTATTCTCCTCTGCCTGCTTTTATTGCCTCGGGCAGGTCAATATTGCCTGTATATAAGGCACGGCCTGTTATAACGCCCTCAACACCCGTCTGAACAAGAGATTTAATATGTTCGATACTTCCTATTCCGCCTGATGCGATTATATTCATATTTGTACTTTTTACCATTTCAGCCATCGCCTCGACGTTAGGACCCATAAGAGTGCCGTCTGTTGCAATATCGGTATAGACTATAGTTTGTACGCCTATATCCTCCATCATTTTTGCAAATTCAACGGCTCTGTAGTCCGAGGTTTTCTCCCATCCCTCTATTGCAACCATTGAATTTTTGGCATCTATTCCGATGACGATTTTATCACCGTATTCACGAACTGCTTCCTTAACAAAATTTGCATCGGAAACCGCCTTTGTTCCTATTATCACTCGGCTTATACCGCAATTAAGCTTTGCCTCTATATCCGACATTGTGCGTATTCCGCCGCCCGTCTGTACAGGCACTGACACAGCATTACAAATTGCCTTTATCGCATCAGCATTTACGCCATGACCTTTGAGGGCGCCGTCAAGGTCAACAACGTGTATATATTCTCCCCCAAGCTCTGCCCATTTCTGTGCCATCTCGGCAGGATTATCACCGTATACGGTTACGTCGGAAAAACTTCCTCGTAACAGACGTACGCATTTTCCGTCCTTTATGTCTATTGCAGGATAAATTCTCATTATATTTCTCCTTATTCCGAACGCTTAGCAAACTCGTTCACGATTGCCATTACCCTGTCACGTTCCATCTTCATACTAACTTTGTTTACGACAAATCTCGCACTTAACGGGCAGATTTCTTCAAGTACATCGAGTCCGTTTTCACGCAGTGTTGAGCCTGTTTCCACAATGTCGACAATAACGTCAGACAGTCCCACGATAGGTCCAAGCTCTACCGAGCCGTTGAGCTTAATAATGTCTATCGTCTGTCCCTTTTCGTCCTGAAAATATTTGCGTGCGATATTGGGGTATTTTGATGCAACCTTAAGATTTGTAATTGTGCCAAGCTTGCCCTTTAATTCAGGCGAACCGCAAACGCACATACGACATTTTCCAAATCCCAAATCAACCATTTCATACAGGTTTCTGTTCTCCTCCAACAGAGTGTCCTTACCGACAATTCCAATATCTGCCGCACCGTATTCTACATACGTCGGCACATCAGATGCCTTGACAAGTATAAACTTCATCTTATTCTCCTCATCGGTAAAGACAAGCTTTCTCGATTTCTCTTTCATTTCCGAGCAGTCCATACCAATTGAGATAAATATATCCATTGCAAGTTCTGCAAGTCTGCCCTTTGCAAGAGCGACAGTTAAGTATTTCATATTATCCTCCAAGTCAGAAATTTCTAAATCCCATATCCTGCGGCGTTGCCTCTGTAAAATCAGGCTCGTCCATCATATCGCCGTAGCCAATAAACGTATCTATGTCTGTTTTTATTATATCATCACGCTTCAGGTCATATATATCAAGCATCTTGTCATCATACACACGTAAAATACATGAATTATTTGTAGCCGCTGCGTACTTTTTAGCTTCAGCAAAATCATTGCCAAGATACATTTCACACAAACAGCCGTTTATTCTAAGATTAGCCGCAAGTTCGTATGCTAAGCCTTCAGCATTTTCTTCTGCAAATACAAGAGTTGATTCGACACTTAACGCATCACCCTTGTAAATCTGCATTATTCTGTTTACACCTATAGCACAGCCGACAGCACCCTTTTGCGTACCAAAAACGCCCATAAGATTATCATATCTTCCGCCTGCGGCAATCGGGAAACCAACTCCGTGCGTATAGCATTTGAATATTGAGCCTGTATAATAATCGATGCTTTGCAACATTCCTAAATCAAGTGAAATATAATGCTCAAAACCGTAAAGCGTCAAAAGTTCGTATATCTCACGCAAATTCTCAAGCGCCGCCTTTGATGTCGGATTAAGACCTTGTACATCTGCACGGCAAATCACATCCGCACCGCCAAAAAGATACGGCAAATCTATCATAAGCTGTTTTATATCCTCTGCAATATCGAGATCTTTCACAATGCTTTTTATGCTCGGTGAGTTCTTTGAGTCGATACTCTCACGCAATTTTTCTGTTGTGTCCTCATCAAGACCAAGCTGTTCTACAAGTCCGTTAAAAAACCCAACCTGTCCTATCTCCATAGAAAATTCTTCAATGCCCAGTGCTGTTATAGCCTCCATAGCCGCGGCAATGACTTCCGCATCTGCCTTCGGGCTGTAGGAGCCTATCAGCTCAATTCCGCTTTGAGTTATTTCACGATTTCTTACACCCTCTGTATGCTCGGCTCTGAAAACGCTTCCGTTATACATATACCTGGCAGGAGATATTGCATCTGATGCCTTAGTTGCCGCCATTCTCGCAATAGACGTGGTGAAATCAGGACGTAATGCAAGAATTCTGCCCTGTTCGTCAAAGAACTTATAGAGCTTTTCCTGTGTTATCTGTCCACGCTCACCGCTGTAGCAGTCATAGTACTCAAATGACGGAGCTTCGACTTCTTTATAGCCAAAGGACGTAAATACAGTCCATATTGTTGCTTCTATTTCTTTTTTTACCGCACATTCCTGTGGCAGTACATCGTTTACACCGTTTGGTGTGTGTAGCTTCCAATCTGACATTTCCATTTTCCTCTTTTCACATTAACCTATAAAAAAGTCACTATCGCGACTGTCGTTTCGCTTTGCTCCACTCCAATAGGTAGACTTTTGTGCTATCAGGAAATCGAGAAATTTCCTGATAGATAAAACACCTATTGTATTATAGCACAACTTTATTTTTATTTCAAGATAAATTTGAAAAAAACATATTAGAATGTCTGTATTTGTCAAACATATGTTACATAAAAAAATGACAACAACCTTTTCTTTGTGGATTTTTATACCACAAATTTTGGCTATTGTCATCTTTATGTATCACTACACATTTATCAATACGTTAGTGTTGCGCATCAAGCCACTCTTTCATTTCATGCGGCTGCCATTTTTTACTTCTGTACATTACGTATTCCATTATACCCTCTGCCAGCCACGACACAATCCAGCCGATAAACATACCGTATATTCCAAATTTCATAATGGTCAGAATGCTGACCGCCATTCTTACGAAAGAGCCGAATGCCGTACATACAACCAAGAATTTCAATGCGCTTACTCCACGGAAGAACGCATGGAATAAATTATTTATCAGGTTCAATAATATAAACGGCAGACACATCCTGCAAAAATCTACCACATAATTAAACGCAGTTCCCATATCCCCTTTCGGAAAAAACAACGCCGCTACGGATGGTGCGTAAAATATGCAGATAATCAAGGTAGGTGCAGCAAAAACTGTTCCTTGTAACAAAGCTGTTCTTACCGCTTTTGCTACGTTTTTATATTTTCTTGCACCCATACACTGTGCCGCATAATTACTCAGAACTTTAGACGAATTTTGGTACATTGAAGCATTTAGATCGTAAATTTTCAAAATGACGGTGTAAGCTGCGGTTGCGGCACTACCGATACCATTTACAAACGGCGAAATACACGCCGATGACAAATACATAACGATCTGCTGCACCATAACTGCTGTTGAACTTGCAAAGGCATCCTTTATATATGAAAATCCCGGTTTTACACGTTGATTTAACACGCCCATTTTCTTAAAACATATATATATCTTTACAATATAGCATACAAGCGCTATTCCCGAAACCGCAACCGTTACGACTGCAAGCCCTATGACACCCATCTTCAGCACTGCAATTGCAAATATATTTCCAACAATGTTCATTATTGCAGACATAACAGATATACAAAAAGGAAACGTACTTATACCAAACGCATTCATAATATATGTTCCGATCAGATTTGATACAATCACAAAAAGTCCGCCTATGTAAACAGCAAAATACCGATATGCATCCCCACGAATCGAATGGTCTACATTAAGAACATCAAAAATCCGCTCATGAAAGCATAGCACTAAAATTATAACAACGGCTGACATAGCAAGCATCGCAAGGCAATTGCTGTAAATACTTGCTTTAATTTTTTTATATTCACGCGCTCCAAACAAACGGGCAAGGTAAATCGAAAAGCCTGTTCCGTATCCCCAAAATACTGCTGAAATAAGCTGAATAAACGCCGATGTTGCACCCATTGCCGCAAGGCCGTCAGCACCCAAAAATTTACCCGCAATTATAGTGTCTACCGTATTGTATGCTTGATTCAGCAATCCCGCAAGCACCATCGGAACAGCAAATATTATGAATGTTTTGTACAAGTTATTTTTTGTCAGATCTTTCATTTTCTACCCCAATTAAAAAATTGTATATTCTTTCTGTTGACATCTTGAATTTTTGTGTTAAAATAATAATATATGATTTTTCAAAATTTGTCAACATAGTTTAAAATAATGAAGATTTCTCATAATTTATCAAAAAGGAGACGAATGATATGAATAAAAAAGAACGTCTGGATGCTATAATGGAGATCATGAGACGATATAAATATGTAACCGTTAAATTCCTGACGGAAGAGCTCCATTACAGTACAGCAACGATAAATCGAGATCTTAATTCTCTTATGCGGCAAAAACTGATAACACGAAGCTACGGCGGAGCGGAGCTTTTGGAAACAAAAAGTATTCCGCTAATGTTCCGCTATCATAAAATGAAGGCTGAAAAAAACAGAATTGCAAAAAAAGCGGCGGAATTTATAAATGACGGCGACACAATTTTCATTGACGGATCTACTACCGCACAATATATAGGCCAACATCTTTTTAACAAAAAAAATATTACAGTGATAACAAATAATATTTATCTTGTCTCTTTCCTCAGTGAAAACGGCATTGATGCCGTATGTCTCGGCGGGAAAATTTCAGAGCCTCCGAATATGCTTTGCAGCAGTGAAACGATTGAAAATCTATCGCATTATACGGCGGATAAGTTTTTCTTTTCGACCGTCGGTATAAACGAATACGGTGATATAGTGTCAAGCGATTTATATTTTCTGATGCATCGCATTATGGCAAAAAATTCCGCAGAACAGTTTTTTCTTCTTGATCATGGAAAAACACATTGCAAAGCACCGAAAATTCTTTTTTCACTCGATGAAATATCGCACTTTATTTCCGATTTTGCACTTCCTGAAAATATCACCGATAAGTTCCCTGACACAACATTTATTACAGTTTAAAAAGTAACCGTCACCCAAGGCGGTTATTTTTTATACGAAGCGTGGCAAGCAATGCAAACATATAACAACTACAGACTTTCGAACAAAACTTGATAAATGATGAGAAATCTTCATAATTTTGAACTATGTTGACAAATTCCGAAAAATCATATATCATTACATAAGCATTAATCTTTTTTAAAAGTCAAAGGAGTATTTGACTTATGAAGTTAAAGTATTTAGGTACAGCAGCCGCAGAAGGCATACCGGGTATATTCTGCAATTGCAGAGTGTGCAGAAATGCACTTGAAGTGAGAGGCAAGGAGATAAAGACACGAAGCCAGGCTTTAGTTGATGATAAATTGCTTATAGACTTTCCTCCCGATACATATCTACACATATTAAATTATGGTCTTGATTTGCGAAATATTCATCATTGCATCATAACCCACAGACATTTCGATCATTTATTCCCAAAAGATTTTTGGTGCAGATTTGATGGGATTGCATATGATATAGACGAAGAGCCATTAAATGTTTATGTAACAGAAGCCGGGTATAACGAAATATTCAGACAACTTGGAGATCAAGCGAATAATACAAGAGTTAAATTTCACAAGATAGCACCGTTTGAACCGTTTGATATTGAGGATTATCATATAATACCTCTTGCGGCAAATCATGATGCTAACTCTGATCCTGTGATATATATTATTGAAAAGGGCGAAAAATCTTTACTTTATGCAAACGACACAGGTATTTTCCCCAAAGGCACATGGGAGTACCTTGCAAAGTACAATAAAAAATTCAACTTAGTGTCGCTTGATTGTACAGGAATGGCACAAAAATGCTGGAGAGATACTCATTTGAGCCTTGATACTGACAAAGAAGTATATGACAGGCTTGTTGAAATGGGATTATGTGACAGCAATACAATTGCATATGTCAATCATTTCAGCCATAATGGACAGCTTACTCATAAAGAACTTGTAGTTGAAGCGGAAAAATATGGATTTTTAGCTACATACGATGGACTGGATGTTGAGTTTTAAGTAATACACACAAAGACGATGCAGTGAGCAAATCCGACACGCAAAAATCTGAATATTTAAAAAGTTCAATAAATGGAGTATTATTACATTTATTGGACTTTTCTATATATTTAACTGTCAAATACTAATTTTTTTCAAGATAAATCCGAAAAAAGCTTGGTTTGCATAAATCCAAACCAAGCTATATTTAACTTTTTATTCAGCAACGAACGGCAACAGAGCAATAATTCTTGCTCTCTTTATTGCAGTTGTCAGCTGTCTCTGATGCTTTGCACAGTTACCGCTAATTCTTCTCGGAACAATCTTGCCACGCTCTGAAACGTAACGACGAAGCTTTGCTGTATCCTTGTAATCAATGTTTTCTACCTTGTCTACACAGAACATACAAACCTTACGCTTCGGTCTTCTTGCTCTCTGCGGTCTGTCATTTCTTTCAGCCATTGAATTTTCCTCCTTCAATTTTTATCACTTTGCAGATCAGAATGGTAAATCATCCTCACTGCCCATATCATTCGCAAAACTTAAATCAACAAAGCCTGAATCATCAGACTGTGCTGCGGGTGCCTGATATGACGGTGCATTGTTGTCAAAATTCGACTGATACGCACCCATCTGCTGAGTATTGCCCGAGCCACCCTCATTTCTTGAGCCGCAAAAGAACGCATTGTCAATTACAACCTCTGTTGCATACTGACGCTTACCGTCCTGTCCGTCCCATGAACGTGACTGAATTTGCCCCTCAACAGCAATCATTCTTCCCTTCTGGAAATAACGGCACACAAACTCCGCCGTTTGACGCCATGCCACGCAAGTGATAAAATCAGCCTGCTGTGAACCTTCCTTGCGGAAACGTCTGTCAACTGCGATAGTAAATCTTGTTACTGCCGTACCCTGCGGTGTCTGTCTAAGCTCCGGATCTGCCGTAAGCCTACCCATTAATATAACTCTGTTCATTATATCACCGCTTTCAATTACGCTTCGTCTTTGCGAACTATGATTGTTCTGAGAATTTCCTCATCAATTCTGTATCTTCTGTCAAGCTCCTTCGGGAATTCAACATTTGATTTGAAATTAACAAGAACGTAGTAACCCTCAGTCTTGAAGTTTATCGGATATGCAAGCTTTCTCTTGCCCCAATCCTCAACTTCGCCGATTTCGCCATTGCTTGTGATTAAGTCAACAAACTTAGCCTTCTTAGCCTCGATTGCCTCCGGCTCCAATGTCGAATCGATGATAAAAATTGTTTCATAGCTGTGAATTGCTGTTTCTGCCATTTTCTACACCTCCTTATGGACATTTGTCCCACGACTGCCTCGTGGGCAAGGATTGTCTTTTTTTCAGACTGAGTTATTATATCACGAAGTTTGTCCGTTGTCAAGGATTTTTTCATCTTTTTTGCACTTACCGGCAAAATCCCCCACTCAAAACGTATGATTACCCATAAAAGGATAAAATTTTTTCAAAAAAATACTTGACATTTAATAAAAAATAGTGTATACTATGTCTTGTTGACAAACGAGGTCCGGTAGTTCAGTTGGTTAGAACGCTAGCCTGTCACGCTAGAGGTCGTGAGTTCGAGCCTCATCCGGATCGCCAAGCTCTGCTGAAGCAGAGCTTTTCTTTTTAATACGATACAAAGGAGTTGTCGGTATGAATAATGATGCACAAATACAAGCGGCAATCAAACTGCTTAACGAAAATAACTACATAGTTGTTCCAGTAACAAAAGGTCAGGTTTTTTTGTGTGACGAATGCAGGCAAAACGAAAACGAATGTCGATACAGCACTTTGGGTTACACATGCTCAAACCTGCTGTGCATAAACTCGCTTATAAAGTCTCAACTTGACATAGAACGTATAACAAACGAAACCGGCACGGATTAACATTATCCTGCCGGTTTTTGATTTAAAATACTTCTATTTCGCTTATTGCTATATCCTTCCAGTCGCCATAGTACGAATCAAGGATTGTAATAGTTATGTAATCAGTGTATACAGGCTCATCAAAAAGCACCTCGAGCATATTGCGGTAGTTGTCTATACCGAATGATGCTTCCTTATCACCGCCGTTGTAGCTGACACGTACACGTGTTATTCGTCTGTTTTTGGTGTACGTTTTTTCGGACTTGCAGTAACCGTTAGTCATTCGTATGCCCGACACATACTGATTTTCATTTGCATTAAGTGTAAACGTTGGTCTTGAATCACGGTTTCTATCGGGTGTCCATGCTGTACGCATATCTCCGTCAATAGCATACTCGGGATAATAATGGCAAATCTCGCCCGTTGAACTGTCAACATCATAGTTGCGTGTAGTCGATGCTGATACCCAGTCAAAATACGGTGGAGGCGGTGCCGGTGTCGGTGCTTCGGCTGACACTTCCGTCTCTTGTACATACTGTGTTTCCGTCTGATTGTTATTATCATTTCGTCCGTACAACATATATATAACTAACCCCGCACCTACAGCAATGACTAACACAAGTGCTACAATAAGGATAACCATAGCAGCATTCCCCGATTGCTTTTGTGTGTTTATATTATAGCTGTTTACGGGATTGGACCGTGGCGGTACATTCGTGGGTGCACCCACCTTAGCACCGCAATTCTGACAAAACTCTGCGCCGGCCTCAAGCTGTGCTCCGCAAACCTGGCATACGTTCGTATTCGCATACTGCGTCGGAGTCTGTTTAAATCCACATTCAGGGCAAAACATATCTCCATCGCCCAAAACTGTGCCGCAATTCCTACAATTCATAAATATCCCCCTTTTTAATTAATTGTTTATCACAAAATTAATGGCTTCGCCTGATCATCAAGTATATTATAACAGATATTTCTACATTTGTCACGTTATTTTTATAATTTTTTCCATTCTATTGAATTTTTCTGTAAAATATGATATTATAAGACTATAAATTACAAAGGGGATACTTTTAATGGAAAGAAAACATCATAAACATTATAAAAAGAATTATAAACCGCTTATTGTGTTTTTAGTAACATTAATAGCTGTATTACTTATTATTTTGGTCAAGCTGGCATCTGATTACGATTCCGATATAAGGGTATATGACGATGGGGAGCAAGTTTTAAAAACCGAGGAAATTGTTGAGCCCACGCCATCGCCAACACCTGTCAAAACGGAAGAGCCAACGCCCACACCTCCGCCTCGTCGGGGTACGGCAGAGGCAATACCCGACTCGGTAAGAGCATCAATGCAGGGAAAATCAATGAAAAGCAATGCATCTGTCACGTTTGATGATTTGAGCTATCTCACAATACCGCACTATGACTTTAACTACAATGTCACGACAGGTCATCTTGTAGTAGCTAAGTCGGTTGCCGAAGAAGTCCTTGATATATTTGCCGAGCTTTACGATGCGAAATATCCCATAGAACGTATGGAGCTTATAGATAAATATAATGCAGATGACTACACCTCCATAGAGTATAACAACACATCAGCATTTAACTACAGAGTTGTATCTACAGGTACAGGCAAGCTGTCAAATCATGCATTCGGACGTGCTATAGACATAAACCCACAGCAAAATCCCTATGTATATTCTAATGGAACAGGTGCACACGAAAATGCACGAGAATTTTGGAAACGTGACACTTCTGTCTGGACACGACAGATTGATCGTGATGCTTGCATTGCTCATAACACAGATATTTATAAAATTTTCAAGAAATACGGCTGGACTTGGGGCGGCGACTGGTCACCGTCAAAGGACTATCAGCATTTTGAAAAATAGAAAAACCGGGAATGTGAAAACCACAGTTATGGCTGAGGCTGAAAAGTCTCTCGTATGGTGGGCAGTAAAAAATCAAATTAAAGGCAGAGATGAATAAAATCACCTCCGCCTTTAATTTGTTAATGTTAATTGTACGTCAGTCTAAACGATACATTATCTCCCGAATTGTACTTCAAATCACAGTCTAAGCCTACACCCTTGTCATTTAAAGTGTCAATCAACGTGTAAAAATCTTCACGTGATGACATATAGTAACCTTCAGCATTCTTAATACCCATTTCGCTCATAGTGCTGACAACTGTACCCATATCTTCACTTTCTACATAGAGATAGTCTGACATAACACTCGTAGAACGCTTTGACGGTATGGTATCATAATATCCATAAACCGTAGCCTCTCTTTGATTTGATACGGCATATTCATCAACATTATGCGTATTTTCCGTTGTTTCGGCAGGAGCAACCGTCTGTTCAGGTTTTTGTGTAGACTGCGGTTTCTCTGTTGCGTTAGTCGATAAATCAGAATTTTTCGTTTCTGCCTGTGTTGGAACATAAGCCGTATTCGGCTTTGATGTTGGTTTTGGTGTTTTGTCAGGAACCTTTGTAGGCTTTGGCTCTGCTTTTATTTCAGGCGCCGCTGCTTCTTTTCCCGAAACAGCTCTGTCTTCTTTTTGAGCCTTTTGAGCAGCTTCTGCTTTTTTGTTTGTCGTATCGGTATCAACTTTCTGCTCAACAACAGGTGTCGCCTCGTCTGTCGGCACTTCTGTTGTAAGAGTTGTCTCTGTTATAACTCCGTCGGAGCTGTCACCGTCAATATTCTTCTTGATAAATCCATTATTGACACCTACCGATATACCCAGCACAAGACATGCCGCAATAGTCGAAAGTATCCTTACATTCGGTCTGAAACGAATAATCGGTTTAGCATCAAGTCTTGCATTAACCTCACCTATAAGAGTATCAGGGGCTTTAGGCAACGGAATTGACGTTGATATTGACGTTATCGACTTAAAAAACTCAAGCTCACTTTTACACTTTTCACACTCTGATGCGTGCTTTTCCAACTCACAACGCTCTGCATCTGTAAGCAATTCATATCTGTCAAGCAACTCGGCAAACTCTGAACAAATCATCGTAATTCCTCCTTCCCCTTTAATTTATTTCAAAATATTTTCTATGTTACAATAATTTAGACGATATATTACGAAAAAAGTTCCCGTTTATCAGATAATTTTTTGCGTAATGCGTTTCTCGCTCTGTTCAGTCTTGATTTAACCGTTCCAACAGGGCATTTAAGTATCTGTGCTACCTCCTCGTATGATAGCTGCTGCATATCCGAATAAATAAGAATTTCTCTATGTTCAAGCTTTAAGCTGTTTATTGCGTCCCACACTGCTTTTTGAGTTTCACTTAATTCTGCCTGTTCTTCAGGAGACGGTGCATCTGATTTTATTTCATTTAAAGGATTGTTATCAGACTCATCATCGTCAAGGCTCAATACAATATTTCCGTTTTTTTGACGTTTCCTTAATATATCATTGCACACATTACGGCATATTACATATAACCACGTAGTAAATGCCGACTGACCTTTGAATGAGGAAATTGACTTATATACCTTTATGAAAATCTCCTGAGATGCATCTTTTGCATCCTCATAATCTGAAAGCAGGCTGTACGCCATACCGAAAACACGGTCCTGATGTTTTTGCATCAGCAAATTAAACGCATCACGATCGCCTTTACGGCACAGCTCAATGATTTCATTATCCGTCAATAACCTCACCTCCTTTTGCGAGAATGTCGAGTCTATCAATAATGTTTCAATCTTTTTTCGTATGCATCATACGATGCCTTTATGTCCTCCATGCAGTCACCGCCGAATTTTTCGACAAATGCGTTTGCTATCTCAAAAGCCACCGCCGCTTCTACCACCACAGAGCATGCCGGAACAGCACAAGCATCCGAACGCTCCACTGACGCTTTATGTTCTTTTTTATCTATAATGCTTGCGGTCTTAAGTGGATTATATAATGTAGGAATAGGTTTCATTGCCGCACGAACTATTATCGGCTCGCCGTTAGACATTCCACCCTCTATTCCGCCTGCATTGTTTGTTTCACGTCTGAATTTGTTTTCGTAGACTATTTCGTCATGCACATTTGAGCCGCAAGTCATAGCAGCACCAAATCCCATACCAATTTCAACGCCCTTTATAGCCTGTACACTCATAACGGAGAACGCAAGACGTGCATCAAGCTTTCTGTCATAGTGAACATAGCTTCCAAGTCCTACGGGTACACCCTTTACGGCTGTTTCAACCACTCCGCCGCATGATTCGCCCGACTTTTTAATGTTATCTATATATTCCATTGCTTTCTTTTCAGAGTCAGCATCACCAAAGCCCACAGGAGAGTCAGCTACACGTGCATAAAAGCCATCGCTGTCGGGATTTGCAGCATCCGCAACCTCGCCTATAGATACAACACGGCTGTTAAGAGTGATGCCGAAAGGCTCAATAATTTGACGCACCAACGCACCTACCGCCACTCTTGCCGCAGTCTCTCTTGCTGAAGCACGTTCAAGCACGTTTCTCAAATCGTGGTGATTATACTTCATTCCGCCCGATAAATCCGCATGTCCGGGACGCGGGAATTCGACCGCTTTTTCACCGTTTGAGCTCTCCGTACCCATTATGTCGCTCCAGTTTTTCCAGTCACGATTTTCTATTTTTATGGCAATGGGACTGCCGAGAGTTATCCCTCCACGAATACCTGACAAAATCTCGGCGGTGTCCTTTTCAATCAACATTCTTCCGCCGCGTCCGTATCCTTTCTGACGTTTTGCAAGCTGATTATTTATTTCATCAAGACTTATCCTGACTCCCGCAGGCACTCCCTCAATTATAACCGTAAGACATTTGCCGTGTGTTTCACCGGCTGTAAAATAACGTAGCATTTGTAATAAATCCTTTCTGAATATACTCATACATAATACATTTTATCACTTTTTGCGGAATTTTTCAACCCCTTTTGCGAAAAATGGGGCAGTAAGAAAGTCGAACAGTCCTGCAGGGATGTGAAAAAATAGTGCAGAACGGACGAAAACCGCCGAATAGCAAGGCTATGAGGGTTATTCCGAACTATACACGTGTATGTGAGGAACGGTTTTCGTTCGTAGTTTGACGGCATAGATAAAAAGAAATCTGAAAACGTCAGATTTCTTCAAAAATAACTGCTTTAACAGTTTTTATTTATATTAATCTTACCGTCAAACGATCGGTGCTGTTTTTTTACATCCCACACGTTATTTAATCTTTTGGATTTACTATATCACGCCAATCAAGATCGCCTCTGTCAAGGCCTCTTACAAGGACCTCTGCCGTTGCCGCATTTGTAGCGATAGGGATATTATGCATATCGCAAAGACGCAACAGTGAAAATACGTCAGGTTCATACGATTCCGTCGTCAAGGGGTCTCTGAAGAACAGAACAAGATCTATCTCGTTATATGCTATTCTTGCACCTATCTGCTGGTCTCCCCCCTGTGGTCCGGATAAAAATCTGTAAACATTAAGCCCTGTGTTTTCTGCTACAACTTTACCTGTTGTTCCTGTTGCATACAATGTATGTTTTTCGAGTATGCCCTTATATGCGATACAAAATTGTATCATTAGTTCTTTTTTCTTATCGTGCGCTATCATTGCAATGTTCACAAGATTCTCTCCCTTCTTTTACTGTGACTTTTAAAAATCTTTTGCCATAAGGTTTGCGGTTTATCAATATCCATAATATGAATACTCTCACCTGTTATGCGGCGTGCTATATTGAAAAATGCCTGTCCTGCACCTATTCTGTCTTTCGCAGCTGCTACGCCCTGCGATAAAGCTTTAGCGACTTCGCCGTCCTCAGGTACAATTCCCAGTATCGGCACAGACAAAACATCAATACAATCGTCTACATTCATCTGAATTTTATCGCTTATAAGACTTGGCTGAATTCTGTTTAGGACAAGACGTATCGTTTCCACTCCGCAGTTTTCAAGCCGTTCAATAACACGATCTGCATCTCTTAGTGACGGTGCTTCTGCAAGCGATACTATAATTGCCTCGTCTGCATACTCTGCCGCAAACATAAAGCCGTCGCCCATCCCTGCGGGAGCATCTGCCAACACATAGTCAAATCTGGATTTCAAGCCATCCCAAAATTTTCTCGTTCTTTCGCCATCAAAATCTGAGGTTGCCTTGGACTGCGGTGCAGCAATAAAATACAGATTTTCACAGCCATAGCTTTTGGTTAATACTTCGTCAATATCCATTTCCGATAAGATACAGTCGGAATAATCATAGACAACATTGCTTTCAAGTCCTAAGGCTATATCAAGATTTCTAAATCCTGCATCGGCATCTACCAAAACGGTAAGATAACCCAAAGACGAAAGCCACATACCGACTTGTGATGTTAAAGTCGTTTTGCCTGTACCGCCTTTACCTGATGCAACAATTATCATTTTGCCCATAATATTCCTCCGGTATATTCCGAATTTTCAAGACGCTATACATAACACGCATTTTTTATTTTCTAAAAAAAACCAAACTACGCAATTGTATAACTATATTATACCATATTTTTTCAATTTGTAAAGTCTTCAAATGTAAAATTATCCAACTGAATTTTGTTATTTTTCAACAAAGCAATAGCAGAAACGGGTTCATTGTCCGATTTTTCCACAACGTCCTGCTCCGTATTCTTTCGTCTTAGTCTGTCAAAAATACTCTTTTTGACAGTATCTGTATCCTCATTTTCTGCTGTCTCATCAGAATATGTATATTCTTCTGCTGTTTGAGCAATAGCCAAACCCTCCGGGTGCATATCCATCGCTATTATATACGAGCCGTTATGACCGTTACAGCCTGCATGTGCCGTTCCGTAAAGACCGCCTATTACTATTATATTGCCCACCGCAATTAACGACGCAGCCTCCTCTACCGAGCCAAGCAAAACAAGGTGTCCGTCGGAGCGAAGCGTTGCGCCTGATTTTAATACGCCCTGATACAGTCTTGCACGGTTTGAACGGAACACAGATATAAAATCCTCTTTCTGCTCTGTGACAGGTTCATGCTCTTCCTTAGGTTTCTCCTTGCCCTTTTCTTTGTAAGCAAGCATCCAATCGGTCTGCGGAATGGACTTTTTTAAATCCGACTCAAAGCTTATACGGCATAACGGTAACAATCGCATTGTGAGTTCACAAAGCCGTTCTTTATCAGATGCCGACAGACGTCTTCCGCCAAAGCAAATTTTGCAGTCACCATCACCGAAAAAAGCCTTGCTGTTTATAATTTTATTTTCCAGTTCGTCAAGCAACTCAAATATACCCGCAGTATCGTCAAGATTTATACGTACTCCGTCTGCCATTCCCTTAAACGTAATATGTTCCATTTTTTAACCCCCTTGTGCAAAACAGCTATCTGTGTATTTACTGAATTTGACCTACAACACTCTGCTGTGGTTTTTCAGTCTCCCCGCTCTCGTTATTGCCAAAGAAATATTTATCAAAGACATCTCGTGCAACACGTCCTGCATTTGTTCCGCGCACGCCATGCTCAAGCACAACAGCTACAGCTATCTGCGGTTTATCAAAGGGAGCAAATGCAATAAATATAGCGTTATTTGCACCTTTTCCAAGCTGTGCCGTACCGGTCTTTCCGCCTACCTGTATGGGGTAGCCCTCAAAAATAGAGCTTGCACTACCCTCGTCCACAACCTTTTTCATACCGTTTCTAATCATACCCATAGTCTGTTCATCAATGTCTATTTTTTCGACTACATTGGGTGTGAACTCCTCAACAACAGAGCCATCAACGGATGAACGTATACTGTCTATTAAATTGACTTTGTATCTCGTTCCGCCGTTTGCAATTGTAGCACAGTAATTTGCAAGCTGAACGGGAGTAAATAAGCTGTAGGACTGACCTATAGCCGCCTGAAGCGTGTCGCCGCCAAACCAGTCACTGTCGGTAACATTTGCAACCACCTGCTCCTTATATTCGGGGCTTGCTATATGTCCCGACGTCTCCTCAGTAAGCTCTATACCCGTATATTCGCCTAAGCCGAATTTTTTTGCATATTCATCAAGCTTTTCTATTCCCAACCGTCTGCCAAGCTCATAGAAATACACGTTACATGAATTTTCTATAGCAAGCGTTACGTCCTGCTGACCGTGAGTAGTATGGTACTCCGACCAAATCCAACAGCTCGGCTGATAGTCTTTATAGTAATCGTATATACCTGTACACGTAATCGTTTCACGAGGTTTAACTACACCTGACTGTATCGCCGCAATAGCTGTCAGCGGTTTAAACGTTGAACCAGGGCTATATAGACCTGACACAGCACGGTTAAGCATCGGGTTTGATTTGTTTTTGATAAGCTCACTGTAAATGTCGTTAAACTGTGACATATCGTATGTCGGATATGATGCAATTGCAAGCGTATCACCGCTGTTTACATCAAGGACTACAGCACCTCCCGAATGACAGTCATTGCCTATATTTTTTATTGTATTTTCAAGAGAGTCTTCAAGTGTTTTCTGGAGTTCACTGTCTATTGTAAGCATAACGTAATTACCCGGTACCGCCTCTTTTTCTGCGGAAAGCTCAACCTTTTCTCCGCCGATATCGGCATACGCACCTGTCACTCCGTCTTTTCCACGCAAATACTTTTCTGCCCAACGCTCTACGCCCTGTTTACCGATTATATCATTAATTCCGTAGCCGTTACTTTTATTCTTTTTATACTCATCGCTTGAAATCTGTCCTACTCTGCCCAATACATGTGTAGCAAATCCGGGATTTGTGTATGTCCTGATATAATCCTCAGTAACAATCGCTCCTTTTATGCTGTCTTTACTGCTCTTAATACGTGTTATTGCTTCAGCATTTATATCCTCTGCCACCGTCACAGGCGTCACCGCAGAATAGCCTTTTGTATCAGCCTCGTACCGCACGCTTACAATATCTCTTACACGTACGCTCCCTGCATCTCCCTCTATACCATATATATTACAGTATGCTTTTATTACCTCATCAGCAGACATATCCGAGAATATATATTCACCGTTATATTTATTCGACTCAAACCACGCTTTTTTCTCGTCTTTGGTGCTGTTATTATCATTCTTGTCCGTAAACTCAAATTTATATGGCTCCTCCATTGTTATCGGCAGACTGTTCACAACAGCATTATCCGTATCATTCAGTATATCAACAATTTCGCCTGCTATACTGTTGATTTCTGCATTATCGGAGGTTGTTTTTTGGAGCTGGAGCGAATAGCCGCTCTTATTTGTAACAAGCACGTTGCCGTATCTGTCAAGTATATCGCCTCGGGGTGCTTTTGTAACGACACCCGTTGAAGCACGGGATGATGCAGTTTCTGCATACATATCACCATTTATTATCTGCATGGAAAAAAGTCTTACCGTAATCATTCCCAGCATCACAATAGCAATTACTTTTAATATGATAAATCTGTATTTACTGTTTTGCATAAGACTTAGTTCCTTTCCGATACTATTAGCAGGGTTTTATCTGCAGTGTTCATTATCTTTTTTAAAATAAGGTATATTACGCACACCCAGACAACAGTATACAAAGTATTCCATACAGCAAAGTTTGTAATAAAGCCGTATGTCAGCGTTCCGGACACCGCAAAAAACTCGGCGCAGTACATTAAAAACGCAAAAAATGCCGTCATTGCACCAACACGTATTGTTTTAGGTATAAATTGCATATATGGCATTGCAAGGTATACAGCAACGCCTGCAAGTCCGACAAACAAAACGGCTATCGAAAAAACCCGTCCTGTACCTGTGCCACTAAGGATGGCACAAATGATTATTACAGGCGATATTCTCCTGAACCTTCTCTCAAGAGATGAATATGATACCGCAAAACACATCAAAAGCTCCGGCACATAACCGCTCAAAGACAGTACCGGATAGAATACGTTCTGGATTATATATAAAATAAATATCCATAAAACGAGTTTATAGGTACGCATACGTCATAAGTCCTTTCTATTGTGAATTATCTTTTTGTTCCCACTATAACAAGCACGTGATTAAGCTTTGCAAAATCAACTGCGGGATCAATCTCAGCATAATTTAATGCTCCCGCACTGTTTGCCGATACATTTACCACAGTTCCTATTACAAGCTCTGGCGGATACATACCGCCACTGCCCGATGTTTCTATGACATCGCCCACAATAATCTGCGAGTTTCTGTCTAAAAAAGACAGCTTGCATTTTAAGTCCTCTGCAAGCTTATCGTCACCTTCGACAAGTCCTGTACCGCCTGTTCTTGATACCTTTATGCCTACTACCGATGACTTGTCAAGAATAGTGGTCACTATAGCATAGCTCGGTCCTGCTTCTGTAACAGTGCCCACAACACCTTCAGGCGTTATTACGGCACAGCCTACATTTATTCCGCTCATTGTTCCTTTATTTATCTCTATTGCACGATACCAATCGCTTTGCGAATACGAAATAACACTTGCCGCTACGGAGGAATAGTCGCCTGTTGATGATTTAAGCTGTAAAAGTTTCTCTAACTCCTCATTTTCCTCTTTATATGCGCTTACATCACGCACCTCTTGCTTTAGTTTTATAATCTCCGCTTCAAGACGTTTGTTGTCTTCTTTATATGCTCGCATATCCCATATAAAATCACGTGCAGACTCTATTGAATGTGCTATATATGCACAGCCGCTTTTTATCGGCGATGCTATTGTATTTACCGCTACACTCACGGGATTATATCCGACAAAATGCTCTAACACAAAACATCCTGCCGCAATTGCCGCTATTATAATTACTGTTATTCTCCAATTTTTTGAAAAGAAACTCATTTTTCTATCCTTTTATTACATCACGCTTGTTTTTTGTCTGTTAGATGCAAGAAGCTCCTTTATATTGTCAAGAGCCTTACCTGTTCCCAATGCAACGCAATCGAGCGGATATTCCGCCACATACGCAGGAATTTTTGTGACTTCAGTGATGAGTCTGTCAAAACCTTTTATAAGTGCACCGCCGCCTGTAAGAATCATACCACTCTCCATAACGTCAGCGGCAAGCTCGGGAGGGGTATGCTCCAGTGTCAGCTTTACAGCCTCGATAATTTCGTCAATATTCTCGCTCATAGCCTCACGTATCTTGCTTTCCTTTATCTGAACGGTTTTCGGCAAGCCTGTACGCACATCACGGCCTCGTACATCAAACAACAGCTCCCCGCCGTCATCGTAGGCTGAACCGATTTTCATTTTTATTTCCTCTGCCATCTTGTCGCCCACATTAATGCCGATATTCTTTTTAAGGTAGTTTATTATAGCATTATCAAAGGCGTCTCCCGCTATTCTGATAGAACGTGATGAGACTATTCCGCCCATAGATATAACCGCAACCTCCGTTGTGCCGCCGCCGATGTCCATTACCATACTGCCTGTTGCACGGTCAACTGGTAAGCCTGCACCCATTGCCGCCGCCATAGGTTCTTCTATAAGTGCGACATCTTTTGCACCCGCCTGAATTACTGCTTCTTCAACAGCACGTCTTTCAACTTCTGTTATGCCTGACGGAATACACACCGCCACTCTCGGCTTCATAATTCCCACAACGTTTGCTTTTTGTATGAAATGCTTTATCATAGCCTGCGTTATGTCAAAATCAGCTATTACACCGTCTTTCATTGGGCGTATCGCAATGATATTATCGGGAGTTCTGCCTATCATTTTATTGGCCTCATCGCCTACGGCAACAATCTTTGTATTATATCTGTCAATCGCAACAACCGACGGCTCACGTATTACTATACCCTTTCCTTTTACATAGATTAAAGTATTTGCCGTACCAAGATCAATTGCTACGTCTCTTGTTAATATTCCCATTATTTTTTCCTCCGAATTTATTTAGATTACTTTAAAATCAAATTCTTTCTCAAGCGTATCGCCAAGTTCGCCCACAGGCAAGCCGACTACGTTAAAGTAGTCACCGCAAATTTTCTCAACAAGCATTGCGCCCATACCCTGAATACCGTAACCCCCTGCCTTATCCATAGGCTCGCCTGTTTTAATATATCTGTCTATCTTTTCAGGGCTAAGCTCTTTAAATGTAACGTCTGTACGTACATTTTTGCAGACCGTAAACGCATCGGAAAGCCTCATAACACAAAAGCCTGTGTATACAGAATGAGTCTTTCCCGAAAGTGCGCTAAGCATCAGCCGTGCATCGTCCTCATCTGTAGGTTTGCCTAATATAATGCCGTTGTTTACTACTATCGTATCTGCCGCAATTACTATTGCCGATTTATTCTTTATTATCTCTTTGGCAACTGCCGCTGCCTTTAGGAGTGCAAGCTCCTGAACGTATATTTCGGGCGGAACGCTTTTATCTGCCACAGACTCGTCCGCATCGGATATATGCACCTTAAAGTCAATACCCATATTCTCTAAAAGTTCACGGCGTCTTGGGGATGCCGAAGCAAGTATTATTTGTGACATAATTTCTGTCATACCTCTCTCAAAATAATTTTAAACACCTCGTTTTAGGTGTCCTCGGGTAAATGTATTCTCAGCCATTGACGGCGGCATTTCACCCTCTAATGCTTTTCTGTATATATTTACTATTTTACCACATTCTTCACTTTTTTCAACGGTAAAATTCAATCTTATGCAATTTATTTTAGTTTTTCTTATTTCGTCAATCATATCGGCTGTGTATATTGGCTTGGAATTTAACAGTACGGCATTGCATCCTTTTGTGCAGATGATCGGAAATTCCATACCCTTTCTGTCTTTCAGTTTATATATATTCTTCCCATTCTGACATCTTCCCAACGCCTTTATGGGACAATTTTTCATAATCATCAGCGGAATACGACCGTAGCCTATAAGCTCCGCATCAATATCAGGTAAATATGATACCACGTCAGCTATATCCCGAAGATTTAGTTCGGGTGAAATAGTGATACATGAAAGTCCCGACATTGCATTTGCCGTTAGAGAATTATATACATTAAGACGCCATTCGCCATATTTCGCCTTTTCTCCGTATCGTACCATTGCACCCAATGACGAAACGGAAACAGCCTCTGTCTTTATATCCTCACAAGATAAAATATCTGATGCACGTGTTACGATTTCAACACCGCAATCAAGCTGTGAAAGCTCCTGCGCCACGTCACAAGGCGCATATATACGCTTTATTCCGCCTGCTTTTATAACGGCACTGCCCTGCTCTCTTGTCATAACCTCCGCAGTCAGATACATATTGGGAACATCACGTTTTTCTTTGCGTATAATTTCTACATTGTTTACTTGCCTTTTATTGATGTGACAAAGCTCGTTCCACAACAAATCGCACACATCACGACGTACCTTGTTTATTTCCTTTATTGGAACGGTAACGTTTTTGTCAACCTCAACAGTGACGGTTTTTGCCTCAAATGGAGTGTCACCTAACTTTCTCAGCTGTTCTTCTATCCTTGCTCCGTCAAGCGGACGACTTTGCGGAGTTTGTGCCGTTTCACTTCCCTCACAGACAACACACAAACCGTCTTTTCCGTATGCTGTCACTCTGAACACATCGCCCTCATACAACGATGCATATATGTCAATGGGGATTTTTCTCACAAACTTACCCTCGGCTCGTAATTTTGCTTCGGCTGTAAAGGTGCTGCCTGAATTATTTGCAGGGTTTTTATGCGACATCATCTGTTTGCCAAGTTTACCTGTGAGGTATCCGTCGGTAAATCCCGAACGGGAAAAGGCATTTTTTAATTCTGCCATATCATTATCCGATACAGGCACAGGATTGTCAAGATATTTTCGATATACACCCACAACTGCACTGACATACTGCGCACTTTTCAGTCTGCCTTCTATTTTAAGCGATGATACTCCCACACGTTTTAAATCCTCAAGATGCTCTATGAGTGCCATATCCTTCGGACTTAATACATAAGCATTATCACATACCTTATCTTTTTCAATAAGTTCGTAGGGCAAACGGCACGGCTGTGCACATTTCCCTCGGTTTCCGCTACGTCCGCCAAGCATACTCGACATCAGACATTGTCCCGAATAACACATACATATAGCACCGTGAACGAACACTTCGATTTCCGCTTTTGAGTTTTTTACAATATGCTCTATCTCACCAAGAGACAGCTCACGTGCAAGAACGACTCTTGAAAATCCCATCTTTTCGAGTGCCATTACGCCCTCAAGAGATGTAACTGTCATTTGCGTACTTCCATGAAGCTCCATACAGGGCAAAAGCTTTTTTATGTGCTGTGATAGACCTATATCCTGAATTATAAGTGCATCCACACCACATTCATTGGCACATACTGCCGTTTCTATTGCCGAGTCTATCTCGCTTTCTTTTATAAGCGTATTTAGGGCACAATGCACTTTTACGCCGTATGCGTGAGCATATTCTACGGCACTTCGCATATCCTCAGGGCTGAAATTGCCTGCACCTGCACGTGCGGAAAATGACGATGCACCGATATATACAGCATCTGCTCCTGATTGGACTGCGGCTTTAAGCTCCGCCATACCGCCTGCCGGAGCAAGAAGTTCTATATTATTTTTTAACATTTTTTCCTCCTCCGCTCCGATACGGTTCAATACCTGTTTATTTTGAGTCAAGCATATCAAGAAGTTCTTTTTCCCTGATTGCAAACTCACCGCGCTGTTTCTTCAAACGATTTTCCATAGTGCTTACCTGACCTTCCAAAAACTTGATTTTCTCCTCTGCCTCATCAAGAATTTTCTCAGTCAGTTCGTTATCGGCTTTTAACTCCTCTATCTTTTCCTCTGCTGATAAATTATCCTTCTTTAAATCACGAATTTCCGATTCAAGCTGTTTGTTTTTTGAGATTATTTCAGACATATTTTCCATTGGCATAGAGCTATCAAGGAGTTTAAAATATTCATCGCAAATATTAAGTGCCGCAAGCACTAAGGGCTTTTCGCCCATTACATGAGTTCCCTCACTTATAACAAGCTTAACCTTTTCATTTACGTAATCACACAGTCTTTTTAAGTATGCCTCGTCCTCGTTTGCAACAACTGTATATATCCTTGAATTTATTGTTATGTTTATTCTGCTCATTCTTTATCCTCCTCGTTTATTATACCCGTATTTCTTCCAATGTGATTTTTTATGCTTACACTGCCGAATTTATCAACACGCTTTCCGTCCATATAAAATTGCACCTTTGAAATTGTGTTAAGCTCCGTAAGCGAATTTACTATTGAATATATAACAAGCTTCTCATGTTCTGTCGTCCCCGAATTATCATCAAGGAAGTTAGCCTTAAAATTAAGATAGCATATATTCTCATCAACATCTGCTGAAACAAGTACGGTTTTCTTTGACAGAATTGATTTTAATTCTTTACTTTCCGTACCGTTTATAAGCTCGTTTATAAGATACTGTTCGACAGGCTGTTGGTCTGTGATTTTTATAGTACGTTTTTCAGGTTTAAGCTTTTTGCCGCTGCTGTCGGCAAAATACAGCGTTACCTCCATCATTTCACTGCTGTACTCCTCTGTTTCAAGATTTATATCAGAGGCTGAAATGTAGCCAAGCGGTTTATTATCCCTGTCCCTTACAGGCTGCCCGTCAACAAGCACCTGAACGCTTGACACGCCGACAGTAGTGCAGAGAGTTTTTACTACCGCATATACATTAAGCACGTTTCTTGACGGATCCTCCGACAAAAACCCATCTGAAAAATTAACTGTTAAAAATCCGCCGCCTAAAAGCTCAACATCGGATATCTGCGTATCCTTCGGCATAATCCCGTTCAATTTTGAAGATGACGGACCTTGACGTAGCTTTTCAAGAGCGTTTCTTATTAAGTCGGTCTCGTCTTTGTAGTGCAGTTTTCTCGTTTCTGAGGCAATGCCGTTTCCCGAGTTATTAATAAAATATAAATCCACATCTGTTTTCTGTGCAGGTCTATCCTTGTTTATGCTGATGATAATCACTATCGCCGCTGCAATAACCGCCAACAGTGCCGCTACAAGTGCATATCCTTTTCGTGTCATAAGTTCGTTTCCTTTCCTGACTGAGGTATGGGCAGTGTAATTCTGAATATACTTCCGCCTGACGGAGAATCAAGAGCCTCAATTGTACCTTTATGCAGTAATACCGCCTCTTTTGTTATGGCAAGCCCAAGCCCTGTACCGCCTGTATCACGTGCACGTGAATCGTCAAGACGATAAAATCTTTCAAATACCTTAGTCTTTTCACCGTCGGGGATACCCGGGCCGTCATCCTCCACCTCCATTATACATTCTTTCTCGCCAAATGTAACACGCACCACTACGTGACCGCCTTCAGGTGTATATTTTATTGCGTTTACAACGATGTTATATATACATTCATATATCTTATCATAATCGGCACATATCAGTACATTGCCCGATTGCGGTTTTTCATAAGAAAGCTCAATGTCTTTCTCTCCTGCAAGCTTTACAAGGCTTCCGATTACGCCTGCACACAATGCCGAAATATCCACCTCGCTCATTGCAAGGTCTGCTCCTGTATCAAGGCGGCTCAAGGTCAAAAGCCTGTTTATAATACGTGTCAGGCGATCAATCTCCTCGGACATATCTGTGAGAAATTCACGAATTGTAGCTATGTCGGGATTTTCCGCCTGAACAAGGCTGTCACACAACAGTTTAATACCTGCCATAGGCGTTTTCAGCTCATGGGAGACATCAGACACAAAGTTCTTTCGTTTTTCCTCCAATGCGTTGAGCTCATCGCACATATAATTTAGCGCCTGTCCCATTTCCGCCATTTCACCCAAGCCGTCAACCTTTGCACGCTTGCTGAAATCACCCTTTGAGATTGAACGGGCAACATCGGTAAAGCCTGCTATAGGGCTTGTTATTATATAGCTTGTACCGATACTTATAAGCACAATTATAAAAAGCAACAGTGCACTGAACAGTACAAGACTTGCCTTTATGGCATTGACTGTCTCGGTTACCGACAACATATTCTCCGCAAGATATACTCCGCCCACTATTTCACCGTCACGCTCAATAGGCACCGCAACAGTAAGGGTTTTTCCGCTGTCTGACTCGATTATAGAGTCGCACTGTTCACCGTCAACAGCACGCTTTAATACATCACGCATAAATACCTTACCTACCATATCCGCCGCAATATTGGTATCATAGCGAACATTATAGGAGCTGTCAGTCAGGACACCGCGTATATTCGTTCCTGCTAAAAGCCTGTCAAAAATCGCCTCTGCACGCATATACATAACGTTTTCATCGTCAGACTCCCATATCTCCGAGGCAGACTGAGAAATGATATTTGCCTTTGCATAAAGCTTTACGGTGTTTTCCGAATAAAGGCTTTCGGAAAGTATACCGATATTATATATATACATAATACCAAGGGCAACAAGCGTAACGGCAACATAAGTTGTCAGCATAGCAAAACGTATAGTATGCGTGCCCCTGTACACCGTTTTTTTAATATCGTCTATTTTTAACTTACTTTTAAGTTCCTTAACTTTGTGCCACCTTGTAGTAATAGCCAACACCCCATTTTGTCTTTAAATATTTCGGCTCAGCCGGATTATCTTCAATCTTTTCACGCAAACGGCGTATATGCA
The DNA here is from genome assembly GCA_029226065.1 of Clostridiales bacterium. Taxonomy (GTDB): domain Bacteria; phylum Bacillota; class Clostridia; order UBA1381; family UBA1381; genus Ornithomonoglobus. The sequence continues at coordinate 40,078 of JAQXXM010000042.1, forward strand.
CATCTATAGTTCTTTCCTCGCTCGGATAACCAATTCCCCAGAGTATATCAAGGAGATTTTCACGTGTATACACCTTGTCGGGATTTTTCAAAAATAGCTCCAGCAAGTCAAACTCCTTGCCTGTAAGCTCCACTATCCTGTCAAGGACTATTGCACGGCGGAAGTTATAATCAAGAGTGATGTCGCCCGAAATCATCATTTTGCTGTTATCACCCTTCGGCTCGGGAGCAATACGCCGTAAAATTGCCTTTATTCTCGCCTCAACCTCACGTACATTAAATGGCTTTGTTATATAGTCATCGGCACCGTATTCAAGACCGAGTATCTTATCCACGTCCTCGCTCTTTGCCGTCAGCATTATTATCGGCACATTTGAAAAACTGCGTATAGTTCTGCACACAGTAAATCCGTCAACCTTTGGAAGCATTAAATCAAGCAAAATTATATCTATACTTTCGTCATGGGCAAGGCGTATTGCCTCCTCACCGTCAAAAGCGGTAATAACCTGGTACCCCTCCTGCTCAAGATTAAATTTTAAACCCTTTACAAGTAACTTTTCGTCATCAACAACTAATATTTTCAAATCATTCGCCACTCCTTCCGAGTCTATATCATACTATACCTATCATTATATCAATAATGAGCATAAATTTCCATAGTTTTTTGAAAAAATTTTTATTTTTTTATATTCCTATTGAAATTCGCTGTCTTTTTTTGTATAATAATGGCATGAATACTAAAAACTTAATTGTATAAAACTAAAACTCAGGGGAGGACATAGTATTATGAATAAATTAAAACGCCTTGCAGCCGCTTTTCTGTCAGTTATTGTTCTGTCATCATACGGCACTGTTGCTTTGGCAGAGCCTGATGCAACAGACAAGCCCGACAGCCAAATCTCAGGTGAGGTGTATCTGGAAAATCCAAATCTTACACCGCCTGATACGTCGCATGCTGAAGCCGTATTACTTATGGATATGAAATCGGGGCGAGTGATTTACAGCAAAAACGCTGATGAAAAAATGTACCCTGCGAGTACGACTAAAATGATGACAGCAATTCTCGCACTTGAAAGTGATAAAATGGGTGATACCGTTACTGCAACGTACGATGCATTAAAATCCATCACGCTTGAGGATTCACACATGGGTATACTTGTAGGCGAGGAGCTTACAATGACAGATTTACTTAACAGTATGCTTATATACAGTGCCAATGATGCCGCAAATGTTATTGCTATTCACGTAGGCGGATCACTTGACGCATTTGTTGATATTATGAATGCTAAGGCGGCAAAGCTTGGTCTTAAAGGCACGCACTTTGTAAATGCCTGCGGCGTTCACGCAAAAGAGCATTATACAACCGCTTCTGATCTTGCAACTCTCGCTCGCTATTGTATGGAAAACGAGACCTTCCGCGAAATAGTTGCTAAACCGTCATACCACATCGCACCCACAAATAAATACACACGTGACCGTGACTTGCCGGCAACAAACCTGTTTTTAAGTACGGCACGCTCGGCAAACCATTTGTATAAGCCCTGTACAGGCATTAAAACAGGCACAACAGAAGCCGCAGGGCACTGCCTTGTTTCATCTGCAAAATATGAGGATATGGAACTTTTATCTGTCGTTTTAAAGGCAGACGATACCGATGTCAAAGAAAATGCTTATTCATACACAATATCAAGAGCGATGTTTGATTTTGGATTTAATAATTACGAATCGGGAATTTTAGCATCACCGGGAACTATTGTTGCAGATTCCAAGGTGTATGAGGCAAAGAAAGACAAGCGTGTATCGTTAACCGTCGGCAGTGATATCACAGCACTTATCCCCAAAGGTGACGATATTTCAAAGGAGGTTGAACCTAAGGTAAAGCTGAACGCTGAGCGTATAGATGCACCTATAAAAAAAGGTGATGAGCTTGGTACAGTAACGTATATCTACCACGACAAGGAGATTGCAACCGCTACGCTTGTTGCTGCAAATGATGTTGAGCTGAATATGGTTTTACATGTATTCCATTTGATTATAAACTTTATTACAAATCCGGTTGTGTTCATTCCGGGAATACTCATTATAATTGCATTGCTTGCGGCACGTTCAAAAAAACGCAAGCTTGAAAGACGCCGCAAACTGCATCAAATCCGTCAGCGCCGTGCCGCAGCAGAGGGCGATGCAGACATATATGCACAAAAACGTGCAATGCGTAATGCGGAGCTGAACCGCTCACGCTCAAAAGGCTCAAACTCACGCTATAGTGATAAGTAATATACAAATTCAATAGATATAGCATTTGTTGAAATCTGCAAGAAAAAAAATTGCAGATTTCTTTTTTCTATCGGTAGCGACTTAACATTTGCAATGAAATGCAAAGATGTATATTTAATACATGGCTTAACGGTCAGACTTTCGGTTATAACTATGGTGATCTTGTCTATATAATAAATAATGCAATATGGCAATACAGAGATATGCATTTAAGACCGGATTTTTGTATTACAAATATAGAAATAGTTCAAACTATAATTGCTCCCGTAATCGAAGATTATAAATCCGGTAAAATCACTTATTTGGAAGCTGAATTCAACGCCCGAAACAAGATTTATCAATCTGTAAACCCAGCATTCCATCCTGATGTGGAATATATGAAAGATCCTCTTTCGAGAGATATTCCGCCGATGGATAATAGCTTATTTATACTTGCAAGAAAGCTGATTTTATGCTCAAAGTAATGTTCTGTACTATGTACGCAAACGCCCGATGTTACTTCAACATCGGGCGTACATTTTATTTGGTTATTTTTCGACTATAACAGCATCATATTTCGGTCTTAAGGAGGATAATCCATCCCACAACACAACCTTAGCATACTCCCGTTGAAAATATGCACGGCTTGCACCGTCTTCTACAACTAACCCAAGCTTCTGATGAAATTCACTCCTTTTTATTGTACGAACTTATAATGTTTGGAATAGATTTTTTCAAAACAAACAGGGTGTATTCAATCAATTTATCACGATTAATCTTATCTTTATTTTGAAAATAATCAATCAAAACACCTGCTAATGCTTCTGAATAAAAATTTGTTAAGTATGTTTTGAAATCTTTCGATAGGACAGTAGTATGTTCATTTTCCAAGCCTTCTATTATAGAAAGTACAACACCATAAAAATCAGCATGAAAAAAGCGTTTCATTTCCTCTCTGCCCATTGAATCGTATGCACAGTTAAGTATGTGGCTGTTGTTATCCACATAATCAGTAACAAAGAGTATTGCTTCTTCGGGATTGAGCAATAAATCAAAATTTTTAAGAACTTCGACAGTTTCCTGCTCAAGCGTCCATTTTAAAAGTGCATATATATCTTGAAAATGGTAATAGAAAGTTTTTCGGTTGACACCACAATCAGCAACAATTTCACTCACGCTGATTTTAGACAATGGTTTTATATTCATAAATTTTTTTAACGAAGCTGATAAAGTCTTCTTTGTATTCATACTTGTTATTTCGTGTTTCATAAATCTCACCTTCTTAAATTTATTATACACTTGTCCAGCAAAAAATTCAACGGACAATTACGGATATTTGACCATCAATTTATATCAATTTGTCCGTTTTTTACACAAAACACATAACATTGACCATTTTATCAACTTACAAAGTCTTATATAATTTAGAGATATAGTATAACGAAAGGATAAACGGGAATATGAAAAAATACGATTATAATGTTGTGCTTGACGCTGAACTCGGACAAAGAAAAGGTACAATGCAAATCCTTGTAAAAGAAAATAAAGTAGAGGGATTTTTGAATTTATTAAAACATACCGAGCCTATATATGGGAATATTAACATTGATGGCAGTTGTCGATTGCAAGGAAAAATTGTAACGCTGATAAGAGAAATTGCCTATATAGCAACAGGACATATTAAAAGCGATGAATTGCTGTTAAATTTTCAAATTGGTACACACAGTTATCTGTTAAAGGGGTTTCCGTTCGAAGGAGAAGAAAAATAGATGTATTGGATTATTTATATTATTGCCGGACTTGGAGCAGGAATTGTAACAGGTCTTGCAGGACTTTCTGCTTCTGTTGTTATAACTCCATTGCTTGTAAGCGTGTGCAGTTGGGATAGCTACAATGCCGTAACGGTTGCTCTTGCCTCTGATGTTCTTGCAAGCTTGCTCACATCATACACATACGCAAAAAACAAAAATATTGATGTTAAGCGTGGCTTGCTTGTAGGTATTATTGCCTTGATCGGTACAATTATCGGAAGCTATTCGGGGTATTTGTTTAATAAGGCACAGCCAAACGGATTGGGATATATTGCTATGCTTACAACAGTTTCTCTTGGAATAAAGTTTTTGGTTAAGCCGGTAAACGGCGGACTTAACGCTGATGATTTCGAAAAACAAACTGTTTTCAAAACTTTTTTAGCAATGTTATGCGGATTGCTGATTGGTTGGGTGTGTGGTTTTACGGGCAGTGGCGGCGGTATTCTTATGCTTACCGTGTTTACAATGCTTCTTGGTTACAATTTGAAAGTTGCGGTTGGTACAAGCACTTTAATAATGACTTTTGTTGCCTTTGTCGGAACTGTCAGCCACTTATCAATGGGTGCAGAAATTCAAGCTCTTCCTATGGCGGTTGTTGTTATAACTTGCCTTATCGGTGCGGTAGTTGCCGCAAAATTCGCAAATAAGTGTGATATAGAGAAATTAAACCGTGTTATCGGTTTTGTGCTTCTCATACTTGGTATCTTTACTGTTGTAATTAAATTATTATCTTAAATCAAGAAGATGAAATCTAACTGTTTTGTGAAAGGAGTAATGTCGAGCTTATGAGTAAATCTTCTGAAAAATTATCACCGTTAGAAAAAATTGCGGCGTTTATCGTTGACCGCCGCAAAGGATTTTATTTGATATACATATTGCTTATCATATTCAGCTTGTTTTCTACAAATTGGGTTTCTGTTAATAATGAACTTACCGATTATCTGTCCGAAGAAACAGAAACACGGCAGGGACTTTCTCTTATGGAAAATGAGTTTGTAACTTATGCAACGGCTGAAATTATGATTGATAACATTTCTTATGCTGACGCAGAGGTTTTATGCAATGAACTCAAAGCAATAAACGGAATTAAGGACATAGCCTTTGACAGTACGGATAATCATTATGTAAATGCTTCTGCTTTGTTTTCAGTAACCTTTGAGGGAACAAGCAGCGATGATATAACCGTAACTGCTTTTAACGAGATAGAAAACAGGCTTGATGATTACGATACATATATTTCCGCTTCTATTGGTGACGCTGATTCAAAAAGAATGGCAAACGAAATGAATATGGTTATGCTTATAGCTTGTGTCATTATTTTGGCAGTGCTTCTTATATCTTCTCATACATATATGGAAATTCCCGTACTTGTCATAACTTTTGGCGTAGCGGCAATTTTGAATAAAGGCACAAATTTTATGCTTGGCACAATTTCCTTTATTTCAAATTCGATAGCTGTTGTCTTGCAGCTCGCTCTTGCAATAGATTATGCAATTATTCTATGTCACAGATATACGGAAGAAAGAGAAAGCAAAGAGCCAAGAGAAGCAGTTATCACGGCACTTTGTAAAGCAATCCCCGAAATTTCCGGCAGTTGCCTTACAACTCTTTCGGGACTTGCCGCAATGGGATTTATGCAATTCAAGATAGGTTTTGATATGAGTATTGTACTTATCAAGGCAATTATCATTAGTATTTTATCTGTTTTTACACTTATGCCCGGACTTTTAATGTCATTTTCAAAGCTGATAGATAAAACACATCACAAAAATTTCGTGCCGCAAATTACCGCTTGGAGTAACGGAGTTATAAAAGCAAGATTTGTTACGCCTTGTATTTTTGCCGTTTTGATTGTTATTTGCTTTTTCCTGTCAAATAACTGTCCGTATGCTTACAGCGATACTGACCTTGATACAATTAAAAAAAATGAAACACAAATTGCACGGGAAATGATAAATGACACATTCAGCCGCACTAATGTACTTGCCGTTATTGTACCATCAGGGGATTATGAAAAAGAACAGGCATTAAAATCTAAACTTGAAAAATACAGTCAGGTTGACAGTGTTACGGGGCTTGCTTCTGTAGAAGCAATCGACGGATATGCGGTCGGCGACAAGCTATCGCCTCGTGAATTTTCGGAACTTACGGATATGGATATCGAGGTAGTGCGGCTTTTATATTCTTCTTATGCCGCAAAGGGTGAAAATTACGGCAAAATTGTTGGTGGCATAGATAACTATAAAATCGCACTTTTAGATATGTTTGACTTTGTTTTTGAAATGATTGATGAGGGATATGTTTCACTTGATGATGAAATGCAAAAGGATTTAGACGAACTACATAATCAGCTTACAGACGGAAAGAAACAGCTTGGTAGTGAAAACTACTCTCGTTTGGTTATGAATTTGAATATACCCGAAGAAGGCGAGGAAACATTTGAGTTTTTAAGCACTGTCAGAGAAACGGCAAAGCGTTTTTACGGAGATGATGTTATACTCGTTGGAAATGCAACAAGCAATTATGATTTATCAGTCGCTTTCGTCAGAGATAATTTGATAATTACAATACTTTCGATTGTTTTTGTGCTGATTGTGTTGTTTTTTACATTTCAATCGGCGGGCATACCGCTTATTCTCATTTTGGTTATTCAAGGCAGTATTTGGCTTAATTTTTCATTCCCTACCTTGCAGGATAAGCCGATATTTTTTATGAGTTATCTTGTTGTAAGCTCAATTCAGATGGGTGCAAACATTGACTATGCAATCGTAATTACAAACAGATACACGGAATTACGCAGAGAAATGAATAAATTTGAAGCTATAAAGCAATCTCTAGACTTGGCTTTTCCGACAATATTTACATCGGGAACAATACTTGCTTGTGCAGGGTTTGCCATAGGACTTTTTTCCTCAAACCCTGTAATTTCTTCTGTCGGCTCGGCACTTGGCAGAGGAACTGTCATTTCAATTATTTTGGTTATGGGAATATTACCGCAGTTATTAGTGCTTGGTGATTTTATCATTGAAAAAACATCATTTAGTTTGAAAGACATAAAAGAGCATATTAAGATTGGAGGCGGAACAGATGAAGAATAGAATAATTGCAAGCATACTTGTTGTAGCAATGGTTTTATATATGTTGCTTACAATAATTCCGCCTGTATTAGCTGCAGGAAATACAATAGACATAGACAGCAAAGATGATTTTGTCAAGTTTTCCGAAAAGTGTACCCTTGATACTTGGTCGCAAGGAAAAACGGTCAATTTGAATTGTGATATACACTTTTCAAACAGCGATTTTTCGCCTATCCCTACATTTGGCGGAACTTTTAACGGAAACGGCTACACAATATCGGGGATATCCTTTGACGATAAAGGCTCATATCAAGGCGTATTTCGTTATGTTCAGCAAGACGGAAAAATATCAAATCTCAATGTAAAAGGCACTTTTATTCCGGGCGGCTCGAAAAGTTTTATAGGCGGTATTGTCGGAGAAAATTCGGGAACTCTTGAAAACTGCACCTTTAGCGGCAGTGTAAAAGGTGAAAATGTTATCGGCGGCATTGTCGGCAATAATACCGAGTACGGTCAAATTATATCTTGTATTTCTTATGGAAACATCATCGGAGAAAATTCTACGGGCGGTGTTACAGGAAAAAACAGCGGATTTATTCAGAATTGCACAAATAATGCAACAGTAAATACAGTATATGAAGAAAAGAAAAGCGACATTACCAATATAGATACAGATGCAGGAGCAATTGTTGAAAATTATAGAACAAGTGAGGAAGAAACCGAAGAGAAAAGCGTTTTGGGACATAGCAATACAGGCGGAATAGTCGGTTATTCTTCAGGAATTGTGCAAGGCTGCATTAACAATGCTGCTGTTGGTTATCAGCACATAGGTTACAATGTTGGCGGTATCGCAGGCAGACAATCGGGATATATGTTAGGCTGTAAAAATAACGGCTTTATTCAAGGAAGAAAAGATGTCGGCGGTATTGTAGGACAGACAGAGCCTTATATACTGCTCAACACTTCCGAAAGCACCTTGCAGGATTTACGGAGTGAACTAAATAATCTCAACACAATGGTAAATAAATTCATAACAGATACCGACAATTTAGGTGATGATACGGAAAAGCATTTAAACGGCATTGCAGAACACGCAAAAAATGCACAGGATAATGCTGAAACCTTACTTAATCAAGGGACAGATTTTATAGATGATAATTTAAGCGAAATAAATGCACAATCCGCAATTTTATCTAATACACTTGATAAACTGATACCTGTTTTTGAAAGTTTGGAAAGCGGCGGCGTTGATATGGTTGACGCACTTGATAAATCGCGGGAAGCACTTGACGATATAAAAATATATGTTCCAAATTTGAATGACGAAATTGACGACATCAGCTTCGCATTATCAGAAATCTCACGTGCAGAAAGAAGCATAAAAAAAGCTGTTCAAAGAGCAAACAGAGCAAGTAACGATTTAGATGAAGCTATTGAATTTAATAACATTCAAAAAGTAAAAACTTCAATATCGGAGCTTTCTTCTGCAATTAAAGGTATAATAACAGCAAAACAAACGATTAAAACATCTTTGGAAACAATAGAAACCGTATTAAAAACAAAGCCCGAAAATTTTGAAAGCATTGTTATCAATGCAAAAGAAATTGCAGAAAACTTAAAAACTATCAAAGAAAATGTAGATACTACAATTTCATCATTAAAAACAATCGAACAAAGTCTTGATACTATAACCTTGAATGCTGAAATAGATTTTTCGGAGTTTAAGTCTGCTGCACAAAATATGGAATCGGCAATCGGATATATAGGTGACGCTATGTATTACATAACAGACGGACTTAAAGATTTGGGAACAGCAATAGAAGATTTATCAGAGGAGATTTATGATTACGCCGATGATGTCAGCGATGAATTAAATAATGCAAAAAAAGATTTAGCTGACGCAATTAGTTCATTATCCTATGCAACAGACGATATTAAAACAGCCATCGGAGGTATTAAAAATATTATCGCAGATTTATCAAAAGAAAAACCACTTGAATTTGTAAAATTGGGTGATGACTTCAAAATTGCAAGTGAGAATTTATTTGACTCTCTTTCGGGAATATCGAGCGAAATTGACGGTCTAAAAGACACAGCTTCAAACGGAAAAAACAAAATCACAGGAGATATAACCTCTATAAGCAATCAGTTTAATTTGGTAATGAATTTACTGATAGGAGAATTAGAAGAATTAACAAATGGAAACAACAGCCTTGCAGATGTATTCCTTGATGTTTCGGACGAGGATATAGAAAATACAAAGCAGGGGAAAATTGATAATTGTCAAAATTTTGGAACGGTTGAAGCTGACAGAAACACAGGCGGTATCGCAGGAGCTATGGCAATAGAATATTCCAAGGATCCCGAAGATGATATAGAAAAGCCTGATACACTTAATTTCACATATCGGACAAAAGCAATTTTATACGCTTGTATAAATGACGGTAAGGTAACCGGAAAAAAGGATTGCACGGGCGGCGTAGTCGGTCTTTCGGAAATAGGAACAGTTTATGGGTGTGAAAATTACGGAAACATCGAAAGTACAAGTGGCAACTATGTAGGCGGAATAGCAGGAAAGAGCGAATCTGCTATCCGTAAAAGCTATGCAAAATCCAAACTGACAGGAAAAAGATACATAGGAGGCATTGCAGGGAAAGCAGATATAATAACGGCTTGCTACACAATAGTAAATGTAAGCGGTGAAGAAAATACAGGAGCAATTTGCGGAGATACAGAAAGCAAAGAAAAACTATATCAGAACTTTTTTGTTAATAACAGCCTTGGCGGTATTGACAGTATAAGCTACACAGAAAAAGCAGAGCCTATCAGCTTTGAGGAATTAAAGAATATAAGTGGTATTCCTTTGAGATTTATCAGCTTTACTGTAATCTTTATTGCAGATGATAAAATCATTCAAACCCAAGAGATAAAATTCGGTGATGAAACGGCAAGAATTAAATATCCCGAAATCCCCAAAAAAGATGGACATTTTGGTAATTGGCAGCAGATAGAAGCCGAAACTATAACAGAAAACATTGAAATCATTTGCGAATATCAGCCTTATATTACCGTTTTGTCAAGCGTACAAAAAAACGAAAATGGTAAATTGGCTCTTGCTTTAGCAGAGGGCAAATTTACCGATAAGGCTGAATTAAATATAATGGACAGCAATCAAAAACCACCTGCAAGTGCAGACGGAAATATAAAGGTCTATGATATATCACTTTCAAATACTGATATTAAGGAAAACGATACTGTAACTCTCCGTATTCTGAATGAAAACAAAGACAAGGTTACGGCTTGGATATTAAAAGGTGATAAATGGGAAAAGGTTGAAACTACCCACAAAGGTAAATATGTATTACTTCAAGCAAACGGCACACAGAATACAATTTGCTTAAAATACGTAGAAAAAAATTTCAGCTTTATTTGGATTGGTTTAATAACGGTAATCGTTCTTTTTTCTGCGTTTCTGCTGTTCAAGCAAAAATATAGAAAAGCAAAAAAATGAGGACGATTGCAGTTGCAAAAGTCCTCATTTATGTGTTTGACAATATTCTGTTTCGTGGCTGATTATATAGTATTATTGCATTGAAATTTTGTTCAATGGTATCACTTATACATCGGTCCGTAATGCTTACAAGCCGCATAGTCTGCCGCCTGTGTGTCATCTGTTCCAAAAGATGCCCACGCATGGGGACGGTATATCTTTTCCTCCGGCACATTATGCATTGTTACAGGTATTCTTAACATCGAACAAAGGGTTATTAAATCTGCGCCTATGTGTCCGCCTATCGTTACTCCGTGGTTTGCACCCCAGTTTGCCATTACGCTGTATACATCCTTAAACGCACCCTTGCCTGTGAGTATTGGAGCAAACCATGTTGTTGGCCATGTGGGGTCTGTGCGTTTGTCAAGCTTATTATGTATATCGTCAGGAAGTGTGCAGGTATAACCCTCTGCAATCTGAATAACCGGTCCTATGCCGTCTACGATATTAACTCTTAACATTGTTACCGGCATTTCAGCCTGCGTCTTAAAGTGTGACGAGAAACCGCCTCCTCTGAAATATTCATAATCGGCTCTGCACCAGTCTGTAGCATCTATACATGACTTGATATCCTCATCAGTCATATTCCACCACTCTTTTATTGTGCCGTTTCCATTTTCATCCATTGACGCGCCTGTGCAGTCAAGAGCAGTAGCACCGGAATTTATTAAATGAATTATTCCGTCTGCCGCCCGGTCTTGAAGTTCCTTACCAGTTACACGCTTTACAGCCTCTGGTGACCAATATGTACGAACATCGTGGAAGGCTGGTGCCTTGCCTGATACGAGTGTACCCAACAGCATTGATATTCCGTTTAATGTATCGTTTTCCGTTGCGAATGGTGTCGGCATCTTCTTGCCGTTCCAGTTAAAGGAACTTGCCATAATTGCTTCGGTAAAGTCTGCGTTAGGCAGCCAATCCGTCCAGTTTCTCTGTCCCTGAAAACCTCCTGCAATTGCATTCTTGCCAAGTGATTCCTCGTGCCAACCCATTTCGCTAAGCTTTTCGTTTCCGTAAAGGATATCGTTCACTATAATCGTAAATTTAGCAATAAACTCCCAATCCTTGTCGGCCGGAATGGTTTTGGATTTTGTTATGATTTCAGGGAGGTTCTTCCCTGCATTTTTATCAAAACCTTCCTTGCAGTTCTCTTTAATCCATGCGAGAGCTTTTTCATACTCGTCCTTATCATAAATCCCGAGAGTAATTCTTCTTAAAATTTCCGTTAAGTCCACAAATTCTGCTCTTATGCCTAAATACTTCTGCATAAATGACATATCACAGTATGAGCCGGCAATGCCCATAGAAACGCCGCCTAAATTAACATACGACTTATCCTTCATCTGTCCGACAGCTATCGCACCCTTTGCCCAACGTATCATCTTTTCCGCAACATCAGCGGGTACGGTGTTATCATCAATATCCTGTACGTCATGACCGTACATTGAGAATGCCGGGAGATTTCTCTGTGCAAACGCCGCCATAACAGCCGCAAGATATACTGCGCCCGGTCTTTCCGTTCCATTAAAGCCCCATACTGCCTTAACTGTATTAGCGTCTAAGTCCATCGTTTCGCTACCATAGCACCAACATGGTGTTACTGCAAGCGTAGCACACACGTTTTGCGTCTTAAAGAAGTCAGCACATTTTGCCGCCTCTGCTCCGCCTCCTATTGTACAGGGCGATATTACACACTCAACCGGCTTTCCATCCATATAACGTACATTGTTTTCAATAAGCTCTTTTGCGGCATACGCCATTGCCATCGTTTTTTCCTCAAGGCTTTCTCTTACTCCGCCCCAGCGTCCATCAATTGTCGGCCTTATTCCTATTTTTGGTTTCATAGTTTGTCTCCATTCCGCCGCCCTGCGTCGGCAAATATTAATCAGACTTCTCTTGTCCGCAGGTCAAACAATGACAAGAGATTATTACACTCGTATTCGCTCCTTTTTCCTTTCGATTATCACTACAAACGGTAATATAATTCTAAATTAATCACCATTCCATAGCAGGCAGTTTTATATTGCTCTCACATATTCATAATATTCCTCCTTGACTTTTGCCATTTATTTGTGTATACTGTACTTGTGCTGATTAAATTGTATCACGCACGTTATCAAAATCAATGTCTAAAATATGCGGAATATTGCTCAAAATCGATGTGGGGTGAAAAATGTGTCGGAAATCGGGAAGCTTTATAACTATGGAAAATCCGCTGTCGGAGAGGATTGGGTATATATAAATTCAAAAAATCTCAATCGTCTGTACTATATACACAGTGACGGAGGGACATATTCTTTTGGTGGCAAAGATTACCGTTTTATACCTGATAAGCTCTATTTTTTACCGTACACGGCAAAAATTTCGCCACGGAGTGACCCAAATAATTATTTTTTGCACAGCTATGCGGATTTTGAACTTATCCCTCCCATAACGGCATACGCTCCTGCAATATGCGACCCAAACACAGATGAAATGATGAGTTCAGCTTGCAGAGTATTTTTAGACGGAGCGGTAATGGCTTCAGAAAAACGTATTAATATATCCGATCTTTCTGATAACCTCACCACACTTTGCACTTCCGCAATTAAATACCTTGCACACCGGGTAGCGGAAATAAATGGTTTTTTACCGGTCAGCGATGAGATAGTCATTGACTCCTTGGAATATATGCTTGAGAATATATCCAGGTCTATAACCATTAAAGAGATATCAGGAAGATATTTTCTAACCGAGGACGCATTTATCCGCAGATTTAAAAAATCAATGTGTATTACACCTTACGCGTGGCTAAAAACAGTGCGTTTAAAAGCAGCCCGTTCACTCCTTAATAACGGAAAAACTCTTGACTACACAGCCGCTGCCGTAGGATATTCCGATGCCGCCGCATTGCTTCATGCTATGAAAAAGCGGTTATAATAGCTGCTCGAAATGCCAATGCCAATATAGATACCGATGTTTTTTAGTCTATTGCCTAACGGCATACATTGTTATGTCGAGGGTGAGTTTTGCCCAAAGGCTAAATATATCAATCAAAATAACCACAAAAAAAGGGTGCAAACACGTCTAAATATGTTTGCACCCGTATTTTTTTACTTTTCCTTAATTACCTCTGCAACCGATGTTGCAAGGCCTGCTATGCCCTGTAAGTCTGACGGCACAACTATCTTTGTTGCTTTACCGTCTGCTAATGCGTTAAGACTTTCAAGTGATTTTATTGTGAGATAGCCCTGCTTCGGGTCTGCCTCGTTTATAAGCTTGATACCCTCAGCAACCGCCTTTTGTACCTCAATTATTGCACGTGCTTTACCTTCAGCTTCACGTATTTCTGCTTCCTTTTTTGCCTCGGCACGCAAGATAAGACTTTCCTTTTCACCCTCTGCGATAAGGACAGCACTCTTCTTTTCACCCTCAGCTTTCAGGATGCTTTCACGTCTTTCACGCTCTGCTTTCATCTGACGTTCCATAGCGTCACGAATAGCCTGAGGAGGCATAATATTTTTTAGCTCCACACGGTTGACCTTT
>JAQXXM010000043.1 GCA_029226065.1 Clostridiales bacterium
TACTTGTGTGCTGTGATAAGTCAGATTGCACACTTTCTGCTTTTTGGACTGCTACTGATGCTGTTTCTGTTGCTGTATGTGCCGCTTTGGAAGATTCGGAAATTATTTCCTGTACACCATCTGAAAGCTTATTTAAGGTTATAGTTTTATCCTTTACCCTTGTTGTATGAGCATTTTCTTTTGATAGGTTGCCTGTCATTTTGCACACCCCCTTAGTTAGTTAAGAATAGCCCTGATAATAATGCGACATTTACCACCATTGTTTTGTATCTTAACAGCAGATACGGTCTTATTCACGTCATCATACGGCTCAATTTCCTGCCAAAGTGCATTATTGCCACTGGGATTTCCTGACAATGTTCCATATAACGTAACATCGCCGTCAGACTGCCAGCCTATGTCATTTATACCACGCTTATTAGCAGAGACAGGCGGCATTTTTACTATTCTTACTTCATTAGGCAAAAGCTCCTTCTCATAAACAAAATTAAAACCGTTATTGCCCATTTTCTTAAACTCATCCATCATAATCCCCCTTATAGGTCTTTCGATAACTGAATTTCTGTTCTTGTTTGTGACACATCTTCTGCGTAACGTATTGCCGATGACAGTATTTTGTTATAATCAAATAAATGTATATATTTATCCTCTGTCGCTTCCGATGTTTCACCTATGCCAGCTACCGGTTCGGGTATAAAAGTCATAGCTGAAATATTCTCAGGCGTTAGTATTGCGTCCACATTATCTGATGTTGTTTCGCCAATCAGTGCAAAAACCAGTACCCACCCAACAGGAGTGGAATTTTTAAAAATTTTCTGTTCTGCGGGAGCTGTACAATCCCGAATTACGCCATCTTTAAATTTTACTTTCATTTCAAACAGTCTCCTTAGTTAAATTTATTTAAATATATTTGTTATCCAAATATTTAAACAGTCCGTTATTTTTATAAATTCTTGCCCTATTACGGGGTCTAATGGGCTTTTTATCCCAATTCCGGTATAAACGTGTTCGCATACGTTATATCTTAGAGCATTAAACATATCTGCTTCTAAAATCTTACTTCCGTTTGGGCTCATTTTTGTTTGACTTGCAGTGTATAAAATACCCTCATCAGGCGAGCGAATCCAGTTTCCCTCGTTAGGGTCCGCTTCGGCTACCGTCTTAACCTTATTTACCAACTCATTCCAGACAGTATAACTAAAGTCAGTTGTAGGTCCGTTTTGGGTAAGCGCTTTATATGCATTGCGTTTATTATCGTCAGAATCCCAATCCCACTGATCAATTGGCGGAACTATAACGAGTATTTCCGATGCTTGATTTGTATCTGATACATAGTCGCATCTAAGCCAAAGGTAATACGTTACTCCGGCTTCCACATCACAAACGAATTTTGAATAAAAACCTTGTGCTGCAGCGAGTGAATTTGCAGGTTTAAGTACACTTTTGCTTCCTTTGTTAATGTATTCTGTATCGGCTGACAAATCAATATATACATAGTTATCGCCGCCTTTATTGTAAAACAACGCTTTTCCGCTTTTAGAAAATGTCATTGAATAACGATAAACCGTATGCGAATTTGTTTGCGACACTAACGCTCCGGCACTTAATTTTTTACGGTATCGGCTACTTAGTTCTCCAAGAGCTAATGCTGTAATATAGTAAGTGCCGTCCTGTATAAGCCCTTCACCTTCTATAGCAATTCTCTCTTTTTCTTTTGTTAATAGAGTATTACCCGAAGGTGATTCAACACTTAATCCTATTGTATATACACCAAACTCATCAAAAGTAATTATTACTCCGTTATCAAGTACTTCTTTCGTTATAGCTCCTGAAGCCCTTGTTATATTATTTATTGAAATATAATAAGTTCCGCCTATTACTCCATCATCACAATTTAAATCAACAACGGCGCTTTTTTCGTTGTAAGCCGTTTGTGTAACATAAAATTTAAAGTTCCATTCTGTAATGTTACCATCTGATGAAGCATCTTCTGTAGTAAAAGTAACAGGTGACAATGTAGCCAAAACATAATCATCGGCATCATAGACAGTACAGGAAACTCGGTATGTTGTATTAGGAGACAGCATAGTGACAAATATTTGTCCGCCCTCTGACGGAGCTCCAGAAATAGTTGTTTTATATGTTTTTTCGATTATATTGTTATTACTAATTGTATAAAAAACAGTTCTGTCTCCGCTGTCCCATAATGTATCAAGATTAATGAGCTTTATGTAGCAACACGTTCCATATATATCAGTTACATCAATACTTGCCATATATTAACTCCTATCCAAATACGGCGACTGTACTTCCGCCGCCATTTTCAAGAACCCAATCCTGAGTTGCGAGTAATTGTTCATTGACATAAATGAGTGGCGAACCGTTAGAGTGATTTCCAACGATGAATTTAATCTCAGGATATCCACTGTCTTCCATGTCCATCACGAGCTGACCTATCATGCTATTTAAGGCTTTTATATCTATGCTTGCGCCTCCGGCAGGTCGTGAAATGCTAAAGCAAGCCACATCATTGACATAATAATTTAGTTTTCCGCCTACGCCTGTTCTGTCAGGCTGTATTGCCCAACCCTCTTTTTGGTTCGCTTCATCATAAAAAATAAGTCCATCTCTGTTATACACCGAATATACTGGATCATCTATCATTTTTATAGAGTGAGGCGTTATCTCAATGCCTGTAAGATAACCATCAAGCAAGTCACCGGTATATTCACCTCTTATAATTGATGAAATGCGGTCTTTTTCAACAGATATTCTACTACTTAAGCTTGCATATTGTCCATCTGCATATTCTCTCTCGCTATTTACTGCCAAAGCAATGTTGATTGCTGTCTGTTCAATTGTTGAGTACTCTGTTAGAGCTTCATCTAAATCAGTCTTTGACACCTTAGTTTTGATGCCGTCGGCAGTAATAGAAATTTCTGTGCGCATTTGTTCCTTTTCCTTAAGAAGTTTACCGCAAAAATTATTATCATCAAGATTATATATCGCATCTTCATACTTACGCTTGAATATTGCAAGCTCATCACGTAGCAATTGAACCTGTGCTCGAAGCTCTTTGAAGTTCATTTGTTGTATATTTTCTTCACGCATACAAATCGCCCCCCACTTCTAAGCATATTTCAAGCTCGTACAAACGCACATATCCAAACCCCTCAACGTGCAACTTTATGCCGTAGCTTGCAGTCTGCCTGGGTTTAACTCTTATAGGCTTTTGGCCGTAACCTGAGCTTTCATACACAAGATGAGATGTATCTTCGTTAAATACCTCATCGTCATATAGTATATACACCTTGATATTTGCCCCGCTTTCAATATCAGCAAACATCTGAAGCTTCTTTACGTGCTTTATATCAACGGTTTTATTTGTTATCAAATCCGTCTCAAATGACCAATTGTGTGCATATTGACTTTTATTAAGCTGTAATACCTCTCCACCTTTTGTGAGCATATAGATGCCATTCTGATTATTAGCAAAGCTTAAGATGCGTTCTGTAGCCTCCTGCTCCGACCATTCGTCAATATATGTGTCATAAGCAAATAGTCTTTTTTTGTTGGTTT
>JAQXXM010000044.1 GCA_029226065.1 Clostridiales bacterium
TCCGTTTTCGCAATCAAATACAGTAACATTATTGCTGTTTTCATTAGTGCATATCATAAACTTATCAACAAAATCAAAATCACGCGGTGATGAGCCGCCGCAGTCAATCGTCTTTATAAGAGTGAGCTTTTCGTTTTTAAACTCAACCTCTGATACAGAATCATGGCCTCGGTTTGATATATATACCTTACCGTCTCTTATTCGGATTGCGGCAGCCGTACTTTCTTTATCAAAATCTTGCGGTAACACGCTGATGGTATCAATAATATCAAGCTTACCATCGCAGTAGTGAAATGCTGAAACAGTGGATTTTAATTCATTTGCACAAAACATATACTTACCGTCCGCGGAGAACACAATATGTCTTGCACCGTGTCCTGACGGTACTTTTACTTTGCTGTGGAGTTGCATATCCCTGTTATATACAAAAATCGTATCAACGCCCAGGTCGACTGCGCATAAATACTTTTTATCAGGTGTAAAGCCTACATAATGTGTATGTGATTTATCCTGACGTGTCGGGTGCGGACCTTTACCCGGGTGTATTAAAAGGGTGTCGGGAAGCTTTATGGCACTTCCCGATATATAGTTGGCACAATACACATCACCATTGTCAACCGCTATATGGCACGCAACCTCACCCTTAGTTGAAACGCATCGGGATATATCCGAAAGTGATCCGTCATTGTTTATTTTAAGCGTTACAACTCCGCTTTCGTTATTCTCCTTAAACGGAGCACGCAGTACAACGTACATTTTGTTGTTTTCAATTGTCATATACATAGGTCGGTCGAGGCTTATTTTATCAACAAACATCAGCTTACCGTCATCCGTTAAGTTATAGCGGTAAATACCGCCGTCCTCTGTACATGAGGCAATATAAATATCAGAGTGCTGACTGTGTATCATTCGGATCACCATTTATTGCAAGATCATACTCATGTGACCAGTCAAGACCACGATACTCTGCGGCTCTGTCGTCTGTTTCAATAAATTCCATAAGCAAATCAAGCATATCCTTTGTCCATGTATTTTTGTCTATCTGAGCAGTTGTGAACTTGTTAAGCGTTATCATTTCAAAACCGAACAAGTCCTTAACCTGCGTCTTTGCCGCATTTCCTACAACATCTTCAACAAGATGTGACGGTATAAACAACACTCCGCCGCCCGCACCGAATACCACGTCACCCGGCAAGCAAATTGCGTTACCTATTCTTGTGGCAGTGTTATAGCCTGTCATTATAAAATCACGTATAGGTGTGGGATCTATACCTCTGTAGTAAACCTGAGTATCGGGAACACGCTTCATCTGTTCAGTATCACGTATACCGCCCCATACTACAGCACCGGCGTTTTCGCTCTTTGTCTTGTTTTTAAGTGCTGTTGTAAGGTTACCGCCAAAGAATGTACCTTTGTATATTTTATCGTACATATCAATTACAGGCACGTCGTATTCCATAAGATTATCTACTACCCACTGATTATATGTACCTGTTCTGTTCTCACTGCGGCCTATGTCCTTTACAACCTCGTCAAGGTCGGGACGGTACGGGCAGTATGTAGCCGTAACAGCACGTCCGATAAGCTTACGTCCGTCATCGTGAAGTGTATGCAGTCTTCCCTCAAACTGGCTCTCATAACCTAACACAAATATTGGTTTCCATACCTCTTCAAGTGTCAGATTGTTAAGTGCCTTTAGATACTTCTCGTCAACTTTCGGACGTCCGTCCGGCAATCTTTCACCCTTCCATTGGGGTGTCAATTTGATTATTTCTTCTCTGTCGTTAAAATGCATTTTTCTTTTTCTCCTTTTCATCTTAATATCAGCCGTTTGTAAAAGTTTTTAAAGCAAAATTCGAAACGGCTTTTTATAACATAGGAAATTGCTCGTTTTTAGTGAGCAATTTTGCTTGTTCAAAAAAAGCGTACCTACCTGCCCCCAAGATTGGGGGCCAGGGGGTTGATGCGTTATTACGCTTTTTTAAAATAATGTTAATGACTTTAGTCATCATTTTCGACACTTTGCATTATACCTTTCAGATAACCTATTGCATATAATCTGCCAAGTGCGGTATATCCTGCTGTTTCTTGAGTTTCGCCCGCCATAAGCGGAACATGGTCAACACGTATGGGAACATTTACGCCACAGCGTTTATAAAGCCTCATTATATCAGCCATATCTATGTCGCCGTTGTCATGAAATGTCTCGTTGAATTTATATTTGTTTCCTACTGCGTTTCTGAAATGTACAAAGAATATTTTGTCCTTTAACTTCGGTATCACCTCATACAAATTCTCTCCCATCATTTTGTATGTTGCCTGACACATCGTTACTCCGAGATTATCGCTGTTGACAATATTTATTGCCTTATTTATATTCTCATAGCTTACCATTATACGGCTTACGTCTCCGAGTCTTGACAAAGGCGGATCATCGGGGTGAAGAGCAAGTTTAATTCCATGCTTTTGGGCATACGGAATAACGGCTTTTATGAAATACTCATAATTATACCACAGCTCATCTTCGGTAATTTTCTTGTCCACAGGTGTGAACTCATCTATATCAAAGCCTGTTACCAACGCACCGCCACGCTCGGCAATTGAATCAGACGTTCTCAGCCAGCCGATATGCGCCATAAAGTTAAAACATATGGTATCTATACCGTTTTGCTCCATTATGGGGAGCATTTTTATAACCTTTTCTATGGACTCGTCACGTTTGTCGTCTGCTGCTTTTATATGGCCATGGAGACAGTTTGGCATAGGCTCAATAACTACAGGTTTTATCCCAAAATCTGTGAATTTTTTTACTACAGTTTGCCAATGTGATGGATTTGTAACGTCAAAATCTTCTGTTTCAGGTAGCCGTATGACACCATGTTCCACTCCTACCTGACGTGCATAGTCCCATATAATGTTATGGTCTGATGTAAAATAATCCGCTAAAATCATACCGTCACCCCTCCATTTAAGGCAACTTTAAACATAACACCGTAATTGATATTTTTAAATGTTACGTCACAATCTGACTTTTCCACAGTTATATCATCGTCCCATATATTTATAAGCTCTACGCTCTTGGCTCCCTTAATATTAACCTTTAACTCGCTTATAATCTCTGCATCTCTAAGATCACGAAGCATATTACGCCAATTTGCAGTTTTATTTCTTATATAACCAAGTATATAACTTTTACCGTTAAGTGTCAATACATACGCATCATCTGTCGACAAATCAGAAGATCTAAATCCCTCATTTACAACATCTATACCGTCTATAAGCTCTGTAAACGGCTTATACATCTTATAAAGTGTTTTTGCTTCAACGTATCTTTCATCCCAATGCCATATATGACCGCATCCTGCACTACCCGCAAAAAACGGAGTATAAACGCAATCTGCAAACAAAATGCCATCATCGTCATTTATATAAAACTTAAACGGACCGCTGTGACAGTTATTTACAGCACCTGTTTCCGCCGCTATAAAAGGCATGTCATCAGTTGCAAGAACCTCACACGCATCTTTTAAAAGAGCCAATGGATTTTCGTGACACACTTCATAAGATGCACCCTGGTCTAAATACCTGTGTACCTGCTTAAATGATGATTTATCCCAACAGAAATTTTCATATGTTTTCTTTACACCCTCTGATTCAAAGCTTCCCAGTGAGTTTACTACCATATTATCAGGGAACATTTCGGCTACCTTTGGTAAAACTTGTTTGTTCCATTCCAATGTCTTTTCCATCGGACAGTGTATACTGTTCATTTCATTCCATAGCTCTATTGCGAAAATTGATGTATCATCACCAAATCTCTTTGCAAGCTCGTTTACTTTATAGAGCCATCCATCTAAATACTTTGGAGTTGTAATCCACTCCTCCGTACTTTCGCAACGCTGTCCGTCCATATATATTTTCTTATTGAACTTTCTGAACACATCGTCACTGTAGCTGTTTGTGTCCGCTATACGATCATAATCAAAATATCTGAAATTCTCTAAAGTCAGCTTTAACGTGAGTCCGTATTTTTTCGCAAGATTTACAAGCTCATCTATTTTTGATAGCTGTACTAAGTCAAGATCATATGCGTTATCCTTATCAGGTGTGAAATACGGATGACCTATCCATACACGCACCATATTCACACCGTTTTGTGATGCTTTTCTGAACCAGCGTTCATACTGCTTCATACCTACATAGCAAAATTCTCCCGATGTTCCGAATTCATTACCGTTATGCTTTTCGTATGTAGTAGGAAATGCCATATTTATTCCTATGGGTACATATGCTGTTCCATCGCTGTATTCAAAATATCTTCTGTCGGTATTTGAAACACGTATAAACCCATTCGACTCCGACGGTAACACATTTATTGTTTTTGCATTTTCATTGTCTGAACAATATACTATTGTCGCCTCTCCCACACATTTTGGTGTGTAGCGAATGCATTTGTACGGTTCGCCTTCTTTTTCTACTGTCTCAAAGCCCTCATCGTCATAGATGAATTTTACAGGCTGATAATCAAAGGCATAAACGGTTTCTGTACTGCCATCCTTATATGTGATTTTAGCACACGTAACGTCAGATGCAACTTGCTCTTCAACTCTCTCATACAAAGATACACTTGTATTTTTCATATTTTACAATCCTTTCTTGACACAAAAGATTTTTTATTATATACTAAATATATCATATATCAGTGTTTACGTCCACTACTATATTACAAAAAACCAGTCATATCTTCCGATTATGAAAGGATGCCGTCATGAGAAATTCTTTTTATACAGAACACTCACAACAACTTATATTTACTGCGTTTGACAGTGTAAAGTCTCATAAAACAGATCTTTACAGAACTCACTACCACACAGAGCTTGAAATAGGATATATCATATCGGGTAGGGGTGACTATGTCCTTAACGGTGAACATTTTGATGCAAAACCAAATGATTTATTTCTTGTACGTGCAAATGAACAGCACTGTGTTCCGACCATTTACAGCGATGAACTCGTTTCATTTAACCTGCATATTACTTCATATTATTTATGGAATATATGCTCTGAGTACATTCGCCCCGAAATGATTAGTCTTATAACGGGTGATTTGCCGATACCACATTGTTTTAATTTTAAGTCGGATATTATCAACGACATTATGGAGCTTGCTGAAAATCCTGCCGATAACAGATTTAAAATACGTCGTCTTGTTCTTTTATTAATTGAAATGATAGCACAAGAGCTTGAGTCGTATTCACATAATGTAAATCTACCCACATTTACTCCGTCGCACCTTGAAGATATTCAAAACGCAATTGCATTTATCAACACGCATCTTGGCGAAAATATTACACTTGACGAAATTGCCAAAAATGCAAATTTAAGCCGTTCCCACCTATCG
The DNA here is from genome assembly GCA_029226065.1 of Clostridiales bacterium. GTDB lineage: Bacteria > Bacillota > Clostridia > UBA1381 > UBA1381 > Ornithomonoglobus. The sequence continues at coordinate 5,402 of JAQXXM010000044.1, forward strand.
TCATTATTTAAAGGAATAACAGGTGTTTCGCCTTATGAATATCTATTGCTTCAAAGAGTTGAGCGTGCTGTCAGTATGCTTAACAATACTGACAGCAAAATCACCGATATTGCTTATGAATGCGGATTTTTCAGTCAGGCAAACTTTAACAAAAGCTTCAGACGGATTACAGGTATGTCTCCAAGCACATACCGCAAGTCAAGGCAAAATTTACGCTAATTCAATCTTAATACTTCCTGTGCCGTCAGGGTATTTCTGCATTGATTTTACGGCACTTATTGTATATTCTGTGCCGTTTATTACTGCACTGTAGTCACCGTAAAAGCCCTTAAAGTACGCCCTACCCTCACTGTCTGTCTCAACTGACATCTCTGTATGCCATTCTTTTTCAAACAAGTCCTTGATTGCATAGTATGCAGGCTAATGTAGACTCTCTGTCCGATCTAACATGTTTTTACATTATTTATTTTCGTAACTCCGTTTAAAGCGTCACTTCCATACCATCCCTATCAAGGACGATCGTATGCTTTTCTACGCCTGCGTCACTTTCTATTTCAATCTCATATTCTCCGTAAAAACCTCTGAACGAATACTCGCCGTTTGCCGCCGCTGACTTTATTTCAGTTTTCCATTCATGATTTATAAGTCTGTCCAAGGCTTCATACGCAGGCTTTTTTGTCATATCGAAATGAACAAGTCCACCGCCATACATATTCTCGCCGTCCTCAGAACCCAACGGGGCGTATGCCGCATAACCGTCAACAAGATTCCACCAGACTATACTTTTCATATTTCTTGTGGCAAACCATGTTGTATACAACAACTCCGCAATTTCTGCCTGAATTTCCTCATTCTGCGGGATTTTACCTCTGTAGCTCGGAATTGTTATTTCCGAAATATGCATTGGCAGATTGTATTCATCGAATATATCTAAAATCTCAAGCATATATTCGGCATTCAAGTAAGTGTTGTTACCTTCAAAGTTTTCAGGCATATCGAAAATATGATATTGCAAGCCTATTTCATCAATCGGCAATCCTTTTCGGATAAACTCCTTAAGCTGCATATTAAATGCCATATATTTGCCTTCGGTAACGTAATCACGCCATATTGCTTCATTGGTTTCGTTCAGTATTTTTATGTTGTTTTTAAAGTATTTACCGCCCAATTCAAGTGCAAACTCATCGTAATTTTCAAACAGTGTATTTTTTCCATATCTGTAATTTGATGCTGATTCATTTACAACATCAAATGACGGAATAATATCTCCGTAACGCTCCGCAATCTCTTTAAATCGTCTTTCGAGTATGCGTTTTCTGTCCTCACTGCCGTATTTCTCCAGCCATTGAGGTACAAACCAGTTCCATGTAAGGCAATGGCCTTTAGGCTCTATTCCGTATTCACGGCAAAAATCAATAACAATATCGGGTGCCGGTCGTCTGTAAATATTCTCACTGTCCTTACTAAATCTCACCTTTCCCTCCTCAGGCTCAAGGTCAGACCAATAAAACGGAACAACCGCCTGATTGAAAAGATTGGAGAACAATTCTTTGAACTTATCCTCTTTTTCGTCTACTTCAAAGCTTTCAAGCATAAATGCCGTACATCCGAACAAGAACTTGTGCTTCGTCTGGCGAATGTGTATTTTCTTTGCATCCTTTGCAAAGCTTAGCTTAAAGTTTCCTTTTCGGTATTTTTCTATACCTTCCCTGTTTCTTTTATCAAGTTTATCCTTATTTTCAATATAACTCTTTAAAACCTTTTCTCTGTCAAATGCGATATTCATTTTTACAATCAACCTCTTTCATAAAAACATAAAATGTGAAATTTGTCTCCGTGATGCGAAAAAGAAGCAAGCAGATCCCTCGAAAGACTGCCGTTGATGTATGTCTATACTTCAAGGCAGGTTTCGAGGTGAGATGCGACGCTTATTTATGTGACGCAAAAAAGAAGCAAGCAGGTCCCTCGAAAGTCTGCCGCCGATGTATGCCTATACTTCAAGGCAGGTTTCGAGGTGAGATGCGACGCTTATTTATGTGACGTGAAAAAGAAGCAAGCAGGTCCCTCGAAAATCTGCCGCCGATGTATGCTTATACTTCAAGGCAGGTTTCGAGGTGAGATGCGCAGCTTATTTTTTGCGTCAGCTCCATTCACGGTCGTTTGCCCACTCACTATCCCACTGTGTTGTAGGCTCCCACTGTCCGGGATACTTGTCATGCATATGTTCTGCAATAAGCTCCTCGTTCAGACTTTCAATACCTAAGCCCGGTTTATCAGGAACATTTACAAAGCCGTCACGGAACAGCGGATTATCAATGCCGTTTGCCAAATCGTTCCACCAAGGAATATCAATTGAGTGGAACTCAACTGCCAATATGTTTTGTACTGCCGCCGCACAATGAATTGCTCCCATCATTGCAATGGGGCTTTCTGCCATGTGTATAGCCATTGCAACACCGTACTTATCACACATATTTCCAAGCTTCTTCATTTCCAACGCACCGCCGACTGTCAAAAGGTCGGGATGAACAACCGACACGCCGCCGTTTTTCATAAGCGGTTCAAAGTTTTCTGCTAAGTAGATATCCTCACCTGTACAGATAGGAACACAAGTAGAATTTGCAATTTTCTCATAATGTTTTGTATAATGCCATGGTGCAATATCTTCAATCCATGCAATATTATACTTTTCAAGGCGTCTTGCAAACATTATACAATCCTCGATGCATATATGTCCGAAATGGTCTATTGCAAGCGGTACTTCATAACCTATAACCTCACGCACCTGTCTTACATACTCTTCAAGCACATCCATACCCTTTTGTGTAAGATGTATTCCCGTTGCATGATGAGGAATAGTAAATGTTTCGTAGTTTTTGCCGAGCATCATATCCATATCAATTGAGCCGCCCTGATGCAAAATTGCTTTCATTGAATATTTCTTTATATCCTCAAGCATACCTATTGGTGCATTAAGACAGCCCGGCTCATCAAGAAGATGCTCAATTCCCAAATCCATTTTAAGGAATGTAAAGCCCTGTTCCATTCTCGCCTTTAATGCATGCCCCATATCTGTGCCTGTATGCTTTCCGTCTACATCTGTGTCGCAATATACTCTTACCTTATCACGGAACTTACCGCCGAGCATCTGCCACAGCGGAACGCCCCATGCCTTACCTGCGAGATCCCACATAGCAAGCTCTAAGCCCGAAACACCGCCACCCTGACGTGAATGTCCGCCGAACTGTTTTATTCTCCTGAATATTTTATCAACATTACAGGGGTTTTCACCTATCAATCTTGATTTAAGCATAAGCGCATACGTTGCACTTGATGCATCTCTCACTTCGCCGTAACCAACAAGCCCTTGGTTTGTATATACCTTTATAAGCGGGCAGTGTTTCGGCGCACCGTTTATGTTTGCAACACGTATATCTGTTATCTTTAACTCAGACGGTGAAGAACAAACATTGACATTTTCTGAAATAATGTTTTTTAAGTTATCGTTCATCTTTATCCTCCTACATAACACCTTGACTTTTACTGTTTCCTGTATTATAATATTATCATAGGCGGAGGCAGAAAACATCTACTATATTTACTATTTTATCCACTATATTTCAAAATTGAGGTTTATATCAATGAAGCATGATGAAAATATACTTACCGATGTAAATAACCGTTTTTTAATGAAAAGCTACTATTCAACCGCACATACACGTACAAATATGTTTCGTATACATCACCATGCAGAATGTGAGCTTTCCGCTATTTTGAAAGGATGCGGACAATATCATACAAAAAATAAAACCTATGACTTTTCCGCAGGAAGCGTATTTTTGTTCAGCGGCGATGAGGAGCATTGTATTACGGATATATATGAAGAGTGTGAAATTCTTAACATTCATTTTGTACCGCGGCTTTTATGGACTGACGGTGATTTATCCCTCCCCCGTATATTTTTTGCACGAAGTGAAAACTATGAGAACAGAATAGATCCTGACAATCCAATGACTAAAACCTTGTACAATACCGTTATCGACATAGAGCATGAGCTTTCCCAAAAAAAGGACGGATACAGATCTATGGCTAAATTCAAGCTTTTATGGGTTATCACCCAGCTTGTAAGGAGCTATAACTATATAGATGAGTCTGTTAGTTATAAAAGCTATATAAAAATAATTAAGCCCATGGAAAAGGCACTGCACTATATTGAAAACAACCTGTGTAACGATATGTCACTCACAGAAATTGCCGACGTTGCCTCCATGTCGCCCACTTATTTTTCCACGGTATTTAAAAAACTAAACGGCATATCCCTATGGGAATACATAACCGCCAAACGTATAGACCACGCCGTTGAGCTTTTAAGGACAACAAATATGACAAAGCTTGATATTGCTATGGAATGTGGATTTAACAGTTCGTCAAATTTCTATAAAGCATTTACCCGTATTACAGGAAAGAAACCAAGTGACTTTAAGTAGAAAAGCGTACCTATGGGGATGTAAAAAAACAGCACCGATCGTTTGACGGCAACTCTATATATGTTGATATATATAATAAAAGCATTGGTAAAACAATTATTTTGGAGAAAATTCGCAATTCTGCGGATTTTCTTTTATCTCTGCCGTCAAACTACGAACGAAAACCGTTCCTTGAGTACCCACGTACACTGCAGAATAACCCTCATAGCCTTGCTATTCGGCGGTTTTCGTCCGTTCTGCACTATTTTTTCGCATCCCCGCAGGACTGTTCGGCTTTATTTACAGCCCCTATCTTATATCATAGTTGCAATGCATCTTAACACCCTTCCAAAGGCGCGGTATAACCATGGGTAATTATCATATTCAACCCGCATTACTCGGCGGCATTTTGAGAGAGTGTCATCAAAATCCTTTTGTACATCACGTACCTGCGGAACATTTAACATATACGTTG
>JAQXXM010000045.1 GCA_029226065.1 Clostridiales bacterium
ATAGCCGCCGCCGGGGCATACAACTACGATACCCTTCGAGCCTGCTATATATTCCTTAAGATGCGGTATGAAATCCACATCCTCACTTGCATACGGCATTGTTGTGTTCCATAATTTAATCATTTGTATTCTCCTCTCTCTCGTTTATTGATATACCCAATTCCTCCAACTGATACGGGTCTATGGTGCCCGGTGCCTGTGACATAAGCTCCGATGCGTTCTGTACTTTCGGAAACGCCGTTACATCACGCAAGCTGTCACAACCCGACATAAGCATTGCAAGTCTGTCAAGACCGATACCCATACCACCGTGCGGTGCTGCGGCATACTTGTATGCCTCTACCAAAAATCCGAACTTTGCCTCGATTTCTTCGTCAGTTAAGCCTAAAAGCTCAAACATTTTTTGCTGTAGTTCATAATCATTAATTCTTATCGAGCCGCTTGAAAGCTCAACGCCGTTTAGTACAAGGTCGTATGCCTTTGCATTAACCTTGCCGGGATCAGTGTCAAGATACTGTATACATTCATCATTAGGCATTGTGAACGGATGGTGCATTGCAAGCCACTTGTCCGATTCTTCATCATACTCAAAGAATGGGAAGTCTGTAATCCACAGGAAGTTCCACTGTTCGGGGATTATATCCATACGCTTTGCAGTCATCAATCTTAATGCACCCAATACAGGTAGTGTAACCTTGTCTTTATCTGCAACTATAAGCACTACGTCACCTTTTTTAGCACCAAGTGTGTTAAGCAGTGACATAAGCTCCTCGTCAGTGAAGAACTTTTTAAAGCTTGCATTTGGCACTTCTTCATTCCAGCGTACGTATGCCAGTCCCTTTGCGCCTATGCCCTTTGCATGGTCGACAAGCTTGTCTATTTCCTTACGTGTATATACATCTGCGGCACCTGGTACAACTATCGCACGAACAGAGCCGCCCATTTCAAGTGCTGACTTAAATACTACAAAATCACTGTCAGCAACTGCATCGCTGATATTCTGAATTTCCATACCGAAACGTGTATCAGGCTTATCCGAGCCGTAACGCTCCATAGCCTCCTTATATGTCAATCTCGGCAACGGTGTTGGAATATCAGTATCAAGCACTGTCTTATACAGGTATTTTATAAATCCCTCAACTATTTCCAGTACGTCCTCAACGTCAACGAATGACATTTCCATATCTATCTGTGTAAATTCAGGCTGACGGTCTGCACGTAAGTCCTCGTCACGGAAACAGCGTGCAAGCTGAATATATCTGTCAAAGCCCGAAATCATAAGCAGCTGCTTATATATCTGCGGTGACTGCGGAAGTGCGTAAAAACTGCCCTTATGCACACGAGACGGAACTACATAGTCACGTGCGCCCTCCGGAGTTGATTTAATCATCATCGGTGTTTCAATCTCGATAAAGCCGTTGTCGTAGAAATAGTCACGTGCCGCCTTTGCGATTTCCGAACGCATTATAATATTCTTCTGCAACACGCTTCTTCTTAAATCAAGATAACGGTATTTTAAACGTAATTCCTCATTTACATTCGTATTGTCTGTAATCTCAAACGGCGGTGTCTGAGCCTTTGCAAGTATACGTAAATCGTCTACGTATATCTCAATATCACCTGTTTTTATATCCTTGTTTTTACTCTCACGTTCACGAACTACGCCCTTTGCCATAAGTGCAAATTCACTGCGGCACGATTTCGCTTTCTTTAAGATTTCAGGATCTGTGCTGTCATCAAACGCAAGCTGAACGATGCCTGTTCTGTCACGCAAATCAATAAATATGAGATTACCCATATCACGTATTTTCTGAACATATCCTCCGACAACAACTGTCTTACCTATTCCCTCTGTTTCTGCGCAATAGTTTGTACGCTTCAAGCCTTTCATTGTATCCATTATTTCTGTTCCTTTCTCACACTCTGAAAAAAATCTGCTATTTTATCTAATGCTGTTTCTGTTTCTTCGCCGCTTGACATATTTTTAATTTTAACTATTCCCGTATCAATTTCATTATCACCCAGTACAAGAGTGTTTAATGCACCAAGCTTGTCAGCATATTTCATACTTGCTCTAAGTCCTCTGCCTAAGTGGTCAGTATCAACGCTTATCCCTGCCTGTCTTAGTGAGTACGCCAGCTTTTGTGCCTCTTTCACTGCTCTTTCGCCCATTGGTGCAATGTAGAGTGATACTCCATCAGGCTTCGGTATTTTGACCCCTGTTTCGTCAAGACGTAAAAGTAGTCTTTCTATGCCCAGACCGAAACCTACAGCAGGTGTACTTTTTCCGCCAAGCTCCTCAACAAGTCCGTCATAACGTCCGCCGCCGCATACAGTAAAATCACCGCTTATTATCTCAAACACAGTCTTAGTATAGTAATCAAGACCTCTTACGATGCCTGTGTCTATTTTATAGTCTATATCCATTGCATCAAGGCACGCCTTAAACTGTTCAAAATGCTCACGACAATCGTCACAAATATAATCAAGGAGCTTCGGAGCGTCCTTTACTATGTCCTGACAAATCTCTGATTTACAGTCGATTATACGTAACGGATTACGTTCATATCTGCCCTTACACGTATCGCAAAGCTCATCATATCTCGGTTTTAAATACTCTCTTAGTGCGTCCGAATACGCCTTGCGACATTCGGGGCATCCGATAGAATTTACATTGATTGACAAATCGGTTAAACCTACACTTTTTAAGAATGTAATCGCAAGTGACACGATTTCCGCATCCATCGTTGCATTCTCTGCACCAAACGCCTCAACGCCAAACTGATGAAATTCACGAAGTCTGCCCTTTTGTTTATTCTCGTATCTGAAGCACGCAATATTGTAAAAAGCCTTCATCGGCATAGGCAAAGCGTATAAGCTATTCTGCAAAAAGCTTCGTGCAACCGACGCTGTACCCTCAGGGCGAAGCGTTACGCTTCTTCCACCCTTATCCGTAAATGTATACATTTGCTTTTCAACAACGTCCGTAGTATCGCCTACGCCTCGTTCAAAAAGCTCTGTATGTTCAAAAGTCGGCACACGTATCTCCTTGAAGTTGTACGCATCCGCCGTTTCCTTAAATTTCTTTTCAAGATAATGCCATCTGTAGCTATCCTGCGGCAATAAATCCTCTGTTCCTTTCGGAGATGATGTAATTATCATTTTTCCGTTAAATCCTTTCTCAAACTTTCACTTTTATATGCAATTATTTGAACATATCATTTCTATTTTATTTTACTATTTTTATCCCCAATTGTCAAGCTTTTCGCAGAAATACTCATAATTTTATGAAATATATTGACACATTTTTCAAACAGTGGTATACTGTAACAATATTATTAATTAAATTTAGAAAGCCGTGAATTAAAAATGGAGATTTTGAAAACGATTATCGTTTGTTTTTTAGGTGGTATGGGTGCAGGATTAGGTACAGGCTTTGCGGGTCTTAGTGCTGCGGCTGTTATTTCACCTGTGCTTATTACCTTTTTAGGTATGAATGCATACGAAGCAGTCGGTATTGCTTTGGCATCTGATGTGTTGGCAAGTGCTGTCAGTGCTTACACCTACGGAAAGAATAAAAATCTGGATATTAAAAACGGCATTGTTATGATGATTGCCGTACTGATTATGACGATGGTCGGCAGTTGGGTTGCAAGTCTGCTCCCCAGTGCTACAATGGGCAGTTTCTCTGTGTTTATGACAATGCTACTTGGTATTAAATTTATTATAAAGCCTGTTATGACAACAAAAGAGTCAATGATGGAAGTAAGTGCTTCAAAACGATTTATACAAAGCATTATTTGCGGTATACTTATCGGTTTTATCTGCGGTTTTGTTGGTGCAGGCGGCGGTATGATGATGTTGCTTATTCTCACAAGTGTTTTAGGCTATGAGTTAAAGACAGCAGTGGGAACAAGCGTTTTTATTATGACATTCACTGCACTAACAGGCTCACTAAGCCACTTCGCAATTGGCGGCACACCAAACTGGACAGTTTTGATTTTGTGCATTGTATTTACCTTTATATGGGCACGTATCGGTGCGAACTTCGCCAACAAAGCGGAAACGAAAACGCTCAATCGTGCTACAGGTACCATTCTTACAATATTAGGAGTAGTTGTGCTTGCCGTAAAATACCTGTAACGGCAAGCATTGCATAATATTATTTTTTGTTTCTTTCACGCAGTTCTTTCAAATGCTCCGACAGGGGTATACTTGACTTGAATGGGAAAAAGAAACTGTACTTCTGTTTATTTTCCTTATGCCAGTTCCTGATATGCGCCTTGATTTCTTCGTAACGAACAACAACGTTATTCTCCTCGGCGTATTTTTTAAGCTTTGCAACAAGCTGCATGGATTGTGCCGCATCAATAACGAATACCCCAAAAAATAATCCGATAAAAAACGAAAACGCTAAGTTCCTTGAAAGCCAGTTAAGTGCGCCGAGTATATGTGGGTGTATGAAGAAATAGTACAATGCACCAAGTAACGCCCAAATAACTGAAAATTTTGGGCATATAATGCCTTGTATATTCCATTTTTCCGAACTATAATCCCATAAACGCACTTTTATCATTTTAAGAACTAAAATTCCCGCTATGTATTCTATTGCAGTCATACAAACCGCCATTGCGAAAAAAAGGATTATTTTCTCCCAAACAGGGCTGGTTACTATGTCGAATTTTTCAACAGACGCAATCAAGTACATTATGCATAGTCCAAAACCGTAAATCGGTAGATACGGTCCGGCACAAAAACCTGGATTTATCCATTTTCTTTCAGGATTGTTTTTTGAAATAAATCTTCTGAAAAGTACTTCAAGTCCCCATCCCGATAAGGACCCGATAAAAAACAAAAACGCTAATATTAAAAACAAGTTCATAATAGTCCTCCCTACTGCCGCCTTTTGACGGCATAAATTTAGCACGCAAGAGATAAAATCACACCGGCTCTTATATTAACTATATAAATTTTTAATAATTATACCATAATATTTCGACAAAGTAAAGCCATAATTTTATAGGTAAAAATCTACAGGCTCGAATTTTATAAAAACTATTGAAATAATTTTAAAAATATGGTACTATAATATGAAATGACAACACTTTATAGTCTTACTACGAATTGAGGGTAGATTAATGGGAATTATAGAATTAATACTGATAGCCATAGGTCTTTCGATGGATGCATTTGCCGTTTCAGTATGTAAAGGGCTTGCAGTTTCGGAGCTTAAGCCTAAGCATTATCTCATAACCGGTTTATGGTTTGGCGGTTTTCAGGCACTTATGCCCACTATAGGATATTTCCTCGGTTCAACATTTGAGAAATACATAACTCAAATAGATCACTGGGTTGCGTTCATCCTGCTTGCGGTTATAGGAATAAATATGATAAAGGAAGCCTTTTCCGATAATCCTGAAACAGTAGACAGTTCTTTTTCCACTAAGACCATGTTTGTTATGGCTGTTGCTACAAGCATTGATGCGTTGGCTGTAGGTATCACATTTGCATTTATGCTTGAGAGTTATATATACCTTTTGTTTGCAGTGGGGGCTATTGGACTAATTACATTCTTGCTCTCAATGCTCGGTATAAAAATAGGAAATATATTTGGCTCTCGATACAAAGCAAAAGCTGAGCTTGCAGGCGGAATTATACTTATACTCATAGGTCTTAAAATTCTGCTCGAGGGTGTGGGTATAGTAGCTTAATATAAATCATTTAACTGGGAGGTATTGATATGCCTATTAGAATAGCCGATAAGTTGCCCGCAACAAAGCAACTTACAAAAGAAAATATTTTCGTAATGACTGAAAAACGTGCGGCACGTCAGGATATACGTCCGCTCAAGATTGCAATAGTGAATTTAATGCCTGAGAAAATCAAAACAGAAACTCAACTGTTAAGACTTCTCTCAAACTCGCCGCTTCAGGTTGAGGTTGATCTTATCCAGATGTCATCACATATTTCAAAAAATACATCAGAAGAACACTTGTCAGCCTTTTATAAGGAGTTTTCGGATATTAAAGACAGTAAATTTGACGGTATGATTATAACAGGTGCGCCTGTTGAGAATATGGATTTTGAAAAGGTTGACTATTGGACAGAATTAAGCGAAATTATGGAGTGGTCAAAAACGCACGTGACATCGACTCTGCATATATGCTGGGCGGCACAGGCGGGGCTGTATTACCATTATGGAATACCTAAATATCCACTTAAAGAGAAGTGTTCAGGTGTGTTCAGACACAAAGTACGTCGCACAACAGCAAAGCTTGTGCGTGGTTTTGATAATGTATTTTACGCACCGCATTCACGCCATACAGAAGTGCGTGCCGAGGACATTAATAAAGTGCCGGAGCTTGAAATACTATCCGACTCGCAAGAAGCAGGCGTGTATATTGTAACAACAAAAAAGGGTAGACAAATTTTCGTAATGGGACACAGCGAATACGATGCGGACACGCTTAAGAATGAGTATTTCCGTGACCTTGAAAAGGGCTTAAATCCCGTTATTCCGGCAAACTATTTTTCAAAAAATGACCCGACAAAGAAACCTATTGTCAGATGGCGTTCCCATGCGCATCTTCTATTTTCAAACTGGCTTAACTATTTTGTGTATCAGATCACGCCATACAACATAGACGAAATTAAATAACTATCTATTATTTGAACTAAAAATTGTATGAATTATAGCAAATTATCAGCATAAATCAATAAATTTAAATTTTTTAATATTTTCTATTGACAAACAAGCGATAATTTGCTATAATATACAAAGTTGATATGCAAAACATATTAACTATATGAGGATTAAGTAAATGCTCCTCCTCGGTGTACCTCGACCGTGTAAAACTTACGAGGCAAAATTCAATACGCACCAGTGGCGGAATTGGCAGACGCGCTAGACTTAGGATCTAGTGTCCCCGACGTGAAGGTTCAAGTCCTTTCTGGTGCACCAACAAAAAAGCAATCGGTACAGCTGATTGTTTTTTTGTTGCTTTCAATAAGGGAGGACTTGAACCTCAAGGAGGCACGCAGCGTTTAGAAAACAGTGCAGTGCACTGTTTTTAGCGAGTGTAACGAGGCGTCAGCCGAGGTAAGGCAGATTGCGGAGCAATATGCGTCCTTTCTGGTGCACCATACAGTAGAAATCCGAACCTTGTACCTGTCGGTAGTGTGTTCGGATTTTTATTATATCTTGACTATTCTAATTTTAATAATAAACTTGAAAAACACTAACATCGAAATCTCAGGAGATAAAACTTTAACCGGTTTTATCTCTTTTTTATATATTTTTATCCGTACATTCGTCAAAGCAAATGCCTTCTGATAAAATAAAGATGCCAAATTCAAAGTAGGCGTTAACGCTATGAAAGAAAGATTTATCGAAAACGGAATTGAGTATGTGAGAAATGGTGATTATTACATCCCAAGCCTTACTGTTCCTGATGACAAGGTTTACAACATCGTCAAGTATGGCAGGTTGCATTCAATATTTATTAAAGAAAATAGCCCTGCTTTCTACTCAACGAAAATGCTCAACGGAACTTGGCTTGCCTATCTTGAAGAAGTCGACACATCCGCAAAAGAAATGGTGAATAAGCTTATAAAAGATATGGTTGCAAAGCAAGGCATCACGGCAGAACTCAAAGTAAAAGACCAAATGGCGTGGGTTTCTGCAATGGAGCAAATTAAGCACACAGCAGAAGAATTTGTGTTTGAAGACCTAGTTTACACAGGAGGAATTTCAAAATGAAAAAATCCATCACATCTATCATATCAATCGTATCAATTTTAATAAGTTCTTTTTCTGCAAGTGCATCAGAGGTGTCGGGAGAGTCGGCACACTACAATGCAACAAACGAAGCAATTATCGTGGCAGAAAGTTTTACCAGCGATATTTTAAACGAAGTACAGAATGGCTTGGGTTATGCCGATGCAAGAGCGAAATCAAATGCAATTATTTTTCAAACCTTTTTGAATGGACAGACAACTGGTTATAGCTACTGCGAGCTTGTGGATATAGACAACAATGCAAGCCTGGCAATATATCGGGATATCCCATCTCTATTTACTCTTGGCATATTCAGTCGTATATTAGTTTAAAATATTCATCAATATATTTTCTAATTCATTTATTTCCACTTTATCAGGAACAACAAAATTTTCTGATTTCCTATTCAAAGCTGCATATTTATGCTCCCCCATTGCGTGATACGGCAGGAGCTCGACTTTTTCGGGATAACCGTTCGTTTCAAAGAATGACTTGATTTTTTCCATTTCCATCTTGGTATCATTAACCCCGGGAATAACCGGGACTCTGACCCATACAGCGGACTTTAACGCTAACAGTTTTGCAAGATTTTCAAGTATCAGGCTGTTGGATACACCTGTGTACTCTTTATGAATTTCATCATTCATAGCCTTGATGTCATATAAAAATAAATCGGTGTACGAAATTATTTTTTCAAAGTCTGCCCAGGGTATATGCCCTGCGGTGTCAACTGCAGTATGTATGCCGTTTTCTTTACATTTTT
>JAQXXM010000046.1 GCA_029226065.1 Clostridiales bacterium
ATTTATGTGTATGACATCAGGTGTTGAGCCTACGACTGATTTGTCGGGCGCACCGTATATTCAGATGTCTATGCAGTCGTCATTAGGCACATTCGGACCGATATTTATAACGGTATCAATGATGCTTTTTGCGTTTACCACACTGCTCGGAAATCTTTTCTATGTTGATAAAGCGATAGCATATATCAATAAAGGAATGCCGGGTAAAATTGTAATGAGGATATATTATGTCATCGCATCGTTGCTGATTTTTGCAGGGGCAGGATTAAGTGCAGATTTACTTTGGAATATTGCCGATGTTACAATGGGCGGTATGACATTGATTAATATCCCCGTAATTATAATATTGGGGAAATATGCATTTCGTGCGCTTGATGATTACAAGAGAAAATGTGCAAAAGGTGAGGATTTAGTATTTAGTGTAAAGGATATAGGTCTTCCGCATAAGGTTGACTATTGGGAATAAGGGCTGTTGCATTTAGCGCAGACAGTTCAAAGGCTTAAAATGCCATAAAATCAATATCTGATAAAAAGTTATTGAATGAAATTGATGTTGAAATCCGCATTGTTTGCGGATTTCAGAGTGTTGACAAACCTGTCAACACTCTGACAGTTTTATCTTATAAAACTTGTTTTTTTACCCGTCTGTGCTGTAGGTGCTGATATTCCGGCATCTTCTCCTGCTTTAATGCACTTTAAGAGCCATGCCATATTCTGTGCAAGATTACGCATTGTCTGTAAACCTTCTGCATCTTCTTCTACATCATCTTTTTTGCTGCCGTGTACCATATTCCAGTATGTAGACGATACAACAGGCATCTGACGGATAGTGAAATATTTATTTATCGCATCAATTGTGGCTGATGTGCCTGCACGGCGTGCAGAGACAACTGCTGCTGCGGGTTTATGTGTCAGGTACGGACAAATTCCGAATACTCTGTCAAGCAATGATAGGAGTGAGCCGTTGGGGCTTGAATAATAAACCGGTGAGCCAACGATAAGCCCGTCACATTCAGCCATTTTTTCAGAAATAACATTAGCTACATCGTTAAAGACACACTTTTTCGTATCAGCACAGCCGCCGCATGCGATACAGCCGTGAATTGCATCTGTTCCTATCCATACAAGTTCGGATTTAATGCCGTTTTGCTCTAATGTTTCCATAACTTCGTTTAATGCTCTGTTTGTACAACCGTCCTTGTGAGGACTGCCATTAATCAGTAATACTTTCATACAAGTCTCCGTTCTGCCGTCCTGTTTCGGCATAAATTTTTCTCTTATCTGCAGGATTTATAAAGATAAGAGGCTATAATACTTATTGTATTAACAGTATATACCAAAAATCACACTATGTCAAGATAATTGAAAATAATATACTTTATTTAGTTGACAAAATCTTTGTCGTATGGTATAATAAATGTTGATTTGTTAGTAAGTTATGAAAGGATGACGTATATATGTCTACAGAAGAAGTAGTAGTAAACAAAGATTCCGAATCGAAATTCGGATCAGATATAAGCGTGGTTGATGTAATTAATATGATGTTGACATTCTGGTGGTTTATCGTCATATTTGCAATATTTGTAGGAGGAGCAACGTATACGTACTTTAAGGTAAGTTCTATACCGGAATATAAATCTACAGCAAGAATATACGTAAATACTGAAGGACAGCAGACCTCGACCGACGTTAACGCAAGTGCGATTGCGGGTGCTGCAAATCTTTTGCCTACATATATCGATGTGCTTAGCAGTAAGCAATTTCTTGGCAAAGTCAGTGATGACCTTGATAATCGGTATTCAATTTCAGAAATCAAGGATATGCTTTCACTTGAGGGCGTTACAGATACAAACATAATATCAATATCGGTAAAGAATGCAGATGCACACGTATCTTATCTTGTATGTTCAAGTATTGTAAATAATGCACCTGCTGAGATTTCAAGAGTGTTCGGCGGTGGTAGTACGAAGCTTACGGAGTACCCGGAAGAAGCAAAGAGACCTGAGGAAATGCACACAATGCGTAATGCGGCAATCGGACTTATAATCGGTGCTGTAATTGCTATGCTTATAATATTCCTTGTTAATTTATTCGATACCCGAGTTAAGAGCAAGGACGAGCTTATTGCTAAATACAACCTGCCTATTATCGGCGAAATTCCAAGCTTAGATTAAAAAGAGCAGTTTCGAGTGTGTTTATGAAAGGATTCAGGTACTCAAAATGGCAAATATTTTAAAAAAGAAAAATAATTCGGAGAATACAACGTTAGATGAGCGCAGACAGAGACTTAAAAAGAGTCAGGAAGCTATTCTAAACAAGAAAACTCCGTTTATTATACAGGAAGCGTACAGAACTGCACGTACAAATATAATATTTTCACTTGCAGACTCCAGCGAAAAATGTAAGGTTCTTTGCATAACAAGTGCAAATGCGGGCGAGGGTAAGACAACAACCGCACTAAATCTTGCTATAACATTCGCTCAGACAGGCTCAAAGGTTTTGCTTATAGATGCAGACCTTAGAAAGCCGAGAATACATCAATATCTCGGAGTTGTAAAGTCGGATGGATTGACTACCGTTCTGTCAAAGCAAAAGGAGTTTGAGGACGTTGTGTATCACAATCTCCGCCCCGGGCTGGATTGTATGACATCAGGCTCAATACCGCCTAACCCCGCAGAGCTTTTGGGTTCGGAGTCAATGGAAAAGCTTTTAGACAAGCTGAAACTCCAGTATGATTATATACTAATTGATACACCGCCTGTTACTGTCGTTACTGATGCGGTCGCACTTTCGGGTTATGTATCGGGAATTATGCTTATCGTAAGAGAAGGCTTTACAAACTATGAAAGTATTGATCAGGCATTGAGTCTTTTAAATATTGCAAAAGCTAAGCTTATAGGATTCTTTATAAACGATATAGATGCTATGAGTATGAACTATGGCTCATACAGAAGCGGTTATGGTAAAGGCTATAAATCAAAGTACGATAACGGATATGGATACGGATACAGTTATTCTGACCGTTCAAGCTCAAAAAAGATTGAGAAAACGACAAATAATAATAGACCTGAGGTGAGTGAATGAACTTTAAATACTTAAAGGTCTTCCTTGTATGCGTTATATCGGTTTTCTGTCTGGCAGGCTGTAATGATAAATCAGAGCTTAAAGATATTCTTGCATCTGTAGATGTAACTCTTAGTCTGCCTGAAGTAACTAACAGTGGATGTATGTATCTGGCAGAGGCTGATGATGCGGTGTATGAGCAACAGATTGCAGCTTGTGAATTGTATTACGAGGCATATTATATCACAAGAACGTCAGACTATGTGGAAAAATACAAAGGACAGGTTGATCCAAAGCTTATTGCGTATTATTGCAATAACCGCCGTTTGGAGCTTATAGATGAAATTACTGAAGACCTACGTAAGAATATAAACGAAATTGTAGAGACAGTTCAGGACTGTGAAACTATTGATGCATACGTTGACAGAGTAATATACGATACACTTAATTTCTATGATTACTATGCAGACTATGTCTATGCAGAGAATGACGAAGAATTTGTGGACAGTGCTTGTAAAATCCTGAAGATATTTTATGAACGTACAAACATACTTGCATTCTCGTTTATGAAAGAGAACAAGGACGATTTTATATATTCGGCAACATATCGTATAGTTAAAAACTCTAATGCACATGATACATACAGTATGTATATAACAGAAAATAATAACATAATTGAAGCATTAAACGTTGTATATAACGGTGTTGATGCCAACACTGCGGAAATCATACATGATGCTACAATAAAGCTTATACGTAAAATGCTTGAGGATGACAACGAGCTTGACGCAAAGAGCATTAATGCTTTAATGGAACAGTTGGGTGAGCCTACACCTACACCGGAACCAACACCTGAGCCAACGCCGTCCGAAATTCCTCAACAAACGCAGACGCCAACGCCTGAGCCGACACCTGTTCCGCAAACGCAGGCACCTGTAAGAACAGAACCACCTGTACAGCATACTCAAAAGCCTGTCAGCACACCCGTACCGACAGAAGAAGTTTATGTATTTGAATAGGCAGTTTGATTTCAATTCGGAAGGATGAAAAATGATGAAGAAAGTCAAAGTCATATCATGTTTAATAACGATATTCGTTATGGCTTTGATTTTCTTTTTTTCGTCTCAGACAGCATCTGTTTCATCTGAAACCTCGTCTGGCATAACAAAAATAGTAGCAAATTTTATCTCAAGCTTCATTCCACGTCTATCCGCAGACGTTGTATATAATGCTATACACACGCTAATACGAAAAACAGCACATTTTACATTGTTTTTTATGTTGGGATTATCGGTGGCAAATACCGCATCGGTTGTATTTTCACTAAAATCAGGTAAACTGTTAGCGTGTTCGGTGGCTTTTTGTCTTCTATATGCAATATCTGATGAACTGCATCAGATAGCGATACCGGGACGTGCCGCAATGGTGGGTGACGTGTTGATAGATACGCTTGGCTCTCTGTGTGCAGTTACGATATATATTCTTGTAAAAAATATTTACGTAAGGAGAAAAAAGAATGATATATGATTTTCACTCTCATGCGTTGTTCGGTATTGACGATGGCGCAAAAGACATTGAAATGTCAAAGAAAATGCTTCTTACTTCAAAGGAAATGGGTGTAGACTGCGTTGTTCTGACACCGCATTTGCATCCTAGTTCGCAAGAGGATATAGACACTTTCATAGAAAAACGAGATACTTTATATAATGAGCTTGCAAAAGACAGCTCACTGCCGAAGCTTGTAAAAGCGTGTGAATTACAGCTTACGTGCGACTTGACAAAATTTTCGGGGCTTGATAAGCTGTGTATTGATAACACGAAATATATATTGCTTGAGATGCCCTATACACCATGGTCTGACAGGACAATAGAAAATGCATACAGACTGACATTAAAGGGATATATACCCATTATTGCCCATGACGAGAGGAATATACCGCAAAATCCTGAGTTGCGTAATGCACTGTATGACCTCAATGTATTGATACAGGTTAATGCATCAAGCTTTTTGCCTGCATCACATAGACGAGGAAAAGGGCTGAGCGTTGTAACGGCATCATATAAGCGTGAAATTGAACGTATGATGAAACTCGGTCTTGTTCATGTAATCGGTACAGATATGCACAATATGACTACACGTAAACCGTGTATGGACGAAGCACTAAAGAGAATACAGCAGTGCTACGGCAGTGAATGTGTTGATTATATGATGAATAATGCAGAGAGGATTTTAGCAGGAGAAACGCTTTCATACCGTGATTTTAAGTCATTTAAAAGAAAATTATTCCGATAATTACCAAAACTGTATTGACAAAAAAAGATAAACATATTAAAATATAGATGTTGTGTTGTTGCACAAGAAGGAGGAAAATACAATGGGTTTAACATTAACAGAAAAAATACTTTCAGCGCATCTCGTTGAGGGAGAGATGGTAAAGGGTACGGAAATAGGTATCAAAATAGACCAGACTCTTACACAGGATGCAACAGGTACAATGGCGTATCTTGAATTTGAGGCTATGGGTGTTCCGAGAGTAAAGACGGAGCGTTCTGTAGCATATATAGACCATAACACACTTCAGAACGGATTTATGAATATGGACGACCATAGATTTATCGGATCTGTGGCTAAGAAACACGGAATATATTTTTCACGTCCCGGTAACGGAATTTGTCATCAGGTACATCTTGAAAGATTTGGTGTGCCAGGAAAGACACTGATAGGTTCAGATTCACACACACCTACAGGCGGCGGTATCGGTATGATAGCAATAGGTGCGGGCGGTATGGACGTTGCTGTTGCAATGGGCGGCGGCACATATTACATAACCT
Organism: Clostridiales bacterium; assembly: GCA_029226065.1. Classification (GTDB taxonomy): domain Bacteria; phylum Bacillota; class Clostridia; order UBA1381; family UBA1381; genus Ornithomonoglobus. The sequence continues at coordinate 5,896 of JAQXXM010000046.1, forward strand.
GTCCGAAGGTTGTTAAGGTAGAGCTTACAGGTAAATTACAGCCTTGGGTTGCGGCAAAGGATGTTATTCTTGAAGTTTTAAGGCGTCTGTCTGTAAAGGGCGGTGTCGGTAAGGTTATAGAATATTGCGGTGAGGGCGTAAAGTCACTTTCAGTGCCTGAGCGTGCAACTATTACAAATATGGGTGCTGAGCTCGGCGCAACAACATCTATTTTCCCGTCAGACGAGGTAACATATAAATTCCTTAAGGCACAGGGCAGAGAAGATGTATATACACCTCTATGTGCCGATGATGATGCTGTATATGACGAGGTTGTAAATATAAACTTGTCAGAGCTTGTTCCTATGGCGGCATGTCCTCACTCACCTGATAACATAAAGACAGTTGAAGAACTGGGCGGTATGAAGATAGACCAGGTATGTATCGGTTCATGTACTAACTCATCGCTTATGGATATGATGAAGGTTGCACATATTCTTAAGGGTAAGACGGTACACCCCGATGTATCACTTTCTATTGCACCAGGTTCAAAACAGGTTCTTTCAATGCTCGCAGAGAACGGTGCACTCGCTGTAATGCTTGAGGCGGGTGCAAGAGTGCTTGAGAGTGCGTGCGGCCCTTGTATCGGTATGGGACAGTCACCAAACTCGGGCGGTATTTCACTAAGAACATTCAACAGAAACTTTGAAGGCAGATCAGGTACTGCAGACGGACAGATTTACCTTGTATCACCTGAACTTGCCGCAGCATCAGCTGTTGCAGGAGTATTGACAGACCCAAGAACTCTTGGTGATATGCCTGAATTTGAAATGCCTGAAAAGTTCCTTGTAAATGATAATATGATAGTACCACCTGTAAAGGCGGAGGATATGGACAGCGTTGAGGTCTTGAGAGGACCGAACATCAAGCCGTTCCCGACATCTGAGCCTATGCCCGAATCAATCAATGCAAAGGTCAGCTTAAAGGTTGGGGATAATATTACAACAGACCATATTATGCCGGCAGGTGCGAAAATACTTCCTCTGCGTTCAAATATACCCGAAATATCAAAATATTGTTTCGCAGTATGTGACGAAACGTTCCATGACAGAGCGTTAAATATGGGTAAGAGTATCGTAATCGGCGGCTCAAACTACGGTCAGGGCTCATCACGTGAGCATGCGGCATTAGCACCGTTGTATCTTGGCGTTAAGGCTGTTATTACTAAGTCGTTTGCAAGAATTCACATGGCAAACCTTATAAATGCAGGTATTATTCCTATGACATTTGCAAACGAGAGCGACTATGACAGAATAGGTCAGGATGATGAGCTTATGATTTCAAATGTTAGAGAGCAGATAAAGAACGGTGATATAATTAAGGTTACAAACGTAACAAAGGGCTTTGATTTTGAATGTGCTGTTAGTTTCTCTGACAGACAAAAAGAAATGCTGTATGCTGGCGGACTTTTGAATTATACAAAAAATAACGGTTGATTTTACAGACAATGCGAGGGCGGACACTCTCGCATTTTTTTGCGTTTTTTATTAAGTATATGCGGTTAAAAAAGTATAGATATATATTAAAAATTAGGGGTAGATTTTTTTGTTTATCTATGGTATAATAGCTACAGGGGGATATTGCGTTAGCAACAGCCCCGCACTTGCGGTAGAATATTAAACAACGATTTATCTGTGTAGCTAAATAACAATAAAACAACAAATAGAGGAATAGAAATGGCTAATAAAAAAACCACTAAAAAAAGGACCAAT
>JAQXXM010000047.1 GCA_029226065.1 Clostridiales bacterium
TTATTCAGCAGGCTTAAAGGATGTTGTTGTAAGCTTGCAGATAGATAACCCCATATTGGAATATAACGGCACAAAATACTCGATTGACGATAATAATACAACGCCAATTGAGAAAAACGGACGTACATTAGTGCCTATCCGTTCTGTCATCGAAGCTTTCGGCGGTGAGGTCAGCTGGAATGGCGATACACGTACGGCGACTCTTAAAATGGACGGTGATACTGTAGCGCTTACAATAGGCAGTAATACAGGTTACCTCAATGGTGTGGGACAATATCTTGACGTTGCACCTGAGATTATAAACGGACGTACAATGCTTCCGATACGCTTTGTGGCTGAGAGCTTTAATCTTGGTGTTGCGTGGGAGGGTGATACACGTACCGTTACGATTTTGCGTAATGGGCTTGATGATGAGGAATATCAATACATAAAGAGTGTTGTACCTCAATACGGCGGTTGGCCATACTTTACAGTAAACAATAATGTGCCGATGTTTAAGGATTATGAGATTATCGGCGGCTCATTTGAATATTACAGTAAGCTTGACAATCTGGGCAGATGCGATGTGACTATGGCGTCAATTGCTGAGGATATAATGCCGACAGAAAAGCGTGGTGACATTAGCTCCGTTATACCTACAGGCTGGCAAAACAAAAGCTATGATTTTATACCTGGCAAGTATCTTTATAATCGCTGCCACCTTATAGGCTATCAGCTTACGGGCGAAAACGCAAATCCGAGAAATCTTATTACAGGCACAAGAGCACTTAATGTTGACGGTATGCTGCCCTTTGAAAATGCAGTAGATGACTATATAGAAAGAACAGGCAATCACGTAATGTACCGTGTGACACCTGTGTTTGACGGCAATAATCTTGTTGCTGACGGAGTGCTTATGGAGGCATATTCTGTTGAAGATAACGGACAGGGCGTTATGTTCTGCGTATACTGCTATAACAGCCAGCCCGATATTTATATTGACTATGCCACAGGTGCAAACAGCAGCAGTGTATCTCAAACTGTAACTTATACCCCCACAGATACACCATCACAGCCGTCAGGTGTTTACAGAACACCATCGGGCAAGCGGTATCACTTTGATGCACAATGCGGTGGAAAGAATAGCTATGCAACTACTTTAGAGCAGGCAAAAGCCGCAGGACTTACGCCATGTCAGAAATGTGCGAAATAATTGAATTATGATAAATAAGACAGCTCTGTTGCCCATATTAGCTAAATGCGTTGAAAATATATGGGTAACAAAGCTATTTTTTTATAACATAGGAAATTGCTCGTTTTGAGTGAGCAATTCTGTTCCTGCACTCACTAAACGCATCAAGTGCTACATCGTTCGTGCAGGTAACAGAACTGCTTTTTTTGATTGGTAATTCATTACAAATATATTACAGGATATCAAAAAACATTGACAAAAATCAAATATGTGGTATAATATATATGGCAGTAATACTGCTGTCGGGCATAAACACTCAAAATATACATAGACTTAAATGGCAAATTTATGTCTTTGTGGGAAAGGAGATAAAATTCAGATTTGCCCACTTTAAAAAAGCGCCAGAACCGTACTGAGTGAACCGGTTGACGAGGATGAGGAGTATCGAAAATTCGGCGGATGCCTCACGGTGGAAAGCACCATCGATAGTTGGATTTTAAAACCGTAAAGTAATTTGCGAACAAAGAATTCATCTATGCTATATTTGAAGTATCATAATCGGGCCTATAGATAGAAAGCCGATTTGTGATATTCGGTTTTTTGTTTTTCAGGTCCTTGATACGCATATTTTATGTTATGGAAAGGATTTGTTAAATATGTGCGGAATAGTTGGATATATTGGAAACAGAAACGCAACAGATATATTGATAGACGGACTTACTAAGCTTGAATACAGAGGCTATGACTCGGCAGGAGTAGCGGTATTTAGTAATTCTGAAATAAAGGTTTGCAAGGAGAAGGGCAGACTTTTGAATCTGTGCGAAAAATTAGAAAAAGACCCTATAACAGGAAATTTAGGTATCGGACATACAAGATGGGCGACACACGGTGCGCCGAGCGAGGTGAATTCACATCCTCACACATCAATGGACGGAAAAATAGCAGTTGTTCATAACGGAATTATCGAGAACTTTGAACAGTTGCGTTCGATGCTTAAAGAAAAGGGATGTTACTTCAAATCAGAAACAGATACAGAGGTTATACCCCACCTTATAAATATGTATTATGAGGGCGATATTTTTAATGCTGTGAAAAAAGCTGTAGCACAGCTTGAGGGCAGTTTTGCATTAGGTGTAATCTCAAAAGATGAGCCTGATAAGCTCATTGCAACAAGAAAACAGAGTCCGCTTATAGTAGGACTTGGAAAAGACGAAAATTATATTGCATCGGATATTCCTGCAATACTTTCAGAGACAAAGGACGTATATTTGCTCGATGACGGCGAGCTTGCCGTATTGACACGTGATGGCGTAACATTATATGATAGCGAAGGTAATGAAGTAACCAAGGAGATTTACAAGGTTACATTCTCTGAAAATGCGGCACAAAAAGAGGGTTATGATCATTTTATGCTCAAGGAAATTCATGAACAGCCCCGTGCAATTGCCGATACATTGCGTGGAAGACTAAGTCTTGATTTACCTGTAAAATTTGATGATCTTGACGGTGAATTAATAAAGAAATTCAAAAAAATATATATTGTTGCCTGTGGTACGGCATACCATGCAGGACTTATAGGCAAGACAGCGATAGAACGCCTTGCAAAGGTACCTGTATCAGTTGAACTTGCATCGGAGTTCCGCTATAATAACCCACTTATTGACAGTGAAACTCTCGTTATAGCAATAAGTCAGTCGGGTGAGACAGCCGATACTTTGGCAGGAATGCGTCTTGCAAAAGAATGTGGTGCGTATGTGCTTTCAATAACAAACGTTGTAGGAAGCAGTGTGTCACGTGAGTCGGACACTACGTTCTATACGTATGCAGGTCCCGAGATTTCAGTTGCATCAACGAAAGCGTATACTACTCAGCTTGCATCGCTTTACTTGTTTGCTATGTTCCTTGCTGAAAATAAGGGTACGCTTACAGATGCAGAGCTTTCAGATATTAAGTCAGAACTATATAATATGCCCCAGGCTATAGAGGAAGCGTTAAAGCTTGAGGATGAGGTTAAGGAATTAAGCAAGAAGATATATAAGGAGCAGGATATTTATTATTTGGGCAGAGGCGTTGACTACGCAGTTGCTATGGAAGCATCTCTCAAGCTTAAGGAAATATCCTATATCCATTCAGAAACGTATGCAGGCGGTGAGCTTAAGCATGGACCTATAGCACTTATCGAAGACGGAACAGTCGTAATCGCTGTAAGTACCGATAAGAGCATCAGCGCAAAAATGGACAGCAACATCAAAGAGGTCGTTACACGCGGCGCATACACTATATGCTTTGCAAATGAGGAAACCAAAGCATCGCACGAATCATCGCACGTTGTAGTTATGCCCAACAGAAGTTCGGTTTTAGCACCGATAACATCCATTGTACCACTACAGCTTTTGGCATATTACGTGGCAATAAATAAGGGTTACGATATAGATAAGCCGAGAAATCTGGCAAAGTCGGTTACGGTTGAATAATGGAGGATACATAATTATGGGTAAACTTTTTGGAACAGACGGAGTTCGCGGAGTAGCAAATGAGGAATTGACCTGTGAGCTTGCATATAAAATCGGTAAATGTGCAGCGTACGTACTGACAGGCGAGATAAAGCATAAGCCGAAAATATTGATAGGTAAAGATACAAGAATTTCAGGTGATATGCTTGAGGCGGCACTCACAGCAGGTTTATGTACAGTGGGTGCGCAGGTGGTGTCTTTAGGTGTTATACCTACACCTGCTGTTGCGTATCTTACACGTGAGTATAATGCTGATGCAGGTATCGTAATTTCTGCATCTCATAACTCAGCAGAGTATAACGGTATCAAAATCTTTAATGCAAACGGGTATAAGCTTAATGACGAGGTTGAGGAGAGAATAGAAAATCTTATCCTTGTTGATGATAGCGAAATCGCCCTTCCTACAGGCGATGATGTTGGTACTGTAACTAAGTGTGAGACAGCAGTACGTGACTACGTTGATTTTGCAAAAAGCACAATAAACTGTGATTTATCAGGTATGAAAATCGCTGTGGACTGTGCCAACGGTGCATCATATAAAACATCAACGAAGGTATTGGCAGAGCTTGGAGCCGAGATTTATACTGTTGCAAATCACCCTAATGGTACAAATATTAACCTGAACTGCGGTTCAACTCATACCGAGAAATTCGGTGAGTATGTTAAGAACATAAATGTAGATATAGGCTTGAGCTTTGACGGCGATGCCGACAGACTTCTTGTAATTGACGAACTTGGCAACCTCATAGACGGTGACAAGATAATGCTTATTTGTGCAGAGTATTTAAAGGACAAGGGAATGTTAAACAAAAATACTCTTGTAACTACAGTTATGACAAATTTAGGTCTTGTACTTGCGGCAAAGGAAAAGGGTATAAATATTGTTCAGACGAATGTAGGTGACAGATACGTTCTTGAAGAAATGCTCCAAAAGGGCTATTCTCTTGGCGGTGAGCAGTCAGGGCACATTATTTTCCTTGACCATAATACCACAGGTGACGGACTTGTTTCTGCACTACAGCTGTTGAGCATAGTAAAAGAAACAGGTAAGAAGCTCTCGGACCTTGCAGGAGTTTTTAAGACTCTGCCTCAGACTGTAATAAACGCAAAAGTTAAAAACTCAAACAAGTACAGCTATGTTGATGACGAGGTAATAATGTCAGAGATTAAGGGACTTGAAGATGAGTTTAAGGACAACGGACGTGTTCTTATACGTCCTTCGGGAACAGAGCCGTTCGTACGTGTAATGATTGAAGGACCGTCACAGGCGGTAGTTGAGCAAAAAGCCAAGTACCTTGCAAAGATTATAGAGGCACGTTTGGGCTAAGAGAAAGGAAACTAATATGGATGTAAAAAAATACAAGGATAACGGTGTTGTTTTCGTTGACGAGAACAGTGTATGGATTGATGATGGTGTAGTTATAGGCAAGGGTACAGTAATCGAGCCGAATGTATACCTAAAAGGCGATACCATTATAGGCGAAAATGTTACAGTAGGATTTTGTACGGAGATTGTTAATTCAAAGATTGATAATAACGTTTCTATAAAACATTCTGTAATAACCGACAGTGAGATTGGAGAGGGAACAACCGTAGGTCCGTTTACGTATGTCAGACCTAACTGTAAGGTTGGCAAGAATGTAAAATTGGGCGACTTTGTAGAAATTAAAAATTCAAATATTGATGATGGAACAAAGCTTGCACATCTTACATACGTAGGTGATGCGGACGTTGGCAAGAACATTAATTTCGGATGCGGTACTGTTGTTGTAAACTATGATGGTAAGTCGAAGCACAGAACTGTTATTGAGGATAATGCGTTTATAGGTTGTAACACAAATCTTGTTTCACCTGTGAAGGTGGGCAAGAACGCATTTACTGCCGCAGGCTCGACTATAACCGAGGACGTACCTGAAAACGCCCTTGCAATAGCAAGAGAACGACAAAGTATTAAGGAAGACTGGGTAATCAAGAGATAGTTCGGGCTGTGTCAAAACAGCACATCTCTAAACAAACCTCACCCTCGACGTACCGATGTACGCCGTCGGGCAAGGGTTAAACCTTCGGTTTGTTCATTCTGCACTATTTTGACGCACCCCTCGGGCTGTGTCAAAACGGGATATGTCTAAACAAACCTCAACCTCGACGTAAAAACTATAGAGACCGGAAATAAAGTCGAATAGTTCTTGGGGCTGAAAAAAAATAGTGCAGAACGGACGAAAGCCGCCGAATAGCAAGGCTATGAGGGTTATCCCGCCGTGTACGTGTGTACTCAAGGGACGGTTTTCGTTCGTAGTTTGACGGCATATAACAAAAATAGATTTACCGTCAAACGATCGGCGCTGTTTTTTTACAGCCCTTTTTTTATGGCAAAATGTATTAAATTTGTAAATCAAGGTAAAAATAGATATATCAAATTATACTGCGTAATATGCGGCGGAACGGAGGTCAGCATGGAACTATCAAAACGACTTGAAAAAAATTGCAATAAGTTAATATTCGACTGCTCAGATGAGGAGCTTTTTGTGGGGATATTAAAGACTATTGACGAGCTGAAATCAGAAATAAAATATTCGGAGGGCA
>JAQXXM010000048.1 GCA_029226065.1 Clostridiales bacterium
AGACAGCTCCTCTTTGGGCGATAGTTTCGGCAGTATCTTTGGCTTTTCTTCCTTTTTATCCTGAGACTCGACGTAGACTGTCATATAGCCCTTAAATATAACCTCTGAACCGTTTGCACGGAAGATATGTCCTTTTGCATCAATCTGTGCTGTTGTTACTCTGTATTGTGCGCTTTCCATCTGGCTTGCCGCAAAACGCTCCCATATAAGCTTATACAGCTTATACTGATCCGTTGTAAGCTTGTCTTTTATATCATCAGGGCGGATACGTATAGATGTCGGACGGATAGCCTCGTGTGCATCCTGAGCGCTTTTTTTCGCCTTGAACTGTCTGCGGCACACGTTTTCACTGCCGTATTCCTCTTTTAAAAATACATTTGCCTCACTGAGTGCATCGTCTGATATTCTTAATGAGTCGGTACGCATATACGTTATAAGACCGACTGTGCCGAATTTACCGCCAAGATTTATACCCTCGTACAAAGCCTGTGCAATCTGCATTGTACGGCTTGCCTGATATGACAGCTTTCTTGATGCGTCCTGCTGTAGTGTACTTGTAGTAAACGGCGGCTGGGGATTACGCTTTTTTATGCTTTCCTTTGCCCATTCTACTATAAACGGTGCATCTTTTATATCATCTACAATTGCCTTTGCGCTTTCCTCTGTGGGCAGCTTGTTTTCTTTTCCGTTTTCACCGAAATAGCTTGCCGTAAATGTTTTTGCACTGTCTTTTTTCTTTAATGTCACATCAATTGTGTGGTATTCCTCAGGTATAAAGTTTAATATGTCCTCTTCCCTGTCACAGATAAGGCGTGTTGCAACCGACTGTACACGTCCCGCAGAAAGTCCTCGTTTAACCTTTTCCCAAAGTATAGGGCTAATCTTGTAACCAACAATTCTGTCAAGTATTCTGCGTGCCTGCTGTGCATCAACGAGGCTCATATCTATAGCTCTCGGACTTTTTATAGCCTCCTTAACCGCAGTTTTTGTAATCTCATTAAAGGTTACTCTGCAATTTGATTTTGGGTCAATGTCAAGTGCCTTTGCAAGATGCCAGCTTATTGCCTCACCCTCACGGTCAGGGTCGGTTGCGAGCAACACTTTGTCTGCCTTTTTCGCCTCTTTCTTTAAAGAGGTCAAAAGCTCACCCTTACCACGTATTGTAATATACTTCGGCTCAAAATTATTGTCTACGTCAACGCCGAGACTGCTCTTGGGTAAGTCTATAACGTGTCCCATAGATGCGACAACTTTATAGTTCTTTCCCAGATATTTCTGTATTGTTCCTGCCTTAGCGGGTGACTCAACAATAAGTAGTGTATTCTTTGCCATACATTTATCCTCCACATTCTATCTATATAAGCTCGTATATATTGCCGTTAATTTTCTTTATTATACCCTGAAGTTCAAGCATCATAAGCTCCGAGTTTACCTCAAAGCTTGCAACACCCGTATGTCTTGATATTTCATCAGATGTCATCGGCTCATTATTCAGTGCCTTTACGATTTGTACCTGTAAATCATTAAGGGCGGTAAGATCAAGTTCCTTAAGCTTGTCTCTTGCAATCGTTTTTGCAATTTTCTCCGACAACGGTGTTACTTTAATATACGGATATTCTCCCGTTATATCTTCAGCCGTCATAACCGCCTTTGCGCCCTGACGTATCAGCCTGTTTGAGCCGACACTATGAATATTAAATATATCCGACGGTACAACGAACAAATCACGTCCGTTCTCAACCGCATAGTTCGCCGTTATTAACGCTCCGCTTTTCTCGGGTGCCTGTGTAACGAGTATTCCGTATGACAAACCTGCCATTATCCTGTTTCGGCGTGGGAAGTTTTCACGTTTAGGACGTGTACCCGGCGGATATTCCGTAATGACAACGCCGTTTTTTCTTATTGACTGATACAAACCGGCGTGTTCGGGCGGATAAATCACGTCAAGACCGCTTCCGAGTACAGCAACCGTTTTGCCTCCTGTCTTTATAGCAGTTATTCCTGCAATGGAGTCAATGCCTCTTGCCATTCCGCTAACTATTGTTGCGCCCATTTTGGCAAGCTCACGTGCAAAATGCTCCGTTGCACGCCGTCCGTAGTCATCATGGGTACGTGTTCCAACTACAGTGACAGTCAAAAGCTCCTCCCATTTTATATGCTCGCCTATCATATATAGAACGCATGGCGGATCATAGATATTTTTCAACAAAGGCGGATATTCCTCATCCTCTATTGTTACTATATATCCACCCATATTCTCGATTTTATGCATAACCGCATTAGCTTTGTCAAGAGATTTATCAAGCAAATCATCTACCGCTTTATCGGATATATTATGAATTCCGTCTATCTTCTCTGCATCATATATATTCTTTGCATTTTTATAGCGTTCAAGAAGTGCTATGCGTGTTTTCTCTGTTATATTTTCTTTTAGCGTAAACCACAGCCAATAAATAATATTCATCAGTTGTCCCTTCTCTGTTTTACAGCCTCGTACATAATAATTGACGCCGCCACACCTGCATTAAGCGATTCAGCCTTACCATATATCGGTATAATTATATGTTCACTGTTATTTAATATGTCCTCGCTTACTCCGTTTGCTTCGTTCCCTATTATAATCACTGTAGGCTTTGTAAAGTCTGTATTTGTATATAATTTTGCATCGGGTGTCAACGCACCGCTTACAAGTGCAAAACCTTTGTCTTTAAGTGAAAAAAGTCTATCGTGGGAAAAGTCTGTAATAATATCAATATTGAAAAATGAACCCATACTTGAACGCACGGTCTTAGGGCTGTACGCATCGGCACACCCCTCCGACAGCATCACACCGCCCAATCCCGCGGCATCTGCCGTTCTTATAATAGTGCCAAGATTTCCCGGGTCTTGAATGTTGTCACAATATACATAGAGTTTGTCCTGTGATATTGATATATTATCGGTTTTCGGCACACCAATAACTGCAATAATACCCTGGGGCGTTTTTGTGTCACACAAACCGCCAAAAAGCTCGTCCTTTACAATGATGCTTTCATATCCGTTATTACTGCCATACTCCTTAAAGTAGCTTTCACTGACAGCTATCAACAGTATATCGCAACCCGACTCTATAGCATCGCAAACGGATTTTCTGCCCTCTACTGTATATACACCCTCACTCTGTCGCATTTTCTTTTGCAAAAGTGATTTTATATACTTGTACTTTTTGTTTTTTGTAGTTGATATTACCTCAAGCATAGTTTTTTTCCTTTAAATAGTATATTTCTACCCGAATGATATAATAACACATAAAATCATATTTTTCAAGTCTTTTTTTTAGTTTAGTTAATCACAGTTTGTAAGGCTTGTGAGTAGTATATTTATAACGAAAAAAAATCAAGGAAGGATATAGTGATATGGATACTAATGTAATCTATGCGTTTTTATTAACACTGCTTGCAGGTTTAACTACAGGCGTAGGCAGTGTAATCGGGCTTTTTGTACCGAGGTCAAATAAGAAATTCTTGTCTTTAGTGCTTGGCTTTTCAGCAGGAGTAATGATTTATGTTTCGTTTATGGAGATGATACCAAAATCACAGGGATATCTTGATGCCGCATACGGAACACAAAACGGCGTATGGTGGATGTGCGGTGCATTATTCTTCGGAATGGCAGTAATAATGCTTATTGACAACTTCATTCCCTCTCCTGAAAGCGACCTGACAGCACAAAAAACAGGTCAGCACAGTTCAGGGCTTGAAAGAATGGGAGTAATGACGGCACTTGCAATAGCCATACATAATTTCCCCGAGGGGCTTGCCACATTTGCATCAACTCTTGATGATGTATCTTTAGGTTTAGCGATTGCCGTTGCCATTGCAATACATAACATACCAGAAGGTATTGTAACTTCTGTTCCTATCTACCATGCAACGGGCAAAAGAAAAAAAGCATTTTTAGTTTCGCTTTTATCAGGGCTTACAGAGCCTTTGGGGGCGTTGATTGGATACCTTATTTTAAGACCGTTTTTGAGCGACACCGTATACGGAATAATATTTGCATCAATTTCGGGAATTATGATTTACATAGCAATAGAGGAGCTAATACCTATGGCACGTGAGTATGATAAAGGAAATTCTATGATTTTAGGCTGTATTTTCGGTATGATGGTTATGGCATTAAGCCTTATTATGTTTATGTAACAAGCCCACCAAAAAAGCAGCACCGACTGTTTGAAGTATAAGTTCGGTGCTGCTTTCATATACCAATTAGCCTTTACTGCAGTACATGGTGCTTGAATTTTCGGGAATTTCCCCAGGCAAATCGGGCAATATCATTTTAAATAAACTGTCTGCAAACAGCTCATGCATCTGAGGTGTGGGATGATTTATTTTGTTTATCAAAAGCTGTGTTGTATCCTGAGTTTTGGATATTTCCTTCCATTGTGAATAGCAATCGCATACTCTCACTCCCATTTTTTCGGCAAGCTCTACAGCCGAGTCCATAAACAAGTCCATTTTTCCGCTATTCTGACACTCTGCCGTGAATGCTGCAAAGCCCTTGTCGTTCTCTAAAGTATCCTCAGCAACGTATGTATTCAACATATTAGGTGTCATAAAAATAACATCAGCACCGCTTTCCATACATTTTTTAAATATTTCACGGAGTGCACATAGATATGTTTCAAGCTCACCTGCAACGTCATTTAATCCAAAGCAAACTATAATCAAATCAGGATTATGTGAAAGCACCTGGGTGTCTATTCTCTCTACAGAAGCCGATGCGGTAATACCACCTATTCCTGCATTAATAACATTGATTGGCACATAGTTTCTTACATTGAGTATCTTTTTTCTCAGTAAATTCCAGTAGACTGTTTCATAATTTATCTCATTTAGCAGCGAACCATGAGTTACACTGTCACCAAATGCAACTATAGTAACAGGTCCATTTTTTTCAAGGCCTGACCTGTCCATGAAAATTTTGTCTTTTATATGCATGATACAATTCTCCCTTATTTCTTTATTTGCTTAGCAATTACGCGATAATTATACCAAAGACGAATATACTTGTCAAGGCATAATTACAATAAATGGCGGATACCGTTGTTTTTACACGCAAATTTTCGGACATAATTTTATTTATCATGGCACAGCAAAACCGTATATTCCCCACTGCTGTATTTTTCTATAAATTCGCGGCTTTTTTCGGGGCAGTATGATGTGCCTGTAGGGATTTTTTTATCAAGGCACTCTCTTAAATAACATTCGTCACCTGAAATTATATATGTCTTCTTATCATCTGTCACCTCAACTATACATGAGCCTTTTGAGTGACCGCCTATTTTGACTGCCCTTACTCCGTCAGACACTTGCATTTCATCATCAAAAAGCTTTATGTTCATACCCTCGGCTAAATAGCCTTTTCCGCTTTCATACTCGTCACGCTGAATGTATATCACTGCGTTTTTAAACCTGCTTACACATTCTATGTGGTCATGATGCGAGTGAGTTATGATAACATCAGTAATATCATCAGGCTTTATATCTATCTTTTCAAGAGCCTTAACAGGTCCGATAAAATCACGCATATCAAAGCCGGGCATAGTTTCACAGCCGGCATCAACTAAAATAAGTTGTTTTTCGGTCTTAATCAGATATATCATAAATACAATGGGGCGGAATTTGTCCTCCGCTCCTCCTTGAAATATCATACTTTCCGGTAAAACCGATTTACCATATTCTATCGGAATTATTTCAAGTTTATTCATCTTACTGTTAAAACAACCTTTCCCACGTTCTGTCCCTTATACAGTATATCATGTGCCGCCTCTGCTTCAGTTATGGGCAAAGTCTTGTAAATTGTCGGCTTAACCTCGCCTGTCTCAATCTTCGGGAATACATTTTTAACAAGCTCGGCAAGTATCTGTGCTTTCATCTCAGGTGTTCTTGAACGAAGTGTACTTCCTACTATTCGTACGTTTCTTACATAGATATTTTTAAGGTCTATTTCCGTCTTTTGTCCTGCAAGAGCCGCAATCATTATCCATCTTGCACCATGAGTAAGGTAATGTATGCACTTACCCATAACCTCACCGCCAAGGCAGTCTATTGCAACGTCAACGCCGTGACCATTATCAAGCTCTTCCTTAAGCACCTCTACAATATCTTCCTTTGTAGTTACAACAACTCTGTCAGCGTTAAGATGCTTTATTGAATTTGCTATCTCATCTGTCAGAACGGTTGTTATAACTCTCACGCCGAATGCCTTTGCCATTGGAATTATAACGCTTGCAAGGCCTGATGCGCCTGCGTTCATTAGCAACGTATTGCCAGACTTTATATTTCCCTCTATAAACAAATTCAAATATGCTGTTGCAAATGCCTCAGGTATTGCCGCCGCCTCTGCCATTGAGCAGTTAGCAGGTACGGGCATAAGCATATCGTATTTAACTGCCGCATATTCGGCATATCCGCCGCCGCCCAAAAGTGCGCATACCTTATCGCCTATCTTCCAGTCAGACTTTGCCTTTGCCTCATCGCCCATTTCAACTATTACGCCTGCAATTTCAAGTCCCATCCAGTCAGGACATCCCGGCGGGGGTGGATAGTCGCCCTCACGTTGCATTAAGTCTGCACGGTTTAATGCCGCCGCATGAATTTCAACGAGAACCTCCTCACTCTTAATTTGCGGGTTGGGTACATTGTCCCACCTTAAGCTTCTGTCATCATTTACAAGTATTGCTTTCATTTTGTTTTTCTCCTTATTTTCCACAAGCTTTTAATATAAGCTTATGCAGTTTTCTTTCATATTCGTAATCATACGGATTTTTCTTTTCTCCGGTGACATATTCCGCAAACGCACGAAACATTGCGTCATATCTTCCATGTACTTCTGTATCGTGATATTCTCCCTTTGTATGCCAATTTTCATCAAACGCTTCTCTTACACCTGTCGTCTGCGGTGAAAAAACACCGTCACATTCGCCGCCGAGCCATTCAAAGGGCTTTAATTCCACTGTTCCCTTTGTTCCGCATACAACAAGCTGTCTGCGTTCAAAGCCACCTATTTCTACAGCTGTGCTTTTAACAAAAGACACACCGTTTTTATATTTAAACACCGCCATACCGAAATCATCGGCTGTAACTCCGTCAGTGCCGATAGTCCGACTAAGAGGTATAACCTCGTCCGGCTCTCCGCAAATGCTATATACCAGGTCTATCAAATGACAGCCGAGGTAATAGAGCATTCCGCCGGGGTAATTGCCGAGCCATTTACGTTTTTCTACAGGATGAATACAATTCATCTGTGCCTCAACGGCATAAATTTCGCCCAACTTACCGGATTGAATATCCTCTTTAACTTTGAGTACCGCAGGGTTGTAGCGGTACATATAACCCATATTGAAAACAAGATTTTTTTCTTTTACCAAATCAATCAGCCTGTCAAAATCCTCATCCGATTCACTGCCAGGTTTATCCATCTGTATATGTAACCCATGTTCTGCCGCCATTATGGCATATTCCGTAAGTCGTCTGTCCTCAGCTTCGATGCAAACCGCATCAAGTTCGGGATAGTTCAGGATTTCCTCAACGGTCATTCTTTTGACATCCTCGTATGCCCATTGGTTGTTATCATAAACAGGTTCATCTCCGTCAACAACAGCATAACCTACAAGGTCATAAATATCACTTTGCAGCTTTAATGTTGTAATTGCCGCCGTTGCATGGTCGTGTCCTGCACCTATCTGCGCTATCTTTATCTTTTTCATTGCTTATCTCTCCAGTCAAACTGAACAACAATTGGGAAATTCTTGTCAAATACAAGGCGATTGTATACCTCCGTGCATTCTTCCGGCAAATGTATTTCCTCTATCAGGTTTTCAAGACAAAGCCTGCCGCCTCCGCACAGCTTAAGCACCGCTTTTATATCGTCACGATGCGTAAACCAACCCGGATGCGACTCGATATTCGGTCTTGCCATCGTATGAGCCCCGATTACCGTTATACCGGGAGCATGAATTTTTTTATAATAATCCACCGTGAAATCCGAATTTCTTGTACATCCCAGAAGTGCAACACGTCCGAATTTCGCCATACAGTCAAGCGCCTCGTTAAAGCCTGCACCCACTCCTGTAACCTCAATTGCAACATTAACACCGCCGCCTGTAACCTTTTTCACATTATCTGCAAAATCCTCACACAACGGATCAAATGCATAGTCCGCACCGTTTTTTAATGCAATTTCACGTCTTGCAGGATTTGGGTCTGCCGCAATTATCGGAACAGCTCCTGCGGTGTGCAAAAGCTTAATCGCAATCATTCCCAAAATGCCAAGCCCCATAACAATGGCGCTTTCTCCCATTTCAAGCCTTGTTTTTCTTATTGCCGCCATGGGAAATGTTGATATAAAGCTCATTGCCGCCGTTTCAAAGCTTATGCTGTCGTCCTCAATTTTTACAACCTGATTTTCGGGAACTACATTATAGTCTTTGTGACATCCCCAGTAAACAACCACTCTATCGCCTACCTCAACACTCTTTACATCTGCGCCTTTTTTAATAACTACACCTGCACTGTTGTATCCCGACATTCTCGGAAACACCACTCCAGACGCTCCGAACGCATTTACGTTGGGATCTCCCGTAATATTTGCTCTCTCCGTTCCGCAGCTTATGGTTGAAACCATTGTTTTTACCATAACCTCATTTGGAGACGGCTCGTATGCATCGACCGTCAAAAGCTCCGCTTTGTTTTTCTCTGTAAATACAATCTGCTTACACTTCATCAGAAAACCTCCTATTATTATATATTTTAATCATTATACCATATTGACTTTCAATATAAAATATGATATTCTATAAAATAAGAGGTAATTTTCTCTAATTATTATGAGGTGTTTAACGATGAATGATATAATTTTCTCAAACGGTTTTATATTTCGCACAATAGCGTTCGATAAATTTCATTACACCGATAACCGAGCAGGCGCACCCAGCCATTACTTTGCATATATGCTTCGCGGAAACTGTAAAATAATTACCGAATCCTCAACTGTCAAAATTAATGAGGGTGATATTTTTTATATTCCCGACAAATGCAGTTATCAGTCATATTGGTACGGAAATCCCGAAATAAGGTTTGTTTCTTTGGGATTTCCCTGTATGCCGAATTTTGAGAACAAATCCTACCCCGTTCAGGTTATACTTCATAGCGACAATGCGGCTGAGCTTTTTCATTTGCTTTCAAACAAAATTCAATTATCCCCTGCGGATATAGGACTGTTTTACACTCTCGCAGGCATTCTGATTCCGTTAATGACAAATACCACTGTATGCCGTACAAAGGAAATTACAGAACGTACCAAAGAATATCTGATAGAGCATCCGTTTGCCAAAACATCTGAGCTTGCAAAGAACTGCGCAATAAGCGAGGCGGCACTTTATTCGGCATTTCATAAAGCCTCCGATGTTACACTTAATCAGCTTAGAAACAACCTCTTGCTTGAAAAAGCGAAGGATATGCTTATAACCACCGACAAACAGATAGAATATATAAGCGATTCGCTTCAGTTCAGCTCAACTTCATATTTCAGAAAAAAGTTTAAGCAGTATTTTAATATGACTCCAAAGGAGATGCGGAAAAAATACAGGATTTAATCCTTTACTGTTTCTTTCTGCAGCCGTCAATCTGTATATTCTGACCGGATATGTAGCTTGCCTCATCACTTGCAAGGAAGCATATAA
>JAQXXM010000049.1 GCA_029226065.1 Clostridiales bacterium
ATATACAGCCGCTCACTCTAAAAATGCAGATGAGCGATTTGATAAAAGCGGCGCAATTTCAACATTTACAGCACCTGTCAATATAGGTGATGATGTATGGATAGGCGGAGGAAGTATAATACTTCCGGGAGTAACTATCGGGAATAATGTGATAATCGGTGCCGGTAGTGTTGTAACGAAGGATGTGCCGGACAATACACTTGCATACGGTAATCCGTGCAGAATTATACGGAATTTGAAAATTAAAAAATAATGGAGGGAACATAAATGTTAGGAAATTTTATTTATTCCAATCCTACCAAATTATATTTTGGTAAGGACTCACTTGATTACTTAAAAACAGAACTTAAAAAATACGGCAAAAATATTATGCTTGTTTACGGCGGTGGCTCTATTAAGAAAAACGGAATTTACGATAAGGTCATGGAAATCTTAAAAAGCTGCGGGAAAACCATAATTGAAGACGGCGGGGTTATGCCTAATCCGACAGTTGAAAAGCTGTATGAGGGCTGTGAAATTGCAAGAGAGAATGATATAGACTTAATTCTTGCTGTCGGAGGCGGTTCGTGCTGTGACTATGCAAAGGCTGTTTCCATTTCTGCTTATTGCAATGACGATCCTTGGGAAAAATATTATATCAAATTTGAGGAACCGGATAATAAAATTATCCCTGTCGGCTGTATTTTAACAATGGTTGGAACAGGCTCGGAAATGAATGGCGGAGCGGTTATTACAAACCATAATAGTAAACTTAAAATAGGTCATGTGTTCGGTGAAAGCGTATTTCCCAAATTTGCAATTTTAAATCCACTATTTACGCTTACACTGCCAAAATATCAGATGGTAGCAGGCTTTTATGACATCTTTAACCATATTACAGAGCAATATTTTTCAGGTGTGGATGATAATACCTCGGACTATATTATGGAAGGATTGATGAAGTCCCTGATACACAGCTCGAAAATAGCAGTTAAAAATCCAAAGGATTATGAAGCAAGGAGCAATATAATGTGGACTGCAACGTGGGCACTTAATACATTGGTAGCCAAAGGAAAAACCACAGACTGGATGGTGCACATGCTTGGTCAGGCAGTAGGCGCTTATACAGATGCCACTCACGGTATGACGCTCGCCGCAGTATCTCTGCCCTATTACAGATATATCTGCCCTTACGGTCTTGAAAAATTCAAGAGATTTGCCGTTAATGTATGGAATGTCAATCCAGTCGACAAAACAGACGAAGAAATCGCAGATGAAGGACTTGCGGCAATGGAAAGCCGGATGAAAGAGCTTGGATTAGTAATGAATATATCGGACTTTGGCGTTACAAAGGATATGATTGAAGGTATCGCCGACAGCACATTTATTATGGAGGGCGGTTATAAGGTACTGACACACGAAGAAATTGTAACCATTCTCAATAATAGCCTATAGAAAAGTGTAAAACCGCATCAACCCCCTGCTCTCAATCCCGAAGGCAAATAGTAGCGTTTTTTTTGAACAAGCAAAATTTCTCACTCAAAACGAGAAATTTCCTATTATATAAAATAACGAAGGAGCTGTTGCGTTAGCAGTAGCTCCTTCGTTATTTTGTTATATGAAATTTAACAAGCATTGATTTGATGGTATTTTAAGCCTTTGAACGGTCTGCGCTAAATGCAACAGCTCCTTCTATCCTTCTTTTTCAATGATTTAATCTTTTCTCCATACCATCTTGTTTACAACGCCAGTATAGCTTTGAATTAGCTTAACCACCTTTGCCGAAACATTTTCGTCCGTATAATTCGGAACGGGTATTCCCAAATCGTCGTTATTGTTCATTTCAATCGCAACGTCAACCGCTTGCAAAACCTGTTCGGTCGTAATACCTGCAAGGATGAAATTACCCTTGTCGAGTGCTTCGGGCCGCTCTGTGCTTGTTCGTATACATACCGCAGGAATAGGATTGCCTACCGAAAGGAAAAAACTGCTCTCCTCGGGAAGTGTTCCACTGTCAGACACTACGGCAAATGCATTCATCTGCAAATTGTTGTAGTCATGGAAGCCTAACGGCTTATGTTGTATTACACGCTTATCGAACACAAAACCTCTCTCATCAATAAACTTCTTACTTCTCGGATGACATGAATAAAGCACAGGCATATCGTATTTTTCCGCCATTGCATTTACCGCATTCATTAAATTAAAGAAGTTCTTTTCTGTATCAATATTTTCCTCTCTATGCGCCGAAAGAAGAATATATTTACCCTTTTCAAGCCCAAGACGATCAAGAACATCACTTGCCTTAATCTGCTCCAAATTATTATGAAGTACCTCTGCCATGGGTGAGCCAACAACATAAGTTCTCTCCTTTGCAACGGATGAAGCGTTAAGATACCGCCTTGCATGCTCACTGTAACACATATTGACATCAGATATTATGTCAACTATTCTTCTGTTTGTTTCCTCAGGCAAACATTCGTCAAAACAACGGTTGCCCGCCTCCATGTGGAAAATAGGAATATGCAAACGCTTTGCACCTATAACCGAAAGGCAGGAATTTGTGTCACCCAATACAAACACTGCATCAGGTTTTTCCTGTACCATAAGCTGGTATGACTTAGCGATAATGTTTCCCATTGTTTCGCCCAAATCACTGCCTACCGAATCGAGGTAGAAATCGGGAGCACGCAGTCCCAAATCATCAAAGAATACTTGGTTGAGCTCATAGTCATAGTTTTGTCCCGTATGAACAAGTATCTGATCAAAATATTTGTCACACGCTTTGATACACGCACTAAGACGGATTATCTCCGGTCTTGTGCCTATTATTGTCATCAGCTTTAACTTTGCCATATTTATACCTCCTCAAAGAATGTATCGGGTTTATTCGGATTGAAACATTCATTTGCCCACATAATTGTCACCAAATCCTCCGTATCAGAAAGATTTATTATGTTATGAGTATATCCCGGTATCATATCAACTACTGTGATTTCATCGCCTGATACATCATATTCAATCACATCATCTGAGCCAATTTTTCTAAGCTGAATAAGTCCATGCCCCTTAACGACAATAAACTTCTCATTCTTAGTATTGTGCCAATGCTGTCCCTTTGTGATGCCCGGCTTTGAAATATTTACACTGAACTGACCCCTGTCCGCCGTTCTTAATATTTCGGTGAAACTGCCTCTCTCATCACAATTCATTCTTAGCTTGTACGCAAAATCTGTCGTGTCAAGATATGAAAGGAATGTTGAATATAGCTTCTTTGAAAATGAGCCGTCCGTCATATCGGGAACGGATAAATCCTCCCTTGACTTCTTAAAGCTGTAAATCAAATCTGCAATCTCACCAAGCGTGATTTTATGCTCAATCGGTACGGCACAATAATCACCGTCCCTGTTTTCCTCGCCTTTTAATGCGTTTATCAGCTCATCAACAACATCGTCTATATATACAAGCGTCATCAAGTGATTACGGTCGTTGACCGTTATAGGCAGGTTATGTGCAATATTGTAGCAGAATGTTGCAACTGCGCTGTTGTAATTCGGTCTGCACCATTTACCAAATACATTCGGGAAACGATACACGCACACCTTCACTCCGTTATCCTCACCGTATTTAAATAATAAATCCTCGCCTGCTTTCTTAGATCTTCCGTACGGATTGTCAAGCGCCGCCTGAATAGATGAGGTTATAAGCACAGGTGCTTTGTTTTCGTGTTTTTTTAGTAACTCTAAAAGCGTTGAGGTAAATCCAAAATTGCCTTCCATAAACTCACGCTCATCTTTCGGGCGATTCACTCCTGCTAAATGAAATACGAAATCACACTTTTCGGTATATGTATCAAGCAACGCGGCGTCAGTATCAATATCACATTCATATATTGTGATGTCCGACTCAAACCCACGTGACTTGTCCTTTCCGTCACGAACGGCCTTTAACGCCTCAACAAGGTTTCTGCCTATAAAGCCCTTTGCTCCCGTAATCAATACATTCATTTAATCTAAACCTAACCCTTTCTTAAATTCATATATATCTGTTGCAAGCTTCATATCAACATCATCATATTGTTTGTACATTTGCGAAAATTTTTCTTTTTTGTGCAACAGCCTGTCAAATGCTCGCCTAATCCAATATATCGGCAGAAGAACAGGCCTCTTCCTTAAATTGGGATATAATGTGCACATATTCCCATACGGCAGAAAAACGATGTATAATAACTTCTTTAGTTTTCCTACATTTTTACTTTTACTTATTCCCGCATTTATCGCAGCATCCGTAGAAATGTACTGCTCGTATGTGCCGAATATCCCGCTTGACATAACATAATCAGCCAACTGTAATGTCGCAGGGTATGCGTTCCCGCAATTAAACCAGTAATCACTCAGCTTCAGGATTGCCTGATTAAAGTCATAAAGACCGCAATACTTCAATCTCTCGTCAAGTATATCAAGGTCCATTTCAGACTTAAATTTTTCAAGATACAGCCACACATCAATAACCATTCGTATTCCAAATCCTGAATATTTCATATGTTTTGCCATATGTCCTATCATATGCAAATAAAAATCCTCGTTTGTCATTACATACTCATACGCACCCTCTGATTTCGGAGTTATACGCTTAACTATATCCTGGCATTTTTCATCCCAACGGCATTTATTTGATATCAGCTTACGATGAAGTTCAACATGCACCATATCATCGGTAGTGTATGCATCATCCTGAAGCTCGTGATTAAAACTGTCGGTTTTAAACCCGATTGCCGTCATCAGCTCTTGTGCTTTTTCGCTGTTTTCATCATCAACATAAATATCCATATCCGTTGCCGTACGCATATCGGTTGTGGGATAAAGCCCTTTTAAAACAATGCCTTTCATACACAAGAACCGTATTTTGTTTTTCTCAAAGCTTTCCCTGATCTCATCGAGATAATACTGCTGTTTTGCATCAGCAAGTATTGCCATATTAAGGTCATTTAAAAGTCTTTCATGCTCTATACCCAATTTTGAAATAGAATAATAGATGATATTTGCGACCTTATGCCGTTCTGCCAACAAAACAAGCTTATCAAGCTCTATTCCCTCCGGAATAGGAGTCGGTTTTATTTGTTTTATTGCGCATTTAATCAGATGAATAAGATAATCACCATACAGTTTTAAATCCATCTTTTCTGTCTGAAACCCCTTTCCCGTTTTATCGTAACAAATTTAGTTATTAGCCAATTCCTCTTGTATGTATGTAAGCTCCAAAAGCTTGTTTTTCACTTGCTCTACCGACCAAAGTTCTGTATTGTTTGAATTAAATTCCGTCAACGGATTACGATCGGCATCACCGTCTTTGAAATACTTATCATAATTCAAATCACGCTTGTCCGCAGGAACTCTGTAGAAATTCCCCATATCTATTGCATTCGCACATTCCTCGTTAGTGAGCAATGTTTCATACATTTTCTCGCCGTGGCGTATACCAATAACCTTAATTTCAGTTTTATTCTCTTTGTCGAACAATTCCTTAACCGCCTTAGCCAACACCTCGATCGTACAAGCGGGTGCCTTTTGCACCATAATATCGCCGCTATCGGCATTGTTAAAGGCAAACACAACAAGCTCAACCGCCTCTTCAAGCGACATCACAAATCTTGTCATATCAGCCGCCGTAACGGTAATCGGTTTACCTGCTCTTATCTGCTCAATCCATAGCGGAACAACAGAACCTCTTGAACAGAGAACATTTCCGTAGCGTGTACAGCAAATCGAAGTTTTTTCGGGCGATACCGTTCTCGATTTTGCCACAACAACCTTTTCCATCATCGCCTTTGATGTTCCCATAGCATTTACGGGGTATGCCGCCTTATCGGTTGAGAGGCATATTATCTTTTTAACACCTGCCTCTATTGCGGCAGTGAGGACATTATCCGTACCCATTACATTCGTTTTAACCGCCTCTATAGGGAAAAACTCGCATGACGGCACTTGCTTTAATGCGGCAGCATGGAAAATGTAATCCACCCCATTCATAGCGTTTTTCACACTTTGCAAGTCACGCACGTCGCCTATGTAGAATTTAATCTTACTGCTAAGCTCAGGATATTTTGCCTGGTACTCATGACGCATATCGTCTTGCTTTTTCTCATCACGGGAGAAAATTCTAATCTCCCCTATTTCCGTATCAAGGAAACGGTTTAAAACAGCGTTACCAAATGATCCCGTTCCTCCTGTTATTAATAGTGTTTTGTTTTTAAACATTGTTTTATTTACTCCTTTTGTTTTGTAATTTTCTTAAAATTCCAATCATTCTGCACCAGAGCAGATAATAGATTTTTATTGGATACAAAAAAGTCAAATAATTAATTAGCATTCGCTTTGTTGATTTTGTCTTCCGGCTGAAGAATTTTATTGGATATGGATATAATCCTCTTTCCTTTAAATTTTTAATTTCTTTTTTTATCTCGGAATAATTAGCATTCATGCTTAAATCCCACAAATATGCTTGCATGGAAAGGCAATACCTACATATTGTATGCTCTTTTAAATAGCTGTTATCGTAACGATTTATATCCTCTCTATAATGCTCCGTCAAAATCATCATATCCCTTAAATGCTTGATTTTTGAGTCCTTATTTTTTATATTTGTGGCAGATGTACTTACCTGTCTGTAATTATATACAGCACAATCCATAACAATTCTTTTTTTATTGGCTTTATAAGCCTCACAAAAGAATAAATATTCAAAATATGTATCCTCCGCATATTTCATCTTCTCATCGAACATAATAGCAGAATTTTTTATTAATTCAGCCTTATATATACAAGTCCAAACTATATTATTAGATCTAATATGACCCGAAGAATATTCCATATTATCCCATGTATGGTATTGCTCTCCCAATTCAAACCTGCTTGATTCCTTTACTACATTATACTCAAATTGTAAAGATGATGCATTTTCTTTTTCAAGAATATCTATAGCTTTTTTTAAAAAATGAGGTTCATAATAATCGTCCGAATCTATAAATGCTAAATACTTCCCCTCTGACAGTTTTATACCCACATTTCTTGCCGATGATACTCCTCCGTTTTCTTTGTTTATAATTTTTACACACTTTTTATCACTGTATTTCTCACGAAGCAATTTCTCGGAATTATCCGGGCTACCGTCATTTATGCATAATATTTCAAACTCGTCTTCTTCAAAATCCTGACACAAGCATGAATCTATGCAATCGCATAAAAAGCGTTCTGTGTTGTATATTGGTACTATTATCGATAATTTTTTCACTATTAAATCTTCCTCCATATTAATTCCTGAAAATATATGAATTATACTTCATATCTTTATCTTTTATTTCTGATCCTTTTTAG
>JAQXXM010000050.1 GCA_029226065.1 Clostridiales bacterium
GTTCAGGACAGTCTATAACACCCTTCAGCAGCATCAAAAATTCAGGTATTACCTCTTTAACGTTGTCCGCCACAAACACCTGGTTATTAAACAGCTTTATCTGTCCTTCAATACCTGAAAATTCGTGATTAATTTTCGGGACGTAAAGTATACCCTTAAGATTAAACGGATAATCCACGTTTAAGTGTATCCAGAACAACGGCTCGTTAAAGTCCATAAACACATTTCTGTAAAATTCTTTGTATTCCTCATCCGTACATTCAGATGGTTTTTTCATCCATAGCGGGCATGTGTCGTTTATAGGCTTTACCTCTGCGGTTTCGTCTGATTTTTCTTCTTTCTCATCTGATTTTTCGGCATTTTCAAGATAAATTTCTACAGGTAAAAATGCACAGTATTTTCTCAAAATCTCACGAATTTTGAACTCTTCCAAAAACTCAACGCTGTCCTCTGCAATATTAAGCGTTATCTCTGTACCGCGAGTCTGCCTCTTACCCTCAGACATATCAAATTCCATACTGCCGTCACAAACCCATTTAGCAGGCTTTGCACCGTCACGGTATGACAGCGAATCAATCTCTACGCTGTCTGCAACCATAAACGCACTGTAAAAGCCCAATCCGAAATGGCCGATAATCTGTGCGCTGTCGTCATTTTCATCTTTATATTTTTCCAAAAACTCCGTTGCACCCGAAAATGCAATCTGATTGATATATTTATCAATTTCGTCTGCGCTCATTCCTATACCGTTATCGGTAATAATAAGCTTTTTGTTGGGCTTATCAACAGTAACTGTCACTTTATAGGCATCATCCGCTTCTGCTTCTCCTGAAAGTGCAACAGTCTTATACTTTGTAATTGCATCGCATCCGTTGGAAACAAGCTCTCTTAAAAAGATATCCTTGTCCGAATAAAGCCACTTTTTAATAATCGGAAACAGATTTTCCGAATCTACTGAAATATTTCCTTTTGCCATTGTAGGTCACCTCTTGATTATTATATAATTTCCATTTATTATATCACCCAAAAAATTAAATGTCAATATAAACTTAGCACTCTTACCTTGAGAGTGCTAAAAGTTTTCAATTTATTCATATTTATAACTATTAAACACTTTTACTGTCTTAAATATAACCGTAAATTCCTCGCACCGATACCTCGCCTGCATTTACAATTTCTATTCCCTCATTCGTTTTGACTATAAGTTCACCATCGTCTGAAACTCCGCAAGCGACGGCGTTTATTGTGCCGCGGCTGTCTGTAAGGCTTACTTGACGGCCTATGTTTACACATAGCTTTGTGTATTCGTCACGCAGAGATACGAAACCCTCTTTTTCAAAAACATCATATAACTGCTCAAATTCGTTCATTATAAGTGCACAAATATAGTCACGGTCCTGCTTTTCGCCTGTTTCTATATAGAGTGATGTTGCTTTGTCGGAAAGCTCCTGCGGAAATGACTTTGTGTTTGCATTTATGCCTATACCGCAAATTACTGCATCCTCTACACGTTCTGTAAGAATACCGCAGACCTTCCTTTTGCCTATTACCACATCATTAGGCCATTTTATCATTGTATTACAGCCCACAGCACGGCATACAGCCAAGCCTGCCACCAAAGTGATTTGCGAAATTTTATCGGGGCTTATATTGGGCTTTAGGAGCAATGACATATATATACCGCTCTTTTTTTCTGACTCCCATACACGTCCGTTACGTCCCTTGCCTGCTGTCTGCATATCAGAGATAAAAAGTGTTCCGTGAGGCATATACCGCTTGCGTTTTGCCAATTCATTTGTAGAGTCACATACTGTTGTATGCACTACGTTTCTACCGAATACTGCGTTGGTAAGTGATTTATTTATTCGTTTTTTTCTAAAAATACTCATTTTGCTATCGCCTCAAAAATATATGTTTCAAGTGCCTGCCATTCCGAAACAAGACCATTTTTTATTTCATAATCTATCTCAGGAACACGCACAGCCATATAAGTTAGTTTTTCGATATCGAATTTAGATGCGTTTTCAATATATTTACCCGCCATCCAGGGGGAGGTTCCCAAGAGATTTGCCGCCTCGTTACGGTTAGTTATGCCGTTCATCTTTAATCTAAGCATCTTTTCTACGTTGGAATAAATAAGATACAAAATTCCAAACGGGCTTTCTTTTTGGGTTTTCATATTATTTATTACTGAAAAAATCTTTTCTGCATTTTTCCCTGTAATTCCGTCAATTATATCAAAAACCTGTACTGCCATGGACTTTGACACTACTCTGTCAACATCTGATATATAAATCTCCTCATCGCAGAAATTAATCAGCTTGTCAAGTTCATGGTTAAGGTTATTCAGCCCGGGATCAATTACTGTAACAAGATGCTTTGCAACTGACTTGTCAAGTTTTTTTCCTGCACGTGTTGCATGACGCACTGCATAAGATACAAGCTCATTTTCAGGCATATATTCACAGTTAACCGTAAATCCCGATTTTTTTGCAGCTTTAAAAAGGGCGCTTCGTGCATCAACGTTCTTTTCACAGAAAATTACTACAGTGTCATCAGCAAGCCGCTTGAATTTATCGTCCCAAAACGCTTTTTGTGCATCGTCCGGCGGAATAACCGTTCCCGAACGACGTGTTATAAAAATATTACTGTCACGTATTAAAAGAGTGCGTTTATCAGTCATCATCGGCATACCCTCGAACGCATCATCATATACGCTGTAATCCGATGTGCCTTCTATCCTAATTCTGTTGAACTCCTCAAGTCCGCAATCGTCAACCATTAATTCTATTTTCTTTATATACTGCTCTTTTAAGTATTCCTCATCACCGTAAAATACATACAGCTTTTGCAGTTTGTTCTCTTTTAACTGCTCCTTTAGTTCGATAATATCGTTCTTTTTAGCCATAATCCATCTTCCTCTCAATGTCAGAATACCATCATTGCTATATATGCGGCAATGGCAGTACCTGCGGCAACCGTACACAATCCCCTGCCAAGCAAGGCAAGAACAACACCTACTGCTGCGGCAATTGCTCCGCATATCGGATTTCCTACTGCATGAATAATGGCAGGGAATGTCATGGCACCGAGAACTGTATAGGGAATGTATGTTAAAAATGACCGAATAAACTTATTTTCTATTTCTTTATTAATCAGTAACAGCGGCAGAACACGTATCAGATACGTAACGCCAAACATTATTGCAAGATATATTATAAACTTAGTGTCCACCGCCGTTTTCCTCCTTTATGGGAAATGCCAATGCACCCACGGCTGATGCTATAACGGCACAGATAATTATCGCAAAACCATCTGATATAAAATCAAAAAATGGTATGTAATAAATCATACAGCTTATCAAAATCGCAAGCATAATAATTACTGTCATTTTAATACTTGACCTTGCTTCGGGTATGATTATTGCAATAAACATACCATATATGGCAACAGACAGTGCGTCACGCAGAGTTTCACCCAAAAGCTCGCCAAAAACAGCACCTAAGCCTGTACCTACCGACCAACCTATGTACGGCAATAGTGCAAGTCCAAAAAAGTACCATGGCGTTACCGGCTTTGTACGGCTTACAGCAACGCCGAATATCTCATCTGTCAGAGCATGACCTAAAACTGACCGCTTAACTCTTGTAAATGATTTGTCAAGTCTTTGCGACAGTGAAATACCCATCAAAGAATAACGTAGATTAATAATAAACTGTGATATCGCCAGCTCAAAATATGAGCCACCCGCCGTAATAATGCCTATCCCTGCAAACTGACCTGCCGAGGTAAGGTTTGTCATAGAAATTAAAAGCGCCTCTATGGGCGACAAACCTGCCGCAACAGCCGCAATACCGAACGAAAATGATACTGCAAGATACCCAAGTGCAATAGGTATTCCGTCACGCAAGCCTGTTATAAATACACTTTTTTTCATCTGTTTTACCCTGTTTCTAAACTAATTCCATACATCTAATTTTACCATAGCTCAAACGTAATGTCAATAAAAAGCTACAGCAAAATCTGCGTTCTGCCGTAGCCTCATATCACTGTTCTGTTACTTCCTCTGTGGGCACCGCTGT
This sequence comes from Clostridiales bacterium, assembly GCA_029226065.1. Taxonomy (GTDB): domain Bacteria; phylum Bacillota; class Clostridia; order UBA1381; family UBA1381; genus Ornithomonoglobus. The sequence continues at coordinate 4,083 of JAQXXM010000050.1, forward strand.
TTGTGCCGCCTGTGCATCATGGAACTCTTTTTCCTTTGCATCGACAATATTACGTACGTCTCCATAAAGAGTATCGCCTGTTACCTCATCCGACAGCTCGTAAAGAGCCTTAAATCGTTCGAGCTGTTCGTCACCTACATAGAAAGACAACTTCGTAGCATCAAGGGCATCGCCCATAGTTGTATCCTCTGTTATGGAGTCATCCCAGCCCATACTTTCTTTAAGCTGTTCAAAGCTTTCTATGCCGGGTGTTTTTTCTACATATTTCTTAACAGGTATGTTATAAAAAACTGCACGCTCTGATGTATTCTTAGGCATATCATCAGGTAAGCCGTATTCCTTCAGGAATTTTTCATATTTATAGTTTTTATCTTTTGCTATCTGAGCTGCCGTTCTGCCCGTAACGTCGATATAGTCACGTTCATAAGGATTTATAATACCCAATGCCCGCAAGCCCATTACAGCCAGAGTTCCTATACCTACAACTAAAGCAACTATTATCGGTACAATTACCCACAAGGAACGTCTTTTCTTTTCCTCCGACATATCATCGACTGTGTCCGCAGTTACTTCTTCCGTAACCTCAGATATCTCCGATACGTCTTTTTCAAGTAATTCTTCGCTCATTATGGATTCTCCTTAACCATTGTTATTCTGCCTTGTCCTCTTTTTTATCGGTTTTGGACTCTTTATCGTCCGCAGACTTTTCATCCTGCTTGTCTTCTTCCTGCTTCTTTTCTTCTTCTATACGAGCTTGTCTTGACTTCTCATCCATTATGTTTCTTACATCCTTGTACAATGTGTCAAGAGTAACATTTTCATCAAATTCATAATACTCTTTGAACTGCTCAAGTATCTGCTTTGCCGTTTCCTCGTCTGCAGAGTCTGCACCTAAAAGAACTGAAAGCTTTGTAGCGCCCAATGCTTCACCTACAGTAGTATCTTCAGTAATACTGTCATCCCATCCGTACTGCTTTTTAAAATCATCTAAGCTGTTTCCCGAACGCTCGATTATATTCTTTAGCTTAACGCTATTGCTTGCAGCGTTCTCATTCGTATATTTTGACATAACAAACGGGAGTCCGTTCATCTTCTTGTATTCGCTCAATGTGTATCCGCTTTCATCTGCTGCTTGTGCAATGTTTTTACCGGATACATCCACGTAGCCCTTTTCGTATGGGTTTATAACACCAAAGTACCATAAGCCGGCAACAACTACAACTACTAACGCAACAACTACTCCTACTATTGCAAGAACCTTGCCTGATGATTGTTTAACAGGCTCCTCAATTGAACTAACTTCAGTATATTGAGTATTCTCCGACTCTTCTTCAGTTACTGAACCCTCTACAGCCTCTTCTGTAATTTCCTCAACAACTTCTTCAGACGGTATTTCTGTAACCTCTTCTGATGTGCCTTCAGTCTCAACTGAATTAAGCTCTTCCTCGTTATTCAGATTTTCATTATCCATTATATTGTCCTCCTATATAATTATTCTGCCTCTGCCTGCGTCTCTTGCGGCTCCGTTTCTTGTGTCGGTGCTTCTGTTGCCTTAGCTGCCTGCTCAATTGCATATAAGTGCTGTGCAAATGCTATCTTTGCATCCATATCGGTTGTATCGGCTGTGAGATCCTTAGCGTCTT
>JAQXXM010000051.1 GCA_029226065.1 Clostridiales bacterium
ATAAGGTTGAGGGTGATATTTCTTTTTTCCGCAACGGGGGTAAGTCTTTTTATGATTTCCTTTGAAAGTCCGTATATATCAACCTTTTCACGTTCGGGCAGTACTGCCCCCTCGTCAAGCTCGGAAATCTTCATTATGTCGTTGACAAGTGCTATAAGCCTTTGTGCCGCATTGTAAATTGTTGCAGAAAAATCAACAACTGTGTCTTCGGGAGTACCGCCATGCATCATCATTTCCGCAAAACCCGAAATAGATGTAAGCGGTGTTTTCAGTTCGTGAGATACATTAGATGTAAATTCACGTCTTAACTGCTCTCGCTTTACGTTCTCGGTAATATCAAGTATGACTATTACCGCACCGATAATTTTTTCATTTACATAAACAGGATTTGCAATTACGCTGTATGTATTATCTTCAATTGAAATTTCGTTTTCGCATCTTTTGCCCGTAAGTGCCGCCTCGACAGACTCTCTGAAGCCTTTGCTCCTGTTAAATGCAAGCACACTGCCGTTTGTTACGTCTGTAATTTCGAGCAAGCGAAGTGCCGCATCATTATACGAAAGAACATTTGCGTTTTTATCTATTACAAGCAGTCCCTCGCTCATATTTTCCGTTATAAGCTTAAACTCCTCCTGCCGCTGCTTTGCCTCTTTTAGCTGGCGGTCAATTGTTTTGTTTTGTGCGGATATTTTTTTAAGGAGCGGTGTTATTTCCTCATAAACAATGTTTTCTGACGGATTTTCCAAATCTATTTCATTAATTGGCTTAATGATGTTTTTAGATACTCTGTTCGACAAAATCGCCGACAGTATAAGAGCTAAAACAATTATAATTATCGTTGGATAAAGCAGTCCGAGCAATATCACAATTACAGAATTGCGTGTTGTCGATACGCGAAGAATTGTTCCGTCATCAAGCTTTTTTGCGTAATACAACGTCTTTGTCATTAGTGTGTCGGAATATCTTGAGCTTTTTCCGACACCCTTTGCATTGGCATCTTTTATTTCGCTACGCTCTCTGTGATTTTCAAGCTCCTCTGCATTGGCAGAAGTGTCTGCAAGTACATTTCCGTCCGCATCTACTAAAGTTATTCTTTTGTCATCGCCGTTAAAATTATCAATGTAGGATACTCCCTCGTTCATAACAGAGTATGAAATGTACTCCGCCTCGTTTTCAAGCTCCGTAAATATCTGTGTTTCAAAATAGTCAAATAACACAGCAAAAGCCATAAAGAAACTCATTAACAAAACAAGTATTGAGGTTAGAAAGCTTGAACGGAATATTTTACTAAACATCAATGTTTCCTCCTATCTTGTAGCCGACATTCTTGACTGTCTGTATCAAGTCGCCTGCCGAGCTGAGTTTTACACGAAGCTTTCTTATATGAACATCAAGCGTTCGTGATTCATAACAGTTTCCGCCCCATACACGGGCAAACAAGTCATCTCTCGTTACCACATTGCCGTTTGCTTCAAGCAACGCTAAAAGAAGTGAATATTCTTTAAATGACAAATTGACTTCTTCACCGCACACCTTAACAATGTGTTTTGCAGGATTTACGTATAAACTGCCTATAATATACTCTTTATCAGGCTTGTTTTTTTCGTATCTTCTCATTACCGCACGGACACGAGAAACCATTTCCGTAATACCAAAGGGCTTTGATATATAATCGTCTGCTCCCATATCAAGTCCCGTCACCTTGTCAAATTCGCTCACCTTTGCAGTTATCATAATTACAGGGATATTTTGCAGGTCCTTGTCCGCTTTTAGTTTAGAAAGAATAGAAAGTCCGTCCTCCTCGGGGAGCATTATATCAAGCAAAATAAGCTCGGGCGTTTCCTTTTTTATTTCCTGCCAAAATTCAGCCGGAAGCTCAAAACCGCATACATCGTAGCCCTCTTTACGAAGTGCATAGCACACAAGCTTTCTTATATCCGCATCATCTTCTACAAAATAAATCATTACTGCCGCCTCCATACGGGATTTGTATATATTCTATCATAAAATGCCTTTAAATTCAATATATACTTTCATATCTTGCTTTCGACGTGTTGTCCCGTAATGGAATATATAACCCATTCTGCAATGTTTTCTGCGTGGTCGCCGATACGTTCAAAATATTTAGCAATCATCAAAAGGTCGCAGAGTGCTTCTGCATTTGCCGACTTTTGCTCTATTGCACTTATAAGCTCGCCCTTAACTTCATCAAATAAATTGTCAACAACAGTGTCGTGCTTTATTACGCTGTGTGCCATATCCACGTCTCTTTTTACAAACGAATCAATGCTGTCTGTCACCATCTCTATTGTTGCCCTTGCCATATCTGCAATATGAATTTCACTCTGTAAACCACTGCAATTTGCGTATTCTGCCATTTCAGCAATATCTGATGCCTGATCACCGATACGCTCCATATCAGAAATCATTTTAAGTGCAGATGATACAAGACGAAGGTCTGATGCAATAGGCTGTTGATGTAATAACAGTCTCATACACAGCGTTTCTATATCTCGCTCCTTGCGGTCAATCTCCTTGTCCGCTTCAAATACACTATCTTTCATTTTCTGGTCATTGTCGATAAGCAATTTTGTTACACCTGAAATCGCCTCCTCGCACAATGCTCCCATTTTTATAAGCTCGTTATTTAAGTTATTGAGCTGTTCGTCAAATTTACTTCTCATATTTCGTCTCCATTTCTGCCGTACTTAAGACAGCATTGATTAAAATATATATTATCCAAATCTGCCTGTGATATAGTCTTCCGTTCTCTTGTCACGAGGTGTGGAGAACATTTTTTCAGTGTCATCAAATTCTACTATTTCGCCAAGCAGGAAAAATGCTGTTTTATCGGCTATTCTTGCCGCCTGCTGCATATTGTGTGTTACAATAACTATTGTATATTTTTCTTTTAATTCCATAGCCAAATCTTCAATTTTGGATGTTGAGATAGGGTCAAGTGCTGAGGTTGGTTCATCCATTAAGAGGATTTGTGGCTCTACCGCCAAGGCTCTCGCTATGCAAAGTCTTTGCTGCTGTCCGCCGCTCATACCGAGTGCGCTCTTTTTAAGTCTGTCCTTGCACTCGTCCCAGATAGCCGCCTGCTTTAGCGAACGCTCAACAATTTCGTCAAGCTTAACTCTCGACTTAATTCCATGAATACGTGGACCATACGCAATGTTATCGTAAATGCTCATAGGGAATGGATTTGGCTTTTGAAATACCATTCCAATCTTTTTTCTTAACATACTGACATCCATATCATTATAAATATCAGTACCGCAAAACTTGACATCGCCCTCAATCCGACAATTTTCGACTAAATCGTTCATACGGTTAAGACATTTTAAAAATGTAGATTTACCGCATCCCGACGGACCGATTAACGCCGTAATCTGTTTTTCGGGAAGTTCAATATTTATATCCTTTAATGCGTGGTTTTCTCCATACCACAAATTAAGATTTTCAGCTGTTAGTATATTCACTGTTTTGTACCTCTTTTCTTCAGTGTTGTTGCCGCCCACTTTGCGCTCATATTGATAACAAAGGTTAAAATCAGGAGTATTGCCGCAATAGCAAAGGCTATTTCAAACTCTCCTCGTTCTTTAGCATACATATAGAGTGCGACAGTAAGTGATGAGCCGGCATTTCCGGGTGTAACCGCATCTACAATACCAAGAATTTCATTTGCCATACCCGCAGTAAACAACAGTGCCGCACTTTCGCCCACAATTCGTCCTATTGATAAAATACAGCCCGTAACAATTCCGTCAATAGCGGAGGGAAGTACAACAGTACGTATCATATACCATTTTCCGCTACCCAGAGCAAGAGAACCTTCACGATAGCCATCAGACACTGTTTTAAGACTTTCCTGTGTCGTTCTCATTATTGTAGGGAGTGTCATAATAACGAGCGTAAGACTTCCTGCAAGTATAGACGTTCCAAGCGAGCAGAACTGAACAAATATAAGCATACCCACAAGACCGTATATAATTGACGGTATTCCCGACAGCGTTTCGGTTGCAAGCTCAATGATGCGAATGAGCTTTTTATTTGTTGCGTATTCGTTTAAGTATATTGCACTTCCTACGCCTAACGGAAGCACTATTATTAACGTAATTAATATAATATATACAGTGTTTAAAATGTTGGAAAGTATACCAACTGTACCGCTGATAAGACTTGGCTTTGATGTTAAGAAATCCACTGAAATATGAGGCAAGCCCCTGTATAATATATATCCTATCACACCAAGCAGAATTAGACATATAATTCCTGCTGACAAATACATTAAAACATTTAACAATGCACTTTTAATTTTTCGGTTTAATGACATTTTCTCTTGCATAATCCTACTCCTTATCCTTTTTCACTATCAGATTTAATACAAGATTTATAATCAGTATAAATACAAACAGTACGAGTGCAATAGAGAACAGCGCCTCTCTTTGGAGTCCTGATGAATATGACATTTCGCTTGCAACGGCTGTCGTAAGGAAACGGACACTTTTGAAAAGTCCCGGCATATTTGCAACGTTTCCCGCAACCATCATAACAGCCATAGCCTCGCCGATACTTCTTCCGATACCAAGTACGATAGACGTAATAATACCGCTTTTTGCGGCAGGAACAACCACCTTAAATACAGTTTCGGTTTTTGTTGCACCAAGAGCAAGCGATGCTTCTTCATATTCTTTCGGTACTGTCTTTATTGCCGTTTCTGATACGGAAATGACAGAGGGCAAAATCATTATTGTTAAAACTATAATTGCCGAAAACAAGTTTGCTCCGTCAGGCAAGTTGAAAACCTCACGAACCATCGGCACAATAATTATCATACCCACCAAGCCGTAAACAACGGAGGGTATTCCCGAAAGTAAATCTACGCTTGTGCGAACCGCTTTTGAAACTTTATCATTCGCCATTTTTGCAACAAATATCGCACACATAAGACCGAGAGGTACGCCGATTATAATTGCACCGAATGTACCATACACAGATGTAAGTATAAACGGTAATATACCGTAAGACGGAGTGGAGGCAGTAGATGCCCACTCCGTCCCAAACAAGAAGTCTATTATGCCGATTTTTCCAATGGCGGGTGTGCCTGATACACACAGGAACCCCGTAATCAGAATGACAAAGCCAACAGCTAAAAATCCGCAAATGGTAAATACAACATTCATTGATTTTTCCATAAAATGTGCTGTTTTCTTCATCTTATAACAATCCTTTCATATAGCGTAGCTTTCAAGCTTATCTTGCTACAGGAACTGCTCCTGCCTCTTCGATTAGTTTGTCTGCCGCACTTGATGTAGCGAATTCAAAGAATGCTTTTGCCGCACCTGACAGCTCTGTGTCCTTCTTCGTTACGAATACAAAGTTTCTCTGTACCTTATATGTTCCGTTCTGGATAGTTTCTGTTGTAGGTGTTACGCCCTCAACATCAATTGCCTTTACTGTATCCTTAACTGATGCAAGTGAAGCATAGCCGATTGCGTTAGGGTTAGATGCTACTGTCTGTACCACATCGCCTGTTGATGTAAGCTCCTGTGAATACTTACAAGCATCTTCTGTGCCTGTGATAGATTCAAAACCATCTCTTGTGCCTGATGCGGCTTCTCTGCCGATTAATACAACAGGTGCATCATTACCGCCGATTTCTTTCCAGTTTGTTATTTCGCCCTTGTAAAGCTGTGCAATCTGATCAATTGTGAGGTCAGCAATCGGATTTTCAGGATTTAGAATAATTGCAATACCGTCAATTGCAACAACTGTACCTTCAAGGTCTTTTGCTTCCTCGTCTTTCAAGTTACGGCTTGAAAGTCCGATGTCACATCTGCCCTCTTGTACCGCCTGGATACCACTTCCCGAGCCTGTAGGATTGTATGTAACTTTTACATCCTTGTTTTCTTCCATATAAGCTTCGCTTAAATATCCAATCACTTTCTCCATTGATGTCGAACCGTCTGTCGCAACTGTTCCACTTACCTGTTCGGATACTGCCGCACCGTCTGTTGGAACGTCTGTGTTTGTGCCGCATCCCGTTACCATAGCTGCCATTAATGCAGCAGCTGCAAAAATACTCATAATTTTTTTCATAATAATCATTCTCCTTTAAAAATTATTCTCTTTTGAGTACATCGCTATTGTAACACACTCTATGTTAATTCCGAAAGCGTAAGTATGTTAAATGTATGTAAACTTTACATGCTTATATAATTAATGCAATGTTTGCTTTACAAATTACATTAATTATGATATACTAAGGCTATAGTAATGTGAAAGGAGGACATAGTTATGATTAACAAAGAGCTTATGGATATACTTGCTCCGATTACGAAAGAGGAGCAAGCAATATTAGACGGCAGACACGATATTGATGCAGATATCTATATGGATGCAGGGAGCAGTACCATAAACAGTAAAAAACTGCTTAGTTCCGGAAAGCTTATAACCGTCCGTCCTCACACACGATTTGTACACTTCCCTAAACACTCACATAATTTTATAGAAGTGATTTATATGTGCAGCGGAACAACAACGCACATTGTAAACGGCAATAAATTAGTTCTTAAAGAGGGAGAACTGCTGTTTCTCGGTCAAAATGCAAATCAGGAAATACTTCCTGCTGGCATAAACGATATTGCTGTGAATTTCATTATACTGCCCGAGTTTTTTGATGTTTCACTCGTTATGCTTAAAGACGAAGAAACGCCGTTGCGTGCTTTTATTATAAACAGCCTCAAATCCAACAACAGTAATTCGTCATATATGCACTTTAAGGTTGCAGACGTGCTTCCTATTCAAAATCTTGTGGAAAACCTCATCTGGACACTTATAAAAGGCACTTCCAACAAGCGTAAGATAAACAGCTTTACCATGGGGCTTATATTCCTACAGCTTATGGACTACACTGACAGACTTGTCCTTTATGATAAAGAGGAACAGACGATTTTGAAGGTCCTTAAATATGCAGACGAAAACTACCGTGACGGCTCGCTTACAGAGCTTGCATCATCTCTGCATTACGATTTTAGCTGGCTGTCACGTGAGATAAAACGCAAAACAGGCAAAACGTACACTGAAATCGTACAGGAAAAGCGGCTGTCGCAGGCAAGTTTCCTGCTTACAAATACAGATATGAATATATCCGATATTGCAAATCAGGTCGGCTATGACAATGTCAGTTATTTTCACAGGCTGTTTAAAAAGCGATTTAATATGTCGCCCTATAAGTATAAAAACTCCACGCCTGAATGATTTGCAAATAAGGACACTTTTTTAGTCAAAATGTGTTCTTGTTTTTAATCCGTTGCCGTGTTAGAATTACAGTACAATAAAATACAAAAAAGGAGTTATGTTTATGGAGAGATTTGATTATGCACTGTCACGCTACAAAGAATACGGTGTAGATGCACAAAAGGCAATTGACACACTTAAAAACGTACCGATTTCAATGCACTGTTGGCAGGGTGATGACGTTTGCGGATTTGATTCACAGGACAGTCTGTCGGGCGGAATTCAGACAACAGGCAACTACCCCGGTAAGGCAACAACCCCCGAGGAGCTTATGGCAGACATTGACGTTGCATTGAAGCTTATCCCCGGCAAGAAAAAGCTTAACCTTCACGCATGCTATGCAATATTTGACGGTGAATTTGCCGACCGTGATGCTATAGGTCCCGAGCATTTTGACAAATGGCTTAATTTTGCAAAAGAGCGAGGTATGGGAATTGACTTTAACCCCACATTCTTCTCGCATCCAATGGTTAAAGATAACCTGACACTTTCATCTCCCGATGATGATGTACGCCGTTTCTGGATTGAACACGGCAAGAGATGTCTTGAAATATCAGAGCATTTTGCAAAAGAGACAGGCGTTCCCTGTGTAATGAATATATGGATTCCTGACGGTATCAAGGACGTACCTGCTGACAGATACGCACCGAGAAAGCGTTTTAAAGAGTCGCTTGATGAAATCCTTTCAATCCCCTACGACAAGAGCCTTGTATACGTTACGCTTGAGTCAAAGGTGTTTGGTATAGGTCTTGAGTCATATACGGTGGGCTCAGCAGAATTTTGTATGAACTACGTTAATCAGTCAGGCATCACTCCGCTTATGGATAACGGTCACTACCATCCAACAGAGGTTGTATCGGACAAAATCCCGTCAATGCTTCTGTTTAACGAAAAGATTGCACTTCACATAACACGTGGTGTACGTTGGGATAGCGACCATGTAGTATTGTTCGACGATGAGACAAGGGAAATGGCACAGGAAATCGTTCGTAATGATGCTTTAGACAGAGTATTTATTGCAACCGACTATTTCGATGCGTCAATAAACAGAATTTCTGCATGGGTAACAGGTATGCGTAATGTTCAGAAAGCGTTGCTTTTTGCACTCCTACAGCCTAACGACACAATGAAAGCTATGCAGGACAGCAACAATATGACAGAACTTATGGTTCTTAAAGAAGAAATGAAAACTATGCCTTTCGGTGATGTCTGGGAGGAATTCTTAAGACAGGACGGCGTAGCTTCAGATTACATAACACCTATTAAGGAATATGAAAAAAAGGTTTTGGTGAACAGATAATGAAAGATATATTTAATGCTCCATTCGTGGAAGAAATGAAGAAAACAACTGCTAATATGTATCGTCTCGGCTGGGACGAAAGAAACGGCGGTAATATCAGCTATATGCTAAACCCTACAGAGGTTGGAGAATATCTCGACCTTAACAACGTAATACGCACAATACCCACAGGCTTTGATGCTACACCCCTTATCGGTAAGATATTTATTGTAACGGGAACAGGCAAGTATTTCAAAAATGTCATAGACGATCCCGAGACAAACTTAGGTATCATAAGAATTGCAGAGGACGGCACAACGGCAGAACTACTTTGGGGTTACAAGGACGGCGGTAAGTTCACATCAGAGCTGCCCGCACACCTTATGAGCCATATATCAAGGCTTGAGGCAAACCCCGAGAACAGGGTTATAATGCACTCACACCCCACTAACACTCTTGCTATGAACTTCGTTCACGAGCTTGACGAGAAGAAGCTGACACATTCTTTATGGCAGACTTGTACAGAGTGTATAGTAGTATTCCCCGACGGTATCGGCGTACTGCCCTGGATGGTTTGCGGTACAAACGAAATCGGTGTAGCAACTGCCGAGAAGATGAAGGACTACAGACTTGTTGTATGGGGTATGCACGGTATTTACGGCGCAGGCAAGGATTTAGACGAGGCATTCGGTCTTATCGAAACTGTCGAAAAAGCGGCACAGCTTTATATGCTGACTGCACACCTTCCCAGAGTGAACACCATTCGTGACGAGGAACTTGCCGAAGTTGCAGAGGCTTTTGGACTGGAATACAGAAAAGATTTCTTAGATCTATAATCACATAAAGGAGCGTTGCTTGGCGATGCTTCATAGTGTTGGTAAAGTGGAGCGTTTCAGACTGAGCGCTCCGCTTTTTTACAGCATGATGCAATCAAAAGAATTGCATATAATGCAAAAAAATTTTTATACAAATTGACAAATATAATACAAATCTTGTCTAAATCATTGACGGGAAATACACTTTTTGGTATAATAAAATTATAAATAAAAGATTGGAGTAAATTTTTATAAAAGAAAGAAGGATTTTAAAATGAAAAAACTCTTATCACTCTTACTCGCAACAATGATGATCATTGGTGCACCAAGTATGGTATTTGCTGATAATGTAAGCCAAATTATCGGTGACGGAAATACAGTAGTCTTCATTGACGTTCCAGCAAATCACTGGGCAAAAGACCAAATTGAATACTTTGCTAATCAAGGTATTGTAGATGGTTATACAGATGGTAGCTTTAAACCGGAAGCTGGTGTTACAAGAGAGGAATTTTGTAAATTGCTTGTTTCAACATTCAGGCAACCACTTGAAACCCCTGCAACACCTGCATTTGCAGATGTCGCCGAAAATCGTTGGTCTTATCCTTATGTAGAAATTTGCAAGAATTTTTTAACAGGCTATGCGAATCCGTTTGGAGGTCTTCCTTCATTCCATCCGACAGAATATGCTACAAGAGAAGATATTGCTGTTGCATTGGTTAGAATGATGGGTTTCACAGATAAAGACACAAATAACCCCAATTATGCGGCATATAATTTTAGAGATGGCGGAAACATTTCACCTAACATATTAGCGTATGTAAGTATTGCTTGTGAAAGAGGCTTGATAAGTGGTTATCCTGATGGAACATTTGGGCCGACAAAAGGCATAACAAGAGCTGAAACAGTTGTATTATTAAACAGAGCTACAAAGCAGGCTGTTACTAATATCAATGCTGAATTAGACTTATCTGCAAATATTATTTACAGTTCAGATGGCAAAACTGCTACCATAAATATTACTACCGAAGAGGGTACAACAGTTACTGTAAACGGTGAATCTGTAAAAATGAGCAGTAATTACTATGGTGAATATGAAGGTAACTATGTTTATAACTTTGAACAAGAAGGCAGCAAAGATTTTACTGTTGAAGGCAAACGGGCAGGTAAAACGAAAACCGTGAATTTGACAGCAAAATATGAAATTGGAGCACCTGTTTTAAGTATAACGGATTGTCCTACAACAACAAATAGTAAAAATATTACCATTCGTGGAACTGTATATGATAAAAGTTATGGTACCTCAGTTACAATAAACGGTGAAAGCATCAACTCAAGAGATTACTCAGGTACACTAAGTTGGAGTGCATCATACACATTAAAAGAAGGTATCAACGAATTTACAATTGTTGCAACAAGTACAGCAGGAAAAACAGTTACTGAAATAAGAACAGTTAATTTTTCCGTAGGTGGACCGTCATTGACAATAACGGATTGTCCAACAAATGTTACAAGTAAAAATATAACCATAAGGGGAACAGCATATGATTCTAATTACGGTGTGGCAGTAACGATAAATGGTGAAAGCATTAACTCAAGAGATTATTCAGGTACACTAAGTTGGAGTGCATCATACACATTAAAAGAAGGTATCAACGAATTTACAATTGTTGCAACAAATTCCGCTGGAAAAACAACAACAGAAACAAAAAATGTAATTTTTAATGTTGGTACACCTGAAATAACATTTACAAATTGTCCTGAAGTCACTCAACAAAAAAATTTATCTATTCAAGGTAGAATAAAAGGACAAAATGATGGTGCGAAGCTATATATTAACGACCAAGAGGTTTCTGTCGAATATAGCGGAGATTTTTCCAAAAGTGTAACTTTAAGCGAAGGCGATAATTCATTTGTATTTAGAGCTGTAAACAGTTATGGAAAATCAAAAACCATTTCAAAAACGATAAAGTATGTCGGAGAAATAAAAGCCCCGGTGCTCAAAGTTGACGATATTATTTCATCAACAACAGAAAGTAAAATTACAATAACGGGTACGGTAAATGATTCTCTTGATTCAAA
>JAQXXM010000052.1 GCA_029226065.1 Clostridiales bacterium
TTAGTTTTAATTTAAAGAAAGAGGGTAGAGAAATGAAATATTCTGCACAAGAGGTTATACAATATGTGAACGAGGAGGACGTTAAGTTTATCCGTCTTGCATTTTGCGACGTCTACGGCAGACAGAAAAATATTTCTATAATGCCTGGCGAGCTCCCACGAGCTTTTGAGCATGGCATCACTTTTGATGCTTCATCAATTGAAGGGTTTAGCGATGAAAGGTATTCGGATTTGTTTTTACGCCCTGATCCTGAAACTCTTGCGGTTCTTCCCTGGAGACCGGAGCATGGCAGGGTTGTGCGTATGTTCTGCACAATAACAAAGCCAAACGGAGAGCTTTACGAATGTGATACGAGAAGTATTCTTAAAAAAGCAGTGGCTGATGCGAAAAAAGCAGGTGTAGAGTTTTATTTTGGCTCGGAGCTTGAGTTCTATTTATTCAAGCTTGACGAGGAGGGCAATCCGACAAAAGTGCCTTATGATGAGGCAGGGTATATGGATATGGCACCTGAGGACAGGGGCGAGAATGTACGCCGTGAAATCTGTCTTGATTTAGAACAAATGGGGATATTGCCCGAAAGCTCTCATCATGAGCAGGGCCCCGGTCAGAACGAGATTGATTTCCGTTATTCAAAGCCGCTTGGTGCCGCTGATGACGCTATGACATTCCAGACGGTTGTAAAGACGATAGCACGCAGAAGCGGTCTTTATGCGGATTTTTCGCCCAAGCCGATTTCGGGAAAACCGGGTAACGGTCTGCATATAAATATGTCGGTTAAAAACGATGAAAACCATATTCTGTTGCCGCAGATGTTAGCAGGCATAATGAAATATATAAAGGACTTTACAGTGTTCTTAAATCCTGTAGAGGCATCTTATGAAAGATTTGGACACTCAAAAGCACCAAAGTATATTTCATGGTCGGTTGAAAACCGTTCACAGCTTATACGTATTCCGGCGGCAAGCGGACAGTATCGACGTGCTGAACTGCGTTCACCTGATCCGATGACAAATCCGTATCTTGCATACGCATTGCTTATTTATGCAGGACTTTACGGAATAGAGAACAAGCTTGATTTGCCGCCTTCAGCAGACGTAAACTTCTTTAAGGCTGACAGAAGCGTACAAAAACAGTATCAGGAATTGCCTGAGACTCTTGAGATGGCAAAAAAGATTGCATCCGACAGCGAATTTGTTGCAAAATATTTACCTGAATCGATAATAAACATATACTGCAGATAAATCTAATATAATAAAAACAGGGGGTAGCTATAATGGATCGAACAGAGCATGCATACAGCGTACTTATAGTGTCTGCTGCCGAAAAATTTAATACCTCCGCTAAGGAATTGTTCCCGGATTTCAGATATACAAAGGTCAACGTGGAAAAAAGCGTGAGTGCTGCAAAGCGTGCGATTGTAGAACGGGAATACGATATGATTGCAGTAAACTCTCCGCTCCCTGATGAGGATGGTATCAGATTTGCCATTGATATGTGTGCAGAGAGAAATACCGTAGTGCTTCTGTTGGTCAGAGACGAATATTACTCATCGGTATTTGATAAGGTTTCACCTTACGGTGTATATACGTTACCAAAGCCCACTTCAAGACAGGTGCTTTCCCAGGCTTTAGACTGGATGGCAAGTACAAGAGAGAGGTTACGCCGTTTTGAGAAGAAAACACTTCTGCTTGAGGATAAGATGAAAGAAATCCGTGTTATAAACCGCGCAAAATGGATTTTGATAGAGCAGCTTAAAATGCCAGAGGCAGATGCTCACAGGTATATTGAAAAACAGGCAATGGACCGTTGCATATCAAAAATGAGCGTTGCTGAGGAGATTATAAGGACGTATTCATAAAAGGGTTTGTAAAAAATACCCGCATATCGTATATTTATAAATTATATTTGTATAGTATGCGGATTGAAAAAGCTTAATGTGTATGTTAGAATTATAAAAGACGCAAAAGAAAAAGGATGGGTATATATAATGAAACATTTGAAATACATTAAGCCAAAGCTTTTCAGTGTAATGAAAAGTTACTCAAAAGAGCAGTTTGTTAAGGACGTTATTGCAGGAATTATTGTTGCGATAATTGCATTGCCGCTGTCTATTGCATTAGCGATTGCATCGGGTGTAAATCCTGAGCAAGGTCTTTATACAGGTATAATTGCAGGATTTTTCATTTCGTTTTTGGGCGGAAGCCGTGTTCAGATTGGCGGACCTACGGCGGCGTTTGTCATAATTATTTACGGGATTATAGCTGAATATGGTGTTAACGGATTGACCGTTGCGACACTTATGGCAGGCATTATAATGATAATTATGGGATTGTTCAAGCTTGGAAATCTCATAAAATATATCCCTAAAACAATTACTGTAGGTTTCACATTAGGCATCGCTGTAGGTATATTTACAGGACAGCTTAAAGATTTTTTCGGACTTCAAATGGCGGCAGTGCCGTCTGAATTTATTGATAAAACCATTGCATACGGTCAGAACTTCCACACATTAAGACCTCTGACTCTCGGTATAGGTGCATTGGCTCTATTTATTCAAATTTTCTGGCCGAAGGTGTCGAAGAAAATACCGGGCTCTCTTGTTGCAATACTGGTAACAACAGTCGTTGTTGCAGTTTTCAAACTGCCTGTTGATACTATAGGCGACTTATATACGATAAAGCCCGGGCTGCCTACTTTTGCAGTTCCCGAGATTTCATTCGGGCTCGTTAAGAAACTTATATCTCCTGCGTTCACAATTGCAATTCTGGCATCAGTTGAGTCGCTTTTATCGTGTGTTGTTGCAGACGGTATGATAGGCGGACATCACCGTTCAAATGCAGAACTTGTAGGACAGGGTGTGGGTAATGTAATGTCATCATTATTCGGCGGTATTCCTGCAACGGGTGCTATTGCACGTACTGCGGCAAATGTCAAGAACGGCGGACGTACACCTATTGCGGGTATTGTCCATGCAGTTGTTTTACTGCTTATTCTTCTGTTCTTAATGCCGTATGCGTCAATGATACCTATGACAACTCTTGCGGCAATATTGATTATGGTCGCATATAATATGAGCGGAATAAAAGGCTTTGTACGTATGCTTAAAACTGCACCGAAAAGCGATATAGCAGTTCTAATTATAACATTCCTTCTCACGGTATTCTTTGATTTGGTAGTTGCTATTGAGATAGGTATGGTATTGGCAGTATTCCTGTTTATGAAACGTATGGCAGATACTGCCGAGGTTAAGCCGTGGATATATAAAGAGGACCTTGACGAGAACGAAATTTCCGAGCATACAGATCTTAAAAACGTACCAAAGCACACAATGGTTTATGAAATATCGGGACCGATGTTCTTTGCAACAGCAAACGATTATTTGTCATTTATAGAGGAAAAGCATAAAAAAGTGCTTATCTTGAGAATGAGAAATGTTCCTGCTATGGATATAACAGGGCTTGAGTCACTCGAGGAGGTTTACGCATCCTGTAAGAAGAAAGGTATAACTCTTTTGCTTTCACACGTTAATGAACAGCCGTTAAAGGTTATGGAAAAATCAGGATTTAGATCAAAGCTCGGTGATGAGAATATATGCGAAAATATCGACTGTGCTTTAGCTGTGGCTGAAAGAATTTAAAGAAAATTTCATAACAGAGAAAGAGGGGGATGTGAAAAAACAGCACCGACCGTTTGACGGCAAAGTTATATATATAATCCCTGAAAAGTATTGATAAAACAATCGTTTTGAAGAAAATCCGCAATTTTGCGGATTTTATTTTATATATGACGTCAAACTACGAACGAAAACCGAGCAGTAGGGACTATCCAATCAAACATCGCATACGCTCGTTTTCTTGGAGTCTCCTTGCATAGGTGTCGTTTGCCAAATCATAGATTTGGACTCCACCGCACCCTTGAGTACCCGCGTACACGGCGGGATAACCCTCATAGCCTTGCTATTCGGCGGTTTTCGTTCGTTCTGCACTATTTTTTCGCATCCCCGCAGGACCGTTCGATTTCTTTATAACCCCATTCTAATGTTGGCAATTTGCTGGAAATGTAAAGAATCTTTCCACTTTTGAAAAAATACATATAAAATAATAGTAATTAATATTAAAAATGTCAATTTATAAGGATATGACGTTATTTATTTAATATTTATAAATCATATTATTTGACAAAGTTCGACTTTTTCGGCAATTTAAACATTAAAATTCAACAAAGTTTTTTGATTGTTAAAAAAATCCTTGAAAGGTAAGTTTTGGTGTGATAAAATGCGTATGTAAACACAAAAGAGGAGTTAAATAATGCTGGGGAAGGATTTCAAATATATACGCTTTAAAAAGTTTATGACACAGGAGTATGTAGCAGAAATGATAGGAATTTCACGATTTGCATTATCCTGGTACGAACAGGAGCGTTCTGAAATGCCTATTACAACAGTATTAAGACTTATCCGTCTTTACAATATAAGTAATTCGGAATTTGAAGAATACATACAAAAATGGAAAAACGCTGATAAATCCAAGGAATGATATGCAAGGAGAATGGATATGGAGATAAAGGAAGAAAACAAATTATTTATGAAATGCTTAGGGAAAAGATTGCATATATTTCGTACAAGCCGTCATTTGTCAAGAGAGGATGCGGCACGTCATATAGGTGTCAGTGCAAGGACGATTGCGGCGTATGAACGAGGAGAACGTGAAATAACCATAGATAAAATAATAGGTCTTGCCGAGCTGTATAACACTGTTACAACAAAATTGATGGATAGTGAAGCGATAATTGAAGAAACGGGAATAAAGATGTAAAAATGAAGCTTAGATAAAGCAATGTAAGAGATGGGGCTGTTGCTAACGTAACAGCCCCATCTTGCTATTAATAATTGTCTGCCTTGATTTCAAAATATGCTTGCGGATGAGCACAAGTCGGGCAGATTTCAGGTGCGGCCTCGCCGACAACTATATGTCCGCAGTTGCGGCACTCCCAAATTTTAACAGAACTCTTTTTAAATACTTCGCAGTTTTCAATGTTCTTTAATAAAGCTCTGTAACGTTCTTCGTGATTTCTTTCTATTTCAGCTACCATACGGAATTTTTCTGCAAGCTCTGTAAAGCCTTCCTCTTCTGCTGTTTTTGCAAAGCCTGCATACATATCTGTCCATTCGTAGTTTTCGCCTGATGCAGCAGCTTCAAGGTTTGTGGCTGTATCGTTTATACCTTCCATTTCCTTGAACCACATTTTTGCGTGTTCTTTCTCGTTATCGGCAGTTTTAAGGAATAGTGCAGCTATCTGCTCATAGCCTTCCTTTTTTGCCTTAGATGCAAAGTAAGTATACTTATTGCGTGCTTCTGATTCACCTGCAAAAGCAGCCATTAAGTTTTTTTGCGTCTGTGTTCCATCATATTTTGACATATCAGTATCCTCCTTGATTTTAAACGTATTTACAAAAAAATACTCTATGTATATTATACCACAAAAAATCGACTTCTAACATTTTTTTTTAAAATTATTGCAAAACTGTTCAAATTATGGTACAATATACGCATAAGCGTATATTGTACGCTGAAATCGCAATGTCCCTGCTAATGTTTTCTCGCATACGCATCGAAAACCGCAGATGGACAGTATTGTACCATTATACGCCACTATCGTGGCTATGGTACAATATACGCATAAGCGTATACTGTACGCTGAAATCGCAATATATGCATAGACTTTACGGAGGGCTTATATATGCCGAGATTTGAAAAACAAAAGTATAAAATTTACTACCTTATTGAATATTTTAAGAAATATACCGATGAGGAACACACAGTTTCTGTGTCGGAGCTGATAGATTATTTAGCAGGTCTCGGTATTTCGGCAGAGCGAAAAAGTATTTATCGTGACATAGCCGCAATAAGCGAACTGGGATATGAAATTATGCAAGTTCGTGATAAACGTTTTTCGTATTATCTTGCACAACGTGAGTTTGAGACGGCGGAACTGCGTACACTCGCAGATGCGGTTGCATCATCAAGGTTTATTACAAAAAAGAAATCAGCCGAGCTTATAAAAAAACTTGAATCTCTAACAAATATTCATAATGCCAAGCGTCTTAACGCACAAGTATACGTTGCAAATCGTATAAAAGCATCGAATGAGAGCATATACTATAATGTTGACGCCATACATAACGCAATCGCAGACGATTCATGCATAAGCTTCAAGTATTTTGATTGGGATAAGAACAAGCATCGTGTATACCGTCACGATGGCAGAGAATATGAAGTGAGTCCCTGGGCACTTGTCTGGAATAACGAAAATTATTATCTCATTGCTTATGATATGAGGGAAAAGGAAATACGTCATTACAGGGTAGACAGAATGATAGCCATATCACAGCTTGATAAAAAAAGAGAGGGAAAAGCGAAGTTTAACGACGAGGATACGGCACAGTACACAAAAAAATTCTTTGGAATGTACGATGGTGAGTTGACAAATGTTACACTCAATTGTTCAGAGAAGATAACAAATGCTGTAATAGATATGTTTGGTACGGATGTTAAATTCACTCCTCAATCAGATGGAAAAACCTTTAATGTTACCGTAGAAGTAGCAGTCAGCCCCGTATTTTTATCGTGGGTGTTTATGTTAGGCGATAATATAAAAATAATATCACCGCAAAATGTGTGTGACAAATTCAGAAAAATGGTACAAAAAGCGGCAGGTAGGATGGAGGAATAAAAAATGTCATTAGTTGAAAAAGAACTCGACAGCATTATGGAAGGGATTTTTGCAGATTACAGCGAAAAGAAATTCATTGATAAGGTCGACATATCAAATCAACCGGATAAAAAAGTAATAACAGATATTCTTGCGAAATTACAGGAAATCATTTTCCCAGGATTTTTTAAGCCTGACACATATAAGTCATATACCGTAAAGACAACTATTTCTATGCTTGTTGAGGACGTATTGTATAACCTGAAAAAAGAAATAGGTATTACGTTGAAATACAATCCGATATATTCTGATTCTTCTGCTTGTGAAATACAGGGCGAATCACAAAGAATAGCGGTAGAGTTCTTAAAAAAAATACCGAAAATACGAGAATATATAGAAACAGATGTATCTGCCGCATTTGACGGCGACCCTGCGGCATATAATAAAGAGGAAATCGTTGTAACATATCCTGGATTTTACGCAATAATGGTATACAGAATTGCTCATGAACTGCACGTGCTTAACGTTCCTCTGATACCGAGAATAATGACAGAACACGCACATTCTCTTACAGGTATTGATATACATCCGGGTGCTCAAATAGGCAAATATTTCTTTATAGACCATGGTACGGGAATAGTAATAGGCGAGACGACTATAATAGGCGATAATGTGAAGATATATCAAGGAGTGACGTTAGGCGCACTTTCAACACGAGGCGGACAGATGCTCAAAAATGTCAAACGTCATCCGACAATCGAGGACAATGTAACTATATATTCTGGTGCAACCATACTTGGCGGTGAAACAATAATCGGCAAGGATGTAGTTATAGGCGGTAATACATTTATAACATCCTCTGTGCTTGAGGGAACGAAGGTAAGCGTAAAACAGCCTGAACTGAAGTTCAAAAAATAGGGGGTGTTGCGTTAGCAACACCCCCTGGTGGGCTGAATGAATTTAGATGCAGAATTCGCGAAACGAAGCAAAATGCGGATGTGTCTGCATTTTGCCTTGCCCGACGGCGTACGTTGGTACGTCGAGTGGTGAGTTTTGCGGATAGTTCAAAGGCATTAAACGCAAGAAATCCGCAAAAAGATGCGGATTTCAACGTTAATTTATTTGCAAACATTTAATAGACGTTGATTTTATGCCACTTTAAGCCTTTGAACGGTCTGCGCTAAATGCAACAGCCCATGTAATAAATTCGTCTAAAAACTTGACAAAACACTATGGTATATGGTAAAATGTAAGTATCTATTTTATAAAAGGAAAGAAGGAATTTAAAATGAAATTAAAGAAACTTTTAGCATTAGCAGCAGCATCTGTTATTGCATTGTCAGTTGCAGGTTGCGGACAAACTACAGATGATGATTTGGCTTACATAAAGGATAACGGTAAGATGATAATTGGCTATACCGTTATAAAACCGCTAAACTACACAGATGACCGTGGCGATTTGACAGGCTTTGAAACAGAGTTTGCAGAGGCTGTTTGTGAAAAACTTGGCGTAGATGCTAAATTTGTTGAGATTAACTGGGATTCAAAGGAAAGCGAACTAAATGCGAAGTCAATCGACTGTATCTGGAACGGTATGACTATCACAGACGAGAGAAAAGAAAATATGTCAATTTCTACACCGTATCTTGAGAACAGACAGGTAATGGTTGTCAAGAAAGAAAATGCAGAAATGCTTGCAGAAAATATTGAGGGTGCCACTGTAATAGCTGAGGCAGGCTCAGCAGGCGAGGAGCTTATGAACAGTGATGAAACATTTGCTAAATCAGAATGTACACCTGTTCCATCGCAGGCAACTGCGCTTATGGACGTTGCCGCAGGTACGTCAGATGTAGCAATTATTGACTACGTAATGGCAGGCGGCTCGGTAGGTATGGGTACAGACTATGAGGACCTTATAATTATTGATAAGGATTTTGAGTCAGAAGAGTACGGCATTGCGTTCAGAAAGGGTTCAAACGTAACAGAGGAAGTAAACAAGATTATAACAGAGCTTGTAAATGACGGTACTTTGAATAAGATTGCAGGAAAGTATGGCTTAACAGAACTCCTTATTGCAAAATAATTATCAGACTTAGGAGCAACACTAATGGAAAAATGGCTGGCACTCATTGATGGATTTGAGTACAACTTATTAATATTTTTCGGCACAATTATAGCGGCTGTACCTTTGGGCTTGGTGATTACTTTTTGTACAATGTCAAAGTTCAAACCCTTGTCATACATATCTAAACTGTTTGTATGGATAATACGAGGAACACCTCTTATGCTTCAATTGTTTGTGTTTCTGTACGGACCGGGGCTTCTTTTGGGGATACCGATGAAGTCAAGACTGACAGCGGCATTTATAGCGTTTATCATAAATTATGCGGCATATTTTTCGGAGATTTACCGAGGCGGCATAGAGAGTATCCCAAAAGGACAGTATGAAGCGGGACAGGTATTGGGACTTACAAAAAGACAGGTTTTTTCAAAGGTGGTACTGTTTCAGGTCATAAAGCGTATTGTACCGCCGATGGGCAATGAAATAATTACACTTGTAAAAGACACATCACTTGTAAGAATTATCGGAGTTGCGGAGATTATAATGAGCGCTGAGCGTTTCTCAAAAGCAGGCTTTATATGGCCGTTGTTCTCCACAGGTCTGTTCTTCCTTGCAATGTGCGGATTGTTGACGCTTCTGTTTGGTCATATTGAAAAGAAGCTTAATTATTATCATAATTGACGGAGGAAAGTATGGCTATATTAGAAGTAAAAAACATTTGTAAAAGCTTTGGCAGTACCGAGGTATTAAAGGGTGTAAGCTTTTCTATGGAAAAAAGCGAGATAATCGCCGTAATAGGCTCGTCAGGCAGCGGTAAGACAACGTTGCTCCGTTGCATAAACTTTCTTGAAACGGCAACAGAGGGCGAGATATGGGTTGACGGTGAGTGCATATTCGATGCTGCGGATAGACGCAAAATATCTCCGTCAGAAATGCGTAAACGTCAGTTGAATTTCGGACTTGTATTCCAGTCGTTCAATCTGTTCCCACAGTACAGCGTGTTAGAGAACGTGACTTTAGCACCGAGGCTTATGGCAAAAGAGCGGCCTGATTATAAGTCGAACAAGAAGCAAATACTTGACGAGATTAATTCGCAAGCAACGATATTGCTTTCACGTGTAGGGCTTAGCGACAAGCTTAACAGCTATCCCTGCGAATTGTCGGGCGGACAGCAGCAACGAGTTTCCATTGCTCGTGCATTGGCGTTAAATCCCAAAATATTGTTTTTTGATGAACCGACATCGGCACTTGACCCTGAAATCACAAACGAGATTTTGAAGGTTATAAAAGACCTTGCCAAAAAGCAGATTACTATGATAATAGTAACTCACGAAATCGAGTTTGCAAGAAGTGTTGCTGACAGAATTATATTTATGAATGAGGGTGTAGTCTTAGAGGACGGTACACCCGATGAGGTTATCAATAACCCCAAAAATGAACGAACAAAAGCATTCTTGTCAAAGATGCTGTAATAAATGGCAAAGGGGGTGCTGCGTTTAGCAGCACCCCCTTGTGCGGTTGAATGGATTTAGATGCAGAATTTGCGAAACGGAGTGAAATGCGGATTTATACGCATTTCGCAACTTCACAAGCATTTTATTCCTAAAAAAAACGACCTGCCTAAAGCAAGTCGTTTTCTTTTGGTAGCGGTAACTAGATTCGAACTAGTGACACTGCGGGTATGAACCGCATGCTCTAGCCAACTGAGCTATACCGCCAAACAACAAAAGTTATTATACACTATATTTTAACAAATGTCAAGCTTTTTTTTGAAAAAATACAAAATATTTTTTTACGCCTCAAGCTTATTACCAAATAGTACAGACAGACCGCTTATTATAAATGATATTCCCATGCCGATAAGGGGCAGAAACGACGAGCCTATTCCAAGTGCAGAATATAAAAAGCCTATAAAACCGCCGACAATAACAGCCGTATACCATAATATCTTATTAAGTGTACGTTTTTTATAAAAGCATATTGCAAAGAACAGAGGAAATACTATTCCCGGCACATAAATGGAATATGCGTAGGTGAGAAGTTCAATTATTCCTGATTTGAATATAGCGATTACAAGTGCTATCAGTCCGAGTGCACATATAAATATACGTGTTTCTTTTATACTGTTTCGTTTTAGTATATCATTTTCAATAATAGATGCGGCATTAACAAGACAAGTGTCTGCTGATGAGAGCAGAGATGATATAAGTGCAAGACAAAGCAGGACTGCAATCGGGTAGGGAACGCAGTTATTCATTATATGTATTAATGGATTTTCGCCGTTTAATTGAACGTTTGTATTTGCCCACATGGCAGTGAGAGTGATTACAGCACTGAAAACTGCCAATGTAACGGCTGATAATAATGCGGCACGTCTTGCAGTTTTTCCGTCTTTGGAAATAAAATTACGTGAGAGTATATCAGGTCCGAGAAAATATGCACCGCCTGTAATAAACATTATGTTTATTACATCCATAATGCCAAACTCTGCATTTGTAAGATGCAGATTATTTGTTATTTCTGCGTTGTTAGTGCCTGAAAGGAAAAACACATATATAAATGCTGCCACAATTCCTATAAAAATTACAAGTGCCTGAACAATATCTGTTTTTACAACCGATATCTGACCTCCGAAAAACGTGTATAAAATTATAAGTATTGCAATAGCTGTAAGAAGCAGTTTCAGCTCAACTGATGGAAGCATAACTGATATAATTCTTGAAATTGATACAAATTGTGCCGCAATAATTCCTATCCATGAGATTGTGATAATTACTGCGAAGAGCGTTCTCGCACCTTTGCCGACAAGTATTTGTGCGGCATCAGGGAGAGTTTTTGCGTTAAGGCTTCGGATTTTCTTTGATAGAAATACACCTTGCAAAACAAGCCCTACTGCACCCGATGCAAGCCACCAAAAAGCAGGAAATCCAATCTGTGTAACTCTGTCAGCTGTACCGATAGTTGCAGATGCGCCGAGCATCGTTGCCAAAAGCGACATAAAAACAGGTATAAATGTTTGTTTTTTTCCTGCCGTTACAAAATCATCAAAGTTTTTCACCCTGAACATATCGTATATACCTATGCCCATAAGAAGTGCTAAATAGATAATAATTATTGTTAACATTCAACTCACCAACTTTTATATATTTTTCCGACCAATTATACCATAACAGTAAAATGTTGTCAAGAGTTGAAGATTTGATAATAAAATTTGTCATTCTTCGGTATAAAAAAGCGGTAATTAAGCAATATAAACAATAAAATCTTCTTAAAATTCGATACTTGAGCAATATATGAAAAATATGTCAATTGCAGTAAAAAACTATTGACAATAAGTGCAGTTTGGAGTAAAATAGACTTGTACGATTAGAAACAAATCGTAACAAAGAAAGGAATGATAAGATGAAAACGGTATATTTAGATAATAACGCAACGACCAGTATTAAGCCTGAGGTTGTTGATGCTATGATGCCGTATCTTACAGATATATGGGGTAACGCATCGTCTGTATTCTATGAAGTAGGTCAGAGGGCCGAAGGAGAGCTTATAAAGCTCAGAGAAAGCGTTGCGAAGAACATAGGCGCAAAAAATGCAAATGAAGTATACTTTACAGCATCGGGCTGTGAGGCGGATAACTGGGCAATTAAAGGCTATGCATTTGCAAATAAGCGCAAAGGAAACCACATAATCACCACAAAGATAGAGCATCACGCTATACTTGGTGCGTGCGAATTTTTGGAAAAACACGGATTTTCTGTTACTTACCTTGATGTTGATGATGAGGGTATCGTTACAGCAGAGGATGTTGAGGCTGCAATAACTGATGAAACAATCCTTATATCGGTTATGACTGCAAATAATGAGATAGGTACGATTGAGCCTATAGCTGATATTGCAAAGGTTGCAAGAAAACATAAGATTGCGTTCCATACAGATGCTGTACAGGCAATCGGACATATTCCGATTAATGTGTCAGAGCTTGATGTTGATATGCTTTCGATAAGCGGTCATAAATTCCATGGTCCTAAGGGCGTGGGAGTGTTGTACATCAAAAACGGAACAAGAATAGATAACCTCATTCACGGAGGCGGTCAGGAGCGAGGCAAGCGTGCGGCAACGGAAAACCTTGCAGGCATTGCAGGACTTGCAAAGGCGCTTGACATTGCAGTATCAAATATTGATAAAAATATGGCAAATATGAAGTCAATGCGTGACAGACTCATAAACGGACTTCGTGAAAGAATTGATTATATAAAGCTTAACGGCCCTGAAGACGATAGACGTTTATGTAACAATGTGAATTTCTCATACGAATTTGTTGAGGGTGAAGCAATACTTATGCGTCTTAATATGAAGGGTATATGTGCATCAAGCGGCAGTGCCTGTGCTTCAGGCTCACTTGATCCGTCGCACGTGTTGTTGGCAATCGGCGTACCGCATGAAATTGCACATGGTTCTATACGATTTAGCGTAGGCGAGGATACAACAGAGGAAGAAATTGACTATGTTCTTGAAACAATGCCTAAGATAATCAGCGGCTTGCGTGCAATGTCACCGATGTATGAGGCATTTGAGGACGGAAGAATAGAATCATTTACAAAAAAATATATGGAGGAAAAGTAAATGTACAGTGAGAAAGTAATGGACCATTTTGAAAATCCGAGAAACGTGGGCAAGCTTGACGATGCGAACGCTATCGGAGAAGTTGGCAACGCTGTCTGCGGAGACATAATGAAAATATATATGAAAATAGAAAATGGAATAATTGAGGATGTAAGCTTTAAGACGTTCGGATGCGGTGCGGCTATTGCAACAAGCTCGATGGCAACGGAGCTTGTCAAGGGCAAGACAATCGAGGAGGCACTCAAGCTTACAAATAAGGCTGTTATGGAGGCACTTGACGGACTTCCGCCGGCAAAGGTGCATTGCTCGGTTTTGGCTGAACAGGCAATTCATGCTGCACTTAAGGACTACAGTGAAAAAACTGGCATAAAACTCGATTTGCCTGAAACAACACAGGAGTTTGACTGTGCATCGTTCCACAAGGCAGAGGCAGAGGCGAAGAAAACCGAATAAAGCTTAAGGGGCTGATGTATTTAGCGCAGATCGTTCAAAGGCTTAAAATACCATAAAATCAATGTTTGGTAAAGAGTTATTGAATAAAATTGATGTTGAAATCCGCAATTTTGCGGATTTCTTGCATTTAATGCCTTTGAACTATCCGCGAAACTCACCCTCGGAGTACCCACGTACGCCGTCGGGCAAGGCAAAATGCGTATAAATCCGCATTTTACTTCGTTTCGCAAATTCTGCATCTAAATCTATTCAGCCTCGTTTTTGCAAACACTTAAAGAAATCGTAAAAAAAGCTAATCGTGAAAAAACGACTCAACAGCTTTACAGATAAAACACTTGCACACACCGCAACAGATGATACAATCCATACGGGCAGAATGATGGACGTAGGATTTTGTGAGCCTGCGGCGGCTCGCAGAGCCAATATTGTAGTGGGTAGTAATTGAAATGACGTAGTATTTAAAACTACAAGCATACACATATTGGCAGACGGTTTTTCAGGCGTTGGGTTTTCCGCATCAAGAGTTTGTGCGGCGAGCATACCCATAGGCGTTGCCGCATTACCCATACCGAGAATATTAGCTGTAATATTCATTGAAATATATTTCTGTGCCGCATCGGAACTCCCCGGAAACAGACGTGTAACGATAGGTGAAATAAAACGGCATATCACATCAGATACACCGCTTTTTTCTGATATTTTCATAATACCTGTCCAGAAACACATTGCTCCTGCAAAGGAAATAAGCGTAGAGACAGCAGTAGACGCTCCTTCAAATACTGCGTTCACCGTTTCATCAACACGTCCTGTTATAACTGCAGTGATGATTGATATAATCATCATAAAGCTCCAAATAAAATTCATATTGCACACCTCTTATTATAAGGTATGCAATGAGGTTTATACGTATGCTAATATTCCCTCAAAATCACCTGAAAGATCTACTTTTGCGTCCTGTGCAGGGATAAATACGGTATCACCCTTAGACACTTCTGTAATATTGCCATTCAGCGTGATTTTACCGTTTCCGTCAATAACTGTCAATGACCTAAAACACGATTTATCAACCGAAAATTCGTTGCAACCGTTACATTCAATTTTGGCAACAGTGAAATAATTACAGCTTGCAAGAATATTATCATCTGCCTTTTTCTGCTCGGGTGATGGTGTAAGCTGTGACACATCAATTGCCTTTTGGATATGAAGCTCACGCGGTTTACCGTCAGCACCACGTCTGTCGTAGTCATATACTCTGTATGTGGTATTTGAATTTTGTTGTACCTCGCAAATGAGTATACCCGAGCATATTGCGTGAATTGTTCCTGATGGTATAAAGAATACATCGCCTTTTTTAACAGGTACCTTGTTAAGAATTTCAAGAAGTGTGTTGTTTTTTATGCGTTCTTCAAATTCTGCTTTTGTTACGTTGCGGTTTACACCATAATAAAGGTATGCATCATCTTCACAATCGACAATGTACCACATTTCCGTTTTTCCGTATTCTCCCTCAACACTCAGGGCATATTCATCATTTGGATGAACCTGAATAGATAGGTTATCTTTGGCATCAATCAACTTTATAAGTATCGGGAAGAAATCAAATTCTGCCGCACGGCTGCCGATACATTCGTCACCGCCATTGTTTCTGATATATTCTGACAGTGTCATACCATCGAACTCGCCGCCGCAAACGATGCTTTCACCGTCAGGGTGAGTCGAAAGTTCCCAGCTTTCAGCCGCCTTTTCTTTGTCGGTTGTCTTGTTAAAATCAGTAATTAATTTTCTTCCGCCCCACAAATAATCTTTTATAGGTGCAGTTAGCTTTATTATTGAATTGTTCATAACTTTAACTCCTTTAACATTTACTCATATTTTATCATATTTATTAATTTAAGTCAATAAAAGAATAAAATATATTGCTTTTTTTGAACAAATATGATATTATTATACTATATTAAATCTTTGGAGGTAAAAAGAATGTATATTGGTATAGATTTAGGCGGAACGAATATTGCCGCAGGTCTTGTATCAGAGGACGGAAAGATACTTAAGCAGGCATCAACACCGACTATGAACGAGCGTGATGCAATTGAAATCGTAAAGGATATGGCAATGCTCGTAGAAAAGCTTGCAAAGGATTACGGAATAGAAGTATCAGATATTAAGGGTATTGGTATCGGAAGCCCCGGCTCAATTGACTTTGATAACGGCGTTGTAGTATACTCTAACAACCTGAAAATGGAGAAATTCCCGATTGCTGACGAGCTTAGGAAACTAACAGGCTTGCCTGTATCGGTTGATAACGATGCTAACTGCGCCGCAATGGGTGAGTATGTAGAATATGAAAAGGACGTAAAAGATTTCTTGTTTATAACTCTCGGCACAGGCGTAGGATCGGGAATTATAATAGACGGCAAAATGCTTCACGGCTTTAATGGTGCGGCAGGCGAGGGCGGACATATAGTAATAAAAACAGGCGGAGAACAGTGTTCGTGCGGCAGAAAGGGTTGCTGGGAGGCTTATGCATCAGTTACGGCACTTATAAGACAGACAAAGGTGGCAATGAAAAAAAATCCTGACAGCTTAATGCATAAGTTTGCGGCAGAAGAGGGAAAAGTTTCAGGTAAAACCTCATTTGATGCGGCGAAAGCCGGTGATAAGGCGGCACAGGAGGTAGTAAGTCAGTACGCTGTATACGTTGCAGAGGGCTTGACTAATCTTGAGAATATCCTACAGCCTGAAATGATATGTATTGGCGGCGGAATAAGCCGTGAGGGCGACTATTTG
Source organism: Clostridiales bacterium (assembly GCA_029226065.1). Lineage (GTDB taxonomy): Bacteria > Bacillota > Clostridia > UBA1381 > UBA1381 > Ornithomonoglobus. The sequence goes on from JAQXXM010000052.1 coordinate 16,637, forward strand.
CTTGATCCTATAAGAGAGTTTGTTTCAAAGAACGGATATAATAAATATATGACAAAGACAAAGATAGTAACTGCAAAGTTGTTTAATGATGCAGGAATTATCGGTGCCGCAATGATCGCAAGATAAATGCGTGAGTTTACTGTAGGCATAAATGACGGAGGTCAGAGGCTTGATAAATTCATTTTAAAATTGATGCCGAGACTTCCGAAATCTATGCTGTATAAGGGTCTGCGAAAAAAATGCGTACGGCTTAACGGAAAGCATATAAAAGATGGAGCGTGCTTCGTGTCTGCGGGGGACGTTCTTATGCTATATTTTGCTGATGAGTTTTTTGAAAGAAACACACATTTTAATTATGTAAAACCTGATTTTGATGTAGTTTATGAAGACTCAAATATTCTTATTGTGAACAAGCCGTCAGGACTGCTTTCACATTCTGATGACAAAGGCAACGGCGTGGGCTTGGTGGATATGGTAAAGAGCTATCTTTACGATAATGGCGAGTATTCGCCAGATTGCGAGCAGACGTTTAGCCCTGCTCTGTGTAATCGTCTTGACAGAAACACATCAGGTCTTGTTATTGCCGCAAAGAACGCTGTATCGTTGCGTGAGGTCAATAAGAGCATCAAAAACCGACAGATACGTAAATTTTACACTGCGGTAGTTGAAGGGACTCCTCCTGACAGCGGTCATATTGAGGGGAAATTATCACGTGACGGATATATGACAAAAACAGCTGATGAGGGGAAAAATGCATCTCTTGATTACAAAGTAATATCACGTAAAGACGGGTGCAGTTTAGTGGAAATAGAACTGCACACAGGCAGGACACATCAAATTCGTGCTCAATTTTCAGGGATTGGATATCCGCTTTTAGGTGATACTAAATATGGCGGACACGGAGAGAAATTCCGTCAGGCATTGTGCAGTACAAGGGTAGTCTTGCGTTTTGACAGAGAAAGCGAATTATTTTACTTAGACGGTAAGGAGATAGCAATCTTACCGCCGTTTGGATTTTAGGAGGACGTATGGATTTTATATCACCTGCCGAAATAAAAAGAATAGCATCAAGATACGGGTTTGTATTTAAGAAAGGCTTGGGACAAAATTTCTTGTCATCTCAATCGGTACTTGAAGAGATTGCTGATGCCGCAGAAATCGAAAATGAAGGAGTAATTGAAATCGGTCCTGGCTTTGGCGTGCTTACAAACGAGCTTGCAAAACGTGCCGAAAAGGTTTTGGCACTTGAAATTGATGACAGACTAATTCCGATACTTCGTGATACTCTGTCAGAGTATGACAATGTGAAAGTAATAAATAAAGACGTGTTAAAAACCGACATTGCCGAGCTTATAAAAAATGAATTTGGTGATAAACGTGTAAGTGTTGCGGCAAATCTTCCATATTATATAACAACACCGATTATCACGTCATTAATTGAGAACAGATTACCGCTGAAAAACCTTGTTGTTATGATACAAAAGGAGGTTGCAGACCGTATTACGGCACAGCCGGGGACAAAAAATTACGGTGCAATTTCCGTTTTGTGCCAGTTTTATACAGAACCGGAGCTTGTATGCAATGTGGGTGCAGAATTATTTGTACCTCCGCCAAAGGTTGACAGTGCCGTTGTAAAAATGGCATTTCGTGACAAACCTGCTGTGGAAGTAAAAGACGAAAAAATGTTTTTCAGAACAGTAAAGGCGGCATTTTCACAACGCAGAAAGACACTTCTTAACTGTCTTGCGGCAAATTTTCCTATTAATAAATCAGATTTGACAAAGATAATGGAGAGCGTTGATATTGCTCCGACGAGACGCGGTGAAACACTGTCGCTTGAGGAGTTCGCAAAACTGTCAGAGGTAATTTGTTAACAAATTTTGAATAAAAGTATTGCAATTGACTTAAATATGTGTTAGAATAAAAGAAATATACTAAATAAAAACGGAGGAGAAATTTATGGAGAAGAAAAGGCATACTTTTTCAAGCGGAATAGGTTTTGTACTTGCGGCGGCAGGTTCTGCGGTAGGTTTAGGTAATTTGTGGAGATTTCCGTACCTTGTCGCAAAATACGGCGGAGGAATGTTCTTGCTGATATACATTATTCTTGTATTTACATTCGGATACGCA
>JAQXXM010000053.1 GCA_029226065.1 Clostridiales bacterium
AATGCTATTCGATAACACAGGTTGCAAATTTATGCGGATATGAGGATGTTTATTATTTCAGTCGTCAATTTAAAAATTATGTTGGTGTTACGCCTTCTGCTTTTGAACAGAGATATAAATCCTCAAAATAAAGAACAATGACTTTTTTCAAGAAACTTTAAACAATAACAAAAGTTCTGCCTTAAACAAACCATTTAAAAGTTATCACTGAATTTAAGCATTTACACAAATCTCCACTAAAAGTCTATTTATAAAGCGGTGTTTTGACAAGTGTACGGATTTTCAAATAATCGAGTAGGAGGCTAACCATTAATTGATTAGCCGACCTCTCACACCACCGTGCGTACCGTTCGGTACACGGCGGTGGCTTATAAACAGCTTTCTCAACTCTGTTTACTTATTCGATGACAAAATTATAATCGATTGTAACTACAAGGACGGCACAGAAACTATTACTTTTGAGGAAATAGAAAATTCTTCCTTGGGTTCGGATTTAACATCACTCGCTGTACCAAATAAGACTGACTATCTTGATAGAATAGTTGGTCTTTTCTTTTTTATCAAAAACGCTCAAATATTGCAGTATTGCGGTATTTTACGGTTTTTACAAATCCTTAATGAATAAGCAAATAGTGCCGTCAAAGAGTTAATTTCTCAACGGCACCATTATTATTTTAGTAATCGTTTAATTTGTAGGTAATCGTTTAATTTATATATTGGTAATACTTCAATCCATATGAGAGTTAAATGATTGCGTGATTATATCCATAACCTTTTCAATCTCGTCCATATTCTCAAAGAAAAGCTCGGCATCACCATTGCCCCAACGACCTACTCCAGTAATATCTCGACAAATTCCATATTTATCAACTATATCAGAGAATTTCATATTAATAGAAACACAAAGCCTCATTTTCATACATTTAGAAATACCACAGACACAATCCCAAGAATATACCCGACAGTCTGAGTTTTTGAAAGCTTTTCTTTATATATAGTCAGCGCACATATAAAGGTCAGCACAATTCCTCCGGCAGAGATACTGGGAAAGAGAACGGAATTAGGCATTGATGCGGAAACTACCATCACCAGATAATTCATTATTCCGTTTATCAGTCCCTTGACTGCTCCGTATTTAATGCACGGCTTAAGCATTTCACGCTTATTTCCCTTTTTGGATAATCCAAGTACAAGCAGTACTATGGTTACAACAGCAAGCGAAATAATCATAAATTCGTTTTTATATGCGCCCCCAAAATGTACCTGCTGCATTTTCTGAATAGTAGAGCACATTCCGTTGGCAATAAAGGTGAGCAGGATATATATTATCCATGACGGAGAGAATTTCATGCTCTCATCCTTATTTTTATTTATAAGATAGAGTGAAATCAACAATGCCGCAAGACCTATGTACAATGTCGGATGTATGGTGTCGTGCAAAAATAAAATTCCGTAAAAGGTGGGTATCAGCAAGGAATATGAGGTTATCAGTGCTGTTATGGATAACGGCCCTGTCTTAATGGCAAATATCATTGCAGCAGATGCCGTTCCGAAAGCCATGGAAAATGCCGCCGAATAAGGTATAAGCTCTCGGGGAAAGCTTATACTTCCGCCACTGTTTATTAAAAAGAACAGCAATGCGCAAAAACAGCCGACTGCGGTAAAAAGGTTTATATTCGGGGCTTTTGCTTTTATATTGTATTGCTTTGCGAATATCCGTTCAAAAAGCTGTATCAATATTATTATAAACAGGAAAAAATAATTCATATTTACATTCCTTCTGTTACTTTACTTCAAAGCCTGCAAAGCTGTACGGCACCATTTCGGAAAGATATACCCTGCTGCCCTCTAACCGTCCGCTGCAATTGATAAATTCTATCTCGGAATATTCCCGGTCAAGCTCGACAATCGGCTCAAAAATTTCATCCGGAAAAATATTCCACAGTCCCACAGACATGGAGTTACCGGCTTTTTTTGCAATGATATATAAATCGGGATTGCCATAGGAATATGCAGGAAGTTTTTCGCCTCCGAATAGGTCGATAGCTTCCTTAAGCTGTCTTGAGCGGGCATAGCTGCGATAGAAATTATCATTTCCCCATGACTGCTCGTATGCCGCAAAAGCAAATACCAAAAATTGCTGTCCTTCCTTGTTTTTGTAGTAGTATGCACCGATTGACCGGCTCTTTTCGTCATCTCGTTCATCAAATGAAATGAAGTGGCTTAGTATCTTGGCCTCTTTGTTGACCTCTATTTCATATACATCATTGCTGAGCGCATAGTTTTCTCTGAAACTGTCAAAGTATTCACGACGAGCGCAGTATTTTTCTCCTACAGATAAAAGACCGGTATCAATGCCCTCCTGCTGCAAAAGCTGAGCAGCTCTGATGTCAATTATCAGTCCCTTTTTAAATGCTTCGGCAGGTACTGCCTTTACGTTTTCCGCAAAAGCAATCCCGCAGACACCAAATCCTTCATATACGGACGGAATACTGTTGTCAACTATCATTTTTGAAGCATGGGAGAAGAATATGTTTTCGGCAGAATCCCCCTCAAGATTAGCAGGCAAAACCATATCCTCAAATTTCGTCATACGTTCATATATTCTGACACCGCAAGCATTTTTGCCGCCGAAATGCTTGTCTATTTCACTGTATAGACTGCGGTGTTTTTCGTGTCTTTCTATATATCCGTTTTCGTATCCGGGATTTGATATATAATCAACTCCATATTTTAAAATGCCGTCAAGCTCGCCTGATGCACGGAGTGCTGTATCAAAAATTTCCAGATAGCTTGCCGGGCAGTTTGTTCTCGGACGGGGATACACGTCTCCCTCGGAGTATATTTCAATCCCTTCACTGCACCAGCTTCTTTCCATTCGTTCAAGCTCAATGATGTTTTGCAGTCTGTTTCCCCAGGCTTTAGACACAGCCCAGTAAGGAGCACCTATCAGCCGCAAAAACGGTTCTGTGTCGCCTGCAAGTATTTTACTTATGGAGGCTGAATCTATTCCGTCGATGTCCCATACCGTTAGGCAGGAGCAGTTTCCAAGACGAATCTTTGGATTTACAGCGTCTACAGCCTCACGCATTTCCTTTGCAAACACTTCAAAATAGTGTCTTTTTGCTTTCAGCCATGCAGAACGGTATTTATTGCCTTCGCCTTTGAGGATAAGCTGCGGCAGTTCTTGTGGATTAAGCTTTTCTCCGAGGATATTTTCCATATAAGCAATATGATTTTCACAAAAACAACCCGTTCCGATGTCTAATGTGCCGTAACGAAAATCATCATCAAACTGGATTAAGTCGACTCCGCAGGCTGCAATATCGGCAAGGTATTCCCCGGCAAATTTCCTGAACCTTTTGTCCGAGGGACAGATTTGATTGGGGGATGTTTTGCCTGAAGCACCTTTCATATGAACATAGTCATTTTTTTCGTTCACCATAAATGTCCACAGCCATGCTCCGACTTCAAACCCATGCTTTTTGAAAAACTCACAATTCTTTTTGAGTGCGGTCATTTCCTTTTCTCGCCGTTTCTTTGACAGATAATAACTGTTAATTGCCAGAAAAACTCTTTTGGCATCAAGTCGTTTAAGCATTTCCAGATGCTTTTCCAACCCCATTTCTTCGGCTGTTATGTTTATGATTGGAACTGAAACATTATACATTATCAATTTTCTCCTT
>JAQXXM010000054.1 GCA_029226065.1 Clostridiales bacterium
GGGTTTCCGCACTTAGTACAGAAGTTTGAGGTTTGTTCGTTGCTTGCTCCGCACTGTGTACAGAACCAATTATCCGATACAGGAGGTACTGCGGGTTCCTGGGGCGGAACGGATTCGTTGTTAATATCACTACCATTATTATTAAAGTTATTAGCATTGTTGTAGTTGTTGTAATTATATATAGGCTGTACAAATCTGCCTGATATTGCTTCCTCATAAAAACCTGCTCTTACAAGTCCGCTGAATAACGGATATAATATAATTGCTGCAACAATTCCTACAAATCCAACTAATGTTCCAATAATAGGGATTAACATTATAAGTGCAAATATAAGTATCGTTAAAATCAAGCAACCTGCCATAGCAAGGTCTGCAAGGAACATCTTTCCCCTATAGCCATACGTCTGTTTCATTGACAGCTTAAGTGCATCTAATGGGCTTACGTCTTTTTGGGTAAGTAATATGTATGGCGTAAATGCATACGAGTATGATTTGATTATTCCGACAACCGGAACAAATGCCCATATCGTAGACCACAGCTTATGCCACAGCATACCTGCCGGCACCCTTGAAATACACTCTCTCGAAAATCCTCTGAATAACTGCTTTGAATTTACTTCTTTGCCATTGTATCCATCAAGATACAACGATGCCATACCTGCAGAAAGCGTTGCAACTATCGGTATTGTAAGTATTGGCAGTGCTGAGCCAGTAATGTTCACTGCTAAAACGATAATACCATTGAGAAGTGATACTCCCCATAACATAAATGGCTTCATTTTAAGAATGTCAATTGCCCTTTTAAAAATGTATCCTATCATTTTGAATACCCTCCTTTATTTTCTGACTAAATTATACCATATTCTATGTTACTCGTCAACAATTTATGAATTTTTTGTGAACATATACAATTTATTATTTGTGTATTTATATATATTGCAAATAAAATTATAAAAGTCGAGATAAAAAGGACACGCAACCAAAAGTCATCTCAAAAAAATATATACTCCCTTTATCAGACAAAACAGCAGAGAGGTATCTATCGTTTAATTTCATCTATTATTCGTAAAAAAACTTTATTAATAAATAATGCAAAACAAAAAATCCCATCTTTCGATAGGATTTTTGTTTAGCTCTCGTGTACGAAATAGATGTACTCAGAGCTATAGTAGCTCTTTTCATAAAAAGATTGTAGTAACTGCAAATCGAGAACATCTTTTTATTATAAGAAGCGTGGTTTATTTATACCGTTTGATATAAATAAATTTTCGCCTTTCGTTGCTCCGTAACTGTAAGTTTAAGTCCTTTCTCAATAATCTCAGAGCCGCTTATTATAAACTCGCCGCCATCTAAATCCATAAACCTATAATTACTTTCCTTATCAATACCTTTTAATTTAAATACCGCTGTTTCATATGGTGAATGTTCACGACGAAATACCTCTATAATCCCATCTCCGTATGAGGGACGGTTAAACTGCATTGCACACCATACATCAAGCTTATCTGAGACATCGGTAAGCGGATAGAAATCCTCGGAAAAATACGGCCGAACCTTGAGATATTCATTTGTGTATTTTTTTATAAATTCAACCTGCTCCTCCGTATCACAGAAGGTTTCCTTCTCCGTCCAAGAATACATTGCCGCCAACGCAGCTGCATATGCACTTCTTACACGATACTCATCATAAGAGTGTCCCGTACCTGCACCCGAATACGGCATCCATAGATTAAATGTCTGATTATGGCACTGTGATGCTTCTACATCATAATTTGCAGGACAATAATAATCACTCCGCCACAGCGGAATACTGCGTCGCAAAGTTTCAATATCTATTCTTCTGCCGCCTGATGCACAGTTGTCTATAATAAGATTTGGGAATTTTTCAAGAAGTGCATCCCAAAGCTTGTACATTCCGTTGATATGCTTTATCTCGGTAATTCCGCGGCGGTCAAAGTCATCATTCTTGCGCCAATACGATAAGGGCGAGAAATTAAAATCCTGCCTATAGCAGTCGATTCCTAACTCCGCTATAAGTTCCGATATAGTGTTGAAGCAATAGTCCCATGCATCGGGATTTCCTAAATTTAAGAGACGATTGTTTCCTTGTTCCGCATCTGATGCCAGAAAATATTCAGGATGCTGCACCGCAACAGGTGTTGTACTTATAACTCGCTCCGGCTCTAACCACAGAAGTAATTTCATCCCTGCATCATGGGTAGCCTTTGACACATCTTTAAGACCGTTGGGGTGAATCAATGGACTGATGCTCCAATCGCCGGTATGCCTAGGCCAATCGCCCTCAAATTCATCAGGGGACGGCTTTGTGTTAATTCCGTACCATCCTGCATCCATCCAGATATATTCAAATGGAAGATCGTTCTCTTTTATTGCTTTTATTCTTTCTAAAACAGCATCTGAAGTCATTCCGCCCCATATACCTGCACAAAGTGGACCCGTTTTATCTCTGCCGTTACTGCCAACGAGAGAAAAATGCTCCTTTACCAGCTTCCTCCATTTGTTATGTGCCTCGTCGTTTTCGTCATAAGGCATAATAACAACTGATGATGTACGGAACTTTTCACCAGGCATAAGCTTGAAATTTGTGTCCTCAATCTTTGATTTAAAGGCTATACTGTCACTGCTTCTGTCTATTTCACAATTCCACTGTCCTGTCCAACCGATGGCAAATATATATCCTTTTCCATTTTTTGAGATGTTGAAAAAAGGTGCGTTTTGTTCACTCGAGCGACCTCCCGAAGCAGAATATTTTTTCTTTTGCCCGGGATATATGTGATTTATTCTTGCGTTATTTTCAATTTTATCTATATCTGAGTAAAACTCTTTCTTAGCCCATGTTGAACCGCTTGGTGCGTATATTTTTGTGGCGGTTTTAATGTCCGGAAAATACGCTCCCCACTTACGGATTTCTTCATGCTCTAAAGGCATGGCACAGTCACAGTCCCACAACTCCGATATTATTTCACTTGGCATATCAGAAGTGTTTTCAAAATAGTTTACCCATTCATACGCCCCGTATTTATCGTACTTTTTTGCAATATTTGTAACCTTAATTCCATTCTTAAACTGATACACTGTGGTAAGAGTGTTCCCCTCCTCCATAGCTTCACATTTGAAATCCAAATCCCATGCATTTTTTTCATTTAATTTGAATGAAAATCTTTTGTTGTTTTTTAAAAAGTTCATAAAATTTCCTCCATTCCTTATATAAACATAATTGTTCCAGCAAAACATAACACCACACTGATAATCAACTTTCGGGAAAGCTTTTCTTTGAATAATACTGCACCTATTAATGTGGAAAAAACTATACTTCCTCCTGTGATAAACGGATATAGTAAAGTTGCCGGCAGAGATTTTGCTCCGTAAAGTTGTAAGAAATACGCAGTTCCGCCGATAACAGCCGATAAAATAATTACAATCAATGATTTTGAGAAGTTATTTTTTTCACACCTCTGCCCCTCTCTGTTTTTAAAAGTTAAAAACAGAAATCCGGCAATAAAAAACTTAAATATTCCACCCAGTATAACGAACTCAATCGTGCTTACACATTGATAATTTATTTCAATCTGATGCATTTTGGATATAATGCTGACCAATCCGTTTAAAACAAACACTGCTAAGCACATACATATTTGTTTTAAATTTATTTTTTCACCGCTGAAATTTGAAAGGGAAACTCCAACTATGATTATGATAAGACCTATGGTTCTGACAGCACTAAACGATTCATTCAAAAACACCAGTCCCCATATATATGGCAATACCATACCGCCTGTCATCAAAAATAGGCTGTAAATCGCCATAGAACCCTGCCTTAAAATACGAAAACCGATAATATTATAAGTCATCACCAAGGCGCTCATAAGCATAGCCGTAAATGCAGAGTAAGGCGCAAAGGATAGCTTGAACTTATTAACGATGAAAAAAATAATTGCTGTTGCTAACCCTAAAACCGAATTGAAAAGCAAGGACGTCTTAGATGATGTTCCTCTCAATTTTTGGTATATTTTGTTCATCGCAAAGTCCATTGCCAAAAGCAAGGCTGCCGATGTCAACATCATATATTGCAATATTCAACCTCCTGAATTTTTTACATTATATCATAAGTACACATCAATTACAAACCCATTAGGGTTTGGTAACTTATGACGTGTTTATTATATCACATAATATTCGATATTTATATTGACTTTTCACCTAAAAATATGCTATAATCACCATAAATGCAATTTCGTATCTAAGAGGTGACGTGTTAAAATGTTATCACAAAAAA
>JAQXXM010000055.1 GCA_029226065.1 Clostridiales bacterium
GCTATGCGTTCAAAGGACGACAGTACGCAGGTTGGTGCGTGCATAGTAAACAGCGACAATAAAATTCTATCCCTCGGCTACAACGGTATGCCCATAGGCTGTAAAGATACCGATATGCCCTGGAAACGTCAGGGTGCACCTCTTGACACGAAGTATATGTTCGTATGCCATGCTGAATTTAATGCTATATTGAACAGCGGCAAGGATTTAAAGGGAGCTATAATTTACACTACCCTTTTCCCCTGTAACGAGTGTGCAAAGGCAATAATACAAAGCGGAATATCCGAAATTGTATATTTATCCGATAAATATTCGGGAACGGACTCGGATACTGCGGCGAAGAAAATGTTTGATATGGTAGGCATAACATACAGAAAGTACGAGCCTACGGGAAACAGCATAACTATAAGCCTTTGAAAAAAACGGAGGGTTATTATGGACTTTACAGAAACAGTAACAAGTACCGCCGATATTTATTCAGGCAAGGTATTTGACGTAAAAAAGCATACAGTAACACTCCCTGACGGACATACGACTGTTCGTGAGGCGGTTATACATAACGGCGGTGTCGGGATTATTGCAATAGATGATAAAAAGGAAGTGTTTATGGTACGTCAGTACCGATTTGGTGCTGATACCGTTACACTTGAAATTCCGGCAGGTAAGCTTGAAAAAGGCGAAAACCCATACGATGCAGGTATGCGTGAGTTAAGGGAGGAGACAGGCTATACTACAAAAGCATTAAGGTCTTTAGGTGAACTCTTGCCCACACCTGCATATTGCAGTGAGAAAATATATCTGTATCTTGCAGACGAGTTGGAATTTTGCGGTCAGGAGCTTGACGAGGGCGAGTTTTTGTCGGTGGAGAAATATCCTCTTGATAATCTGTATGAAATGGTACTGAATAACGAGATAACGGACGCAAAAACCGCAATTGCAATATTGAAGGTGAAAGCAATTTACGGTTGATTTTAAAGTTTGGAAAAAGATAAGCGGCGCATCTCGCACGTCCGCACTCGCTTATGTACATTGAGTACACGGCGTTCGTGCGGGCACACAATCTGCTTGCTTCTCTTTTCCCAAACGGGTTTTGTGAAAGGAGTTAATGGTCATAATTATGAAATTCTATGAAGATTTAAGTAAAATTCAGATAAACCGAGAAGCACCGAGAGCGTATTATATTCCATACGCTACAGAGGCTGACGCATTATCGGGTAACCGTGAAAATTCAAAATACTACCGTCTCCTTAACGGTACATGGGATTTTACATACTATGAGCGTGGCGAATGTGATGAAGGTACAAAAAACTGCCAAAAAGGCACAATAAAAGTTCCGGGTGTGTGGCAGCTTCAAGGCTACTCAAAGCCTATGTATACTAACGTCAACTATCCCCACCCTGTCGATCCACCCTACGTACCCGACGATAACCCAATGGGTGTTTATACACGTACATTTGAGCTTGACAGCCAATGGACTAAAAGACGTACATATATAGTATTTGAGGGTGTATCGTCACATATTGAATTATATATAAACGACAAGTTTGTAGGTATTAGCTCAGGCTCGCATCTTCCTGCTGAATTTGAGCTTACAAAGTACGTATGCGAGGGAACAAATACCATAACCGCCAAAGTACGCAAGTGGTGTGCAGGTAGTTATCTTGAGGACCAGGACTTTTTCCGTCTTTCGGGAATTTTTCGTGATGTGTATCTGCTCTCACGTGATACAGACCATTTAAAAGATATCGAGATATACGCTGATGATAAATCTATAACATATAAAGGTGAGGGCGAAATTACGATATATGACGCAACCAACAGAATAGCCGATTTATCAAAGCCTGTTTTGTGGAACGCAGAGGAGCCGTATCTTTATACTGTTGTTATACACCATGGAGATGAGTACATTCCACAGCGTGTCGGTATGCGTAAAATCGAAATTTCAGATAAGCTTGAGCTTTTGATTAACGGCGTATCGGTTAAACTCAAGGGTATAAACCACCACGATACACACCCAACCGACGGCTACGCTATATCCGACGATTATATACGTAACGAATTAAAGCTTATGAAAAAGCTTAACATAAACTGTATACGTACATCACACTATCCCCCTACTCCGTTCTTTTTAGAGCTGTGTGACGAGATGGGCTTCTATGTTGTAGATGAAACGGATATAGAGATACACGGATTTGCAACAAGAATGACAGGCTATCAATACGATATGGACAGTATGGACTGGCTGTGCCGTAGGCCCGAATGGGAAAACGCTTTCCTTGATCGTATGATAAGAATGGTAGAGCGTGACAAAAACCACCCATCTGTTATTATGTGGTCGCTTGGCAACGAAAGCGGTCATGGCATAAATCACGAGAAAATGTATCAGTGGACTAAAGACCGTGACAGTTCAAGGCTTATCCATTACGAGGGCGGAAGCTGTATTGAATGGGAAACAGGCGTGTTCCCAAGCGGCACTTCGGATGTAATAAGCTATATGTATCTGGGCATTGACGGAATGGAAGAGCGTGGCAAAAACCCCACCGATCGCCCTGTATTCCTGTGTGAATATTCACACGCTATGGGTAACGGACCGGGTGATATACACGATTACTGGGAGGTTATTAATAAATACCCCAACCTTATCGGCGGCTGTATATGGGAATGGGCAGACCACACTGTTGTGGGTACTGACGGAACGTATCTTTACGGCGGAGACTTCGGCGAGAAAACGCATGACGGTAATTTCTGCTGTGACGGACTTGTGTTCCCCGACAGATCCATAAAGGCAGGCTCACTTGAGGCAAAGGCAGTATATCAGCCCTTTAAGACTGATTTTAACGGTGATACATTCACGATACATAATCTGCACGATTTTATTTCACTAAGCAGATTTTCAGTTTACTGCAGTGTTGAGGCTGACGGTGTTACAATTGATGAAAACACTATCCGCATAGCTACGCCTGCAAAATCGAGCGAAACATTTGATTTTGATTTGAAGATGCCAAAATCCTGTAAATACGGCGCTTATTTCAATGTCAGTCTGCTCTCCGCTTTAGGCGAAGAAATTGCAATAACACAGCATAAGCTTGATGTACCCATTGTGTCGGATAACAGCTATGACGGCGACAATGTTACACTTACGGCTGATGGTAATGACATAACAATAAAGGGTGACGGATTTGTACACCATTTTGATACGCATACAGGTATGATATCGGATATAAACGGACTTATGTCCGCACCCGCAAAAATCTCCGTATGGCGTGCCCCTACAGATAATGACAGACACATAAAAACTCAATGGGGCTTAATCAACGATGATAATACAAGCGGTATGAATTATAATCTGCTATGTACAAAGGTTTACGATTGCGAGGCTTCGGGTAATGCTATAACAGTAAAGGGCAGTCTTTCAGGTATAGCACGCAAACCGTTTATGCATTATACGGCAGTATATACGTTCTTAAATGACGGCTCAATAAACGTCAGCCTTAAAGGCGAAATCGAGGAAAAAGCAGTATTTCTGCCCCGTCTTGGCTTTGAATTTACACTGCCAAAATCCGCATCGACGTTTAGCTACTTTGCAATGGGTCCTGAGGAATGTTACTGCGACTTGCATCATCATACACGTTACGGTATGTATAAGAGTAACGCTCAAAAAGAGTATGTTCCATACATTATGCCGCAGGAGCATGGCAACCACTTTGGTGCAAGGCTTGTGGATATGGAAAACAGCTTAAAATTCACATCAGATAAGGATTTTGAGTTTAGTGTATCAGAGTATACATCAGATGAGCTCACACGTGCAATGCATACAAATGAGCTTAGAAAATCGGGCAATATAACTGTACGTATAGACTACAAAAATTCAGGTATCGGCTCGGCAAGCTGTGGCACAAGTCTGCTTGAAAAATACGAGATGAATGACAAATCTGTAGACTTCAACTTCAAAATCAGCCTTTAACCTGAATAGAAATCTTAAATTTACATATAATGGTATAGTTAGAATTATGATACTTTCTGCATCAGATTTTACCTCTGGTGCAGTATTCATATAATATTTATATCCAAAGGAGAACGTCTATGCTTAAAAGAACAATTGCATTTTTACTGTCACTGTCTGCTTTTGCCACACTATCCGTTACGGCTTGTGCAAAAGAAAGCTATGACTGGGCAAAAACAGAGGTTTCATACTGTCAAAAAAACGGAATAATGACAGGCGATGATAAGGGCAACCTTAACCTTGGCGGTACGCTTACTCGTGCTGAAATGGCAAAAATGCTTACTGAAGCATTTGAACTTGAGCCTGATGGTGACGTAACATTTGGCGATTTAAAGGGCGAGGAATGGTATTATGAATACGCACAATCCATAAAGGGCTGTATGACAGCACCCGGGCTTAACTTCTACCCCAACGAGGCAGTAACAAGAGAGGAGTTCGCATCAACTCTTGTACTTGCATCAGGTCTTAAACCGTCATCGCTGTGTAATCTGCGTATCTTGACGGATAATTTCAAGGATGCAGACAAGGTTTCCGCAAAATACAAGACTTTGCTTTCTGTTGCGGTAGAGCGTGCATATTACAGAGGTGATGACTACTTCCTCCGCCCCACCGACACACTCAAACGTGTTGAGGTATGTGCTATGCTGTACAGAGTTCTTGAAAAGAAGAACGGAAACCTTACATTTACACGACTTGATTTAGGTGTGCCGCAGACTAACACACCGATTATGGGCGAAAGTACAATATCAATGGACTCGGCTATAGAATGGGCAAAGGCAAACAATGCCTCGGATTTATTCATTGATGCGGCACAGTATTATTGGAAATACGGTGAGCTTATGGGGATACGTCCCGAAGTGCTCTACGCACAGTCAGCACGTGAAACAGGGTTTGGCAATTACGGAGGCAGAGTTCTGCCTGAGATGAACAACTTTGCAGGTATAAAGAAATACGGTGCTGTAGGCGATGCTACAGAGGACCACGAAACCTTCCAAACACGTGAGGACGGCGTACGTGGCCACTTTAACCACATGGCGGCATACGTAGGTGTTGAGCCTATAGGCGAGGTTCACGGCAGATACAAGTCCGTAAAATCCCTGTCATGGGCAGGTACTGTCAAGTACGTCGAGGATCTGGGCGGTAAATGGTGCCCTGACTTATACTATGGCTTTGCTATTGTCATAGACTCTTTAAATGAAATGGAGAAATACTAAAAAACAATGGATATCAATATAATAATAACACAAATGACAATTCTTTTCATTATAATGGCACTCGGATACTTAGTGTTCAAGCTGAAAATCGTTGACGAGAGTTTTTCAAAAAAGTTCAGCTCGCTTGTTATTAATCTAACAATGCCCGCTATGCTGCTCTCGTCCGTATTGGAGATAACGGAACGTCAAAGTACATTTGACGTTCTCCTTGCACTATGTATAGCTTTTGTAATGTTTTTTATAATACTGCCTTTGGCAGGACTTGTACTTGTAAAGATTTTCCGTATTAAACGTGCATCGTCAGGTCTGTACATATTTATGACGGCATATTCAAATGTCGGGTTTATGGGTTTTCCTGTAATTGAAGCATTATCAGGTCCTGTCGGGCTTTTCTATGCGGCAATATACAATCTTATGTTTAACCTTGCGATATTTACGCTTGGTGTATGGCTTATGAACAAGGACAAGCCCCAAAAAGCAGGTTTTGATTTTAAGCTTTTGCTTACACCCGGTGTAATTGCGGCACTGTTTTCAATTATACTTTACTTTATAAATGTAAAGCCGCCTGCACTGATATGTGAAACCATAAAATCCGTAGGCTCGATTACATCGCCCTCGGCAATGCTTATAATCGGCTGCACTCTTGCAAAAATGGATATTAAATCGGTCTTTTCCGATTGGAAGATATACCCATGGACAATTGTAAAACAGCTTGTAATACCGATATTACTCTGGATTCCGTTGTCTATGATTATAACTAACGAAACACTCCTCACCGTCACATTCATTCTTTTTGCAATGCCTGTTGCAAACAACGCTGTTTTATTTGCAAATATGTATGACGGTGATTCGTCGCTTGCGGCGCGGTCTGTATTTATAACAACGCTGTTTTCACTTGTGACCGTACCGATTTGCGTGTGGATTGTTCAGTTTATTTAGTAAGTAAGAAAGGTTTTCGCTATGGCTGTCGGAATAGTGGCAGAATTTAATCCGTTCCATAACGGACACAAGTATCTGCTTGAAACTGTAAAATCAAAAACAAATGAATGTGTCGCTGTAATTATGAGCGGCGCATTTATTCAGCGTGGCGGAATTGCAATAACGGACAAGCTTACACGTACGCAGTTTGCACTCAATAACGGTGCCGACCTTGTTCTTGAACTGCCTGTTCCCTTT
>JAQXXM010000056.1 GCA_029226065.1 Clostridiales bacterium
ACTTGATATTCCATTTAATTCACAACTTGTATGCTTTACGGGTGCAAATGAAGAATCGGGCATGGAGGATATTTCAAGCTATGTAAAAAAACATAAAGCTCCTGATTTCTCACTTGTTTGTGACACTGCTTTTCCGCTTTACAGAGGCGATAAAGGAATTTTACATTTTGTTGCAAAATCTTTGAGCTCACTAAAGGAAATTGATTACTTTTCAGGCGGAACTGCTTTTAACATAATCTTAGGAGAAGCTACGGCAAAGTATAAAAATCAGACTTTTACAGAAAAAGGAATTTCCAAACACGGTGCGTTACCCGAAGGTTCTGTAAACGCGGGTTATTTAATAGCAAAAAAGCTCCTGGAAATCGAAGATCTTTGCAAAGAAGATAAAAAGCAAATTAAATTTGTTGCAGAAACTCTTGAAAAGTATTATGGCGAAGTTTTTGGGATAGAAAATGAAGATTCTGTTTTTGGAAAGCTCACCTGTACAAATGGAATCATCAAAACTATTGATGGAAAACTCAATCTTTGCTTTGATATGCGCTATGGTATTGGCGTAGATATAGAGGATGTTAAAAACAAAATAACAGGTTATTTCACCACAAACGGTTGGCAGGTTGAATTTGTAAAACAGCGGACTCCCTTTTGCTTGCCGGAGGATAATAAATATCTTCTCGCCTGCCTTGATGCATATAAAAGCTTCACTGATACGAAGAGTATTTCAGCATATATCAATGCAGGCGGTACATATGCCTCGCAGCTACCTTGTGCTGCAGAAATCGGAACTGCACTCAAATGGAAAATGCCGAAAAATCTGCCACAAGGTCACGGTGGTGCACATCAGCCGGATGAATGTATAAGTATTGACGGAATGCTCAAAGCTCTTGAGCTTACCTTGCTGATGCTTTTAGAGTGTGACAAGGAGGATATAAAATGAAGTCATTGTTGACGGGAGATATAAATTTCAGAGGAAAAGATAATGTGACTTTTGATGAATCCGAAAAAATATTGACTGAAGTTTTACCTTGCGCAAAATATGCGGATTTTGTAATTCCTAATCTGGAATGTCCGCTTGCTGATAAGGAAAAGCATAAGCCGATAAAAAAGAGCGGACCAAATTTGATTTGTGCCCCTGAAAACATATGCTTTCTAAAGGCTCTAAATGCAGACGCTGTGACCATTGCAAACAACCACATAGAAAGATATAACGCCTCAGGTAATTTTAATTTTGTAAGCTGCGAAGCACATTTGAGCCAGCTTAAAGAGGTTTTGAGAACTTTACATAATGAAGAAACAGAATCTGCGCAAGAATGGGCAGAGAAAATAAAAGAACTTGGTAAAATGCCGTTGTAGGAGGAATCAAAGTGAGCAGGTTTTTCAATACCGTTTTGAGGACAATAAATGAATCGGAAGTAAAGGCTTGTCTTTGTCACGAACATATTTGTTGTTTTTCAGAATATCTGTTTAAAATGGCAGGCAAAGAATACCTTGACAAGGAAAAGCTTGCAAGTAAAAGTGTAGCTGAACTCAAAAGGTTAAAAGATGCCTACGGGATGAATTTGTTTATTGACTGCACCCCTGTAAACATAGGAAGAAATATTGATTTGTTAAAGAAAATATCTAAAGAAAGCAGCGTGCACATTGTCTGTTCAACGGGTTTTTACTATACGGATGAGCCTGTTTTGTATAATATGAGCGAAGAAACACTCGCCGAATATATTGTTTGTGATGCTGAAAAAAACAATGCAGGAATTATAAAAGCGGCAGTTGAAAACGAGACAATCAGTAGTTTTAACGAAAAATTATTAAAGGCGACCGCACTTGCTCATCAAAAACTGGGACTTCCGGTTGTTTTGCACACAAACGCAAATAACAAAAACGGACTGACAGCAGTTGAAATTCTGCTCCGAAATGGAGTCAGACCTGAATGTATTACCGTAGGTCATCTGAGCGATACAGAGGATATTGATTACATAACAAAATTTGCAAAACTTGGCTGCTACATCGGTCTTGACCGGCTGTATAATAACACAAACGAGGATTACATCAATAAAAAGCTTGGGGTTATTTTAACACTTTGTGACTTCGGCTACAAAGACAAGATTATTCTTTCACATGATGAACTGTTCTTCAATGGGTTTGAAGCTAATCCGCAAATCAAAAGTAACACAAGATTTGACTACGTATTCAAATACATATTACCGAAGCTTGACCGAGAAACAGCGGACAAAATTATAAGTGAAAATCCAATAAGGATGCTGAAATGCATGGAGGTCTAAAATGAAACTAAGAAATGATAAGATACTGGTTTTTGGTGGTGGCAGTGGCATTGGAAAGACTATCGCAAAACGTTTTTGTGCTGCCGGTGCAAAAGTTTTAATAACAGGCAGAAATGAGGAAAAACTGAAAAACGCTGCGGAAGAAATAAACAGCAAGAATTTATATTATGAGGTTTTTGATATAACAAATGTAAACGAGCATATTGCGTTATTCGATGAAGCGTCAGAGATTTTAGGCAGTCTTAATGGATTTGTAAATGTGGCTGCGATGGGAACGAGTCAGTTAACAGGCAGAGGATATGAACCGTGGGATATCACCGAAGAAGAATGGGACGCATTAACAGATATAAACTTCAAGGCGGCATTCTTTTTGATGCGTAACGAAATAGACTATATGCTTGAAAATGGCATAAGAGGGAATATTTTGAATATTGCTTCAAATGCGGCGTGTATGGATATTATTGGTAGCTATGGTGCATCGAAAGAAGCTATAATCAAATGGACTCGTTCTTTAGGTAAACGTTACGGACACAATGGTATTATAATAAACGGAATCGCACCGGGTGCAACATTTACTCCGATGATAGCACGCTATGCACACGACATTAATCAAAAATACGAACGTCACGCAATAGAACGGTTTATCCGCCCTGACGAGATTGCAGAGCTTGCATTTTATCTTATGAGTGATTATGGAGAAATTATATGTGGACATACAGTTGTAGCAGATGGCGGAGATAATGCGGCAACATTGTAGAGGGGAAAGATATGAAAGCGACAATATTTGATATACAAAGAAATTCGTATGTTGATGGTCCGGGAATCAGAACAACGGTGTTTTTCAAGGGCTGTAACTTAAAATGCAGATGGT
>JAQXXM010000057.1 GCA_029226065.1 Clostridiales bacterium
ACTTCGTGTGCATATTTTCGGTTTGCTCCTGCACTTATTGCAAATCTTGTAATTACGGCACGAACTATATCGGTATCCTTTAATTCATCTGTTGTAGCCATATTATCAGTATCAATTGTATTATTACGTGTTGTTGTTATATTGGGTTGTGGAATAATACTTGATGATAATTTCCAGACTTGTCCGCCGTTATCTGTACCTGGGAAGTTTTCTATAGTTATCTCGTCTCCAACTTTAAAATATTGTTGGAAGATATTGTTCTCTGAACTCATTGTTCGATAACCGCTTGTGTCAGTACCTATATATTCGCTGTAATCTTCAAAGAAATCACTGTTAGATATCTTTGTTCCGTCGGGAGTTGTACAGCTGTAATCATATACGCCGTATGCATCATTGTATACTGTTTGGATATAATTATCACCACAAGTTACAATAAGATTTCTCATTACCTTGCCGCCCTCGGCAAAAACGTCTGTATCAATATTATAATAGTACATAAGTGATTTCTTATTTACCGTGTCATATCCATTGATTATATAGACGTTTCCCTTTTGGACAATCTGCCATTTCCATTCGGGATTTAACTTGTATTTTTTTGATTTGAGGTTACCATTGTAATAAAATCCACCGTCATATACTCCCGTTATTCCTGTTACTTCCGATACATTAGTTACATCTGGGGCACAGGCTACATTTATAGATGAATTTGCCTCTGCTATTTTCTTGCGTCTCCCCCTCGGTGCGGCACAAGGGTATTCATCAGCGGACATATTATACATATCAGAAAATTCAGTTCTGTGGCTGTTATTAAGGCGGTTAATACCACCGAAATTATATATTCGGAAATAGTCAGGCTGACTGTCATCGTATTGGTTTATATACATATTATCACCACCAATTCTTTAAACGGTATTTCTTTGCAGGCATTTTCCCGACAAGCCATTCACGGTATGCTGAAAGCTTACTGTTAAATGACGTCATATACTGATTATATTCCCTGCTGTCACCCTGATACAGGCAGATTTTGGCTATCAAATAGTCAATATACATACTGTCATACGGAGCATCGCAAACTGTTTCTTCCGTCACTGTTCTTGTAAGCGTTGCGTTTGCATATTCACTTTTTGGAATATCCTTAAGAGCAAACGATGTTGTTGATAATTCAAAACGTGTCTTATCATAATCATATAATATATCATACACCGGTATGGTTTGTACAATATCACCATCCACCTCTAATACAAGGCTGTCACCATTTACAAAATCGCAGCTGTCAATATATAATTTTGCATTTTCTTTGTCAATTATAACCTTTCCTGTATATTTAGGCATTCTAATCGGTGAATATGGTACTATATATACTACTGTAGCAGTGTCGGCAGGAGCAGAGTTTGATGTCAATTTGACAGTTCTTCTTCCAAATGTACGCATATCCTCTTTACGCAACTCGACACCGTTACAGAATACATTTACAACGTTTTCAAATTTAACTCCTTCGGGGAGAAGAAGCGTTCCGTCACTTGATATAGGTATAATTCTCTCCTTGAATGACGGTCTGTCCTCTATAGAAAGCATAGAGGACACCTCATCACAGAATATATATAATTCCGAATTATGATATTCGTTAGGCTTAAAGTCTCTGACACGCCGTATTACGTCATTTATATACATACTTAATCACTCCTATCTGAAGCCATAGTTCTTTATCGCATAGTTCTGAACATCGTAATTCGTCTGACCGATTATTCTGTTATAGTCCGCCTCTGCTTGTGCAGGATGCAGGCTATAAGTACCATCACCCTTACGATATCTGCTAAGCTCTGGGAACCACGCCTCGTCTGACTCTGTGAAAAAGCCTCTTGCAAGTGCTGTTGATATACCGTCATCAAATATTAGCTTTTTAAGAGATTCATTACGTGTTGCAAGCTCGACATTATGCATCTCTTGGTTACGTTTCTCTTGATTTGTGTATATATCATTCTCAAATTGCTGTTGCTTCAACGTTCTTTCATTATCAAATATACGTTGCTTTTCTTGTCGTTCGCTTGCCATAGCTTCATTTGTGTCGTTTATCTGGTCTCTATTTGCGGCGTAACGGCGGTTATAGTAGTCATTTGCAAGAAGTCTTACGGCATCTAAATCATTACGCCTCAGGCTGTCCTCTTGAATGTATCTGTTATATGCATCCTGGTATAGTTCAGGTATTACATCATTTATCTTTCCAAGCTCTGCGTCACGTGCCGCCATTGCATCAGACATAACAGCTCCCGATGCTCCCTCTATTGATGTGTTATTTCCATTGAGTATCTTTCTAAGTGCCTCGTCTGCACTCCTTTGATATTGGTTTTTATAAGAATTGAATACGACATCGTTTTCAGGAGAGTATTTAAAAGCGTCTCTATTTATAATCTTATCAAGTGCCGCCTCTTCTGCACTGCCGTATTTCTTTTCAACATCTTCAACTACTGCTCTGTTGCCGTCTATTTCATTCTTCAGCTTATAATCATTAATAAGTCTGTCTGCCTCTGACTGGGGGATATATGATACTCCGTTATCAGTAATATATGTTGCCGGTGTTGCAACGCCGCCTATCGTTGGATTTGTTCCGTCCCAGTCGACTATATCGCTGTAGCCCTTACTTGTAGCATAGTCACGTGTAGCAACAAGTGGCGTGCCGTTCCTTTGATATGCATCCTGTGTTAGTTGGTTTATAGTAGCTTCATCAGCATACGTTGTGCCGTCAATGTTATACTGAGGCTTTATAACCTTGTTACCGTCAATAGTTACATATCCGTCATTGTCAAAGCCGATACGTTCATTTGATATATTTCTTTCATTTAGTGTCTGACGTATTGGCTTATAGCCCTGCGGCACTCCTTCAGGCAATGTTACATTTGACTTCGGGACTATAGGTGTATTATTATTTGCTGATTTCTCCTGTGGGCTTGCCTGGATAGTTCCCGGCTGAACCTTTGCACTCTCTGCTTTTGGTGACTTATATACTGGTTTTGTGGTGGTTTTATTCTTTACAGGTGTAGTGCCTGCTGTTACTGTCGTTTGCATAGTTATCACTCCTATCTTTCAAGTGGATTAAATTGTTTTGGTGTATACACCGGCTTTTCTTTTGGTGCAAGTGGGTTTGCCATAAAGAAATATCTCATTGCATCATAGTCGTGGTCTTCCTGTGATGTATTGACATCCTCGACATTTTTGTCATCATATACAAGGGCAGGAATAGTACGTATAAAATGCTTGCAGTTACTGAATATGTATGCCATAGGGCGGTTATCTTCATCAAATGAAAATCTATAATGACACTGCATCTTGCCGCTTAGTCGGTCATTCTTGCCCTTTTCAAAGTATACACCCTCTTCTTCAAACATTCGTATAACTGTACCGTCTTTGCCTCGGCTTTCATCCCATATTGACGGATCGGCAATGCCTGTTATATAGTTGCCGTTCTCAAGCTCATTTTCGATTTCACGTATCTTTCTTGCAATTTCTTTCGGTTGTTCCTTTGTGCCTCGGTTTGGCTCGCCTGTACAGCCGTAGAGCTGACGATAGAGATATGCTCTACCCTCATAATCAACCGCCCACCACTGGACCGCATACGGCTTTGAGTATCCAAAGTCAAATGTACGGTATCTCTTCCAACTGCTTGGAATATTAAACGGTTCAATGACGTGCGTTCCAAGCTGTGTCTTATATCCCTCGGGGTTATTCCGCCATTCGGTAAATACCTGTCCTTCATAGCTATCCCAGTCACCGTAAAGCAGTGCTTTCTTCTTTGCATCGGGGAGCATTGCAAGGTTACCAAGATAGTTGGGGTCATTTGCAAGCAGTGCAGGGTTATCAAATATTGATGATGGGATAAATACTCTTGAACGTGATACTTCTATTGTATTTCCGTCATTATCTGTTGCACTGTCCTTTACTTCATAAGGTACTCCAGGCTCTGATGCTGTGATAAACCGCTCCTTTACCCAGCCGTGTCCGATACCGCCAGGGTTGGCGGTAGCTCGGATATACACCCTTAGCCCCTCGCCGTCGGCACGGTTTCGGGATATAAGATATTCATATTCTTCAAGTGTGAAATGTGTCAGCTCATCAAATGCTATATATGAAAACGACAAGCCCTGATAGTCAAGGTAGCTTGTAGAGTTTGGCATTGACCCGAAATATATCTTTGCTCCGCTCGGAAACGTCCAGACGTGTTCACTGCCGTTATATTTAGCCTTTGGGAATGCACGGCGGTACAGTCTTAACGATTTAATTATAAGCTCACGGCACTGCGGATACGTCTTTCTGAATATAATAGCTCGGTAGTTCGGATTGTCGACCTGACGAAGTGCCTCGACAATTATCGCATCACTTTTACCTCCGCCTGCGGCACCGCCGTAGAGCACTTCATATTCATTACGGCTCATAAACTCTATCTGCTTAGGCTGTGGCTTCCACACTATATTATTCATTGCTCACAACCGTCCCACAGAATGTAAGTTGTCCGTTTTCAAGTTTCAGATACTGCCCCCCGTCAGGCGTTGAAATGGAAAAGCTGTCTCCTTTTATTTTTACGTTTGATCCTTCAAGTGTCGCATTGTCAAGCGGCAGAATGCCGTTAAGATGCGATGCATCAAGCTCAACTATATTAGATGTATCGAGTGAATACAGTATTCGCTTAAGCTGACTGTAAAATCCACAGCACCAACTGTATAGCATTTCTACGTCACGATTATTGTCGCCTGTCGGTACAGGCGGTGCATTTAATGTAATGTTCATACTATTAATCTCCCTTCTTTCCCTGTTGTACATTATCCCGTAACATAGGTAAAAGTACAACACCTGTCTCTTTTCCGTCATCCTCTGACATAGATGTCTCACGAAAATGCTTATAAAGCTTGTCTGCGGCGCTCATTGCCTCGGAAAGCTTTACGTTCCCGTCATCCGTCTCACGCCGCATTACTGCGGTAAAAAACTCCAATACTTCGTCCTGCGTGGCGACTTTTTTCTTTCTTGCCATTGGCTTTCCTCCTTTCGCTATATATTTTATCACAAATACTTAAAGAAGTAGCGGACATAATTTGCAATTTTGAAAAGTGTCCGCTTTTTGGCAAAATGTGTCCGCTACTTTTGAGTTGGATTGT
Organism: Clostridiales bacterium; assembly: GCA_029226065.1. GTDB lineage: Bacteria > Bacillota > Clostridia > UBA1381 > UBA1381 > Ornithomonoglobus. Next base: position 5,145 of record JAQXXM010000057.1, read on the forward strand.
GATATAATTAGCTCAACATCAAGAAAGGAGAGATGAAATGATGTTTAAAAAGAAAGAGTTTGCCAAAGAGGCAGACAGAACAAACAAACCAGAAATGAGAGAGGAGGACTACGAAATGAACGATACTTCAAATGATGCTGAAACAGAGAATATCGTAAAGCAGTGGCAACGTGACGCCGAACAGCTAAAGCTGCTTGTGCCTGACTTTTCGCTTGAGGAGGCTATTAAAAATCCTGCGTTTGCCGATGCTCTTAAAAACGGAGCTACAGTGTTTGAGGCATACAAGGAGATAAGTGGTGCACCAAAGCCTGAAAAACGTGACGAGATTTTTCAAAACGCAAGAAGTGCAAGACGTGGTACTGGCGGTGCATCACTAAACCCTGCAAAGCTTTCAAGCGATGAATTTAAAAAGTATATCGATAACATTAAAAATGCGTAATTAAAAAGGAGAAGAAAAATATGGTTAACTTAAATCTAAACACAACAACATCCAACAGAATGTCTCCGCTTATGGAGTCAATCCTGAACAGATACGTACTTGAAGCAAACAAGACAAGACGTAAGTACACAAAGTTCGGTCAGAGAGTGGATATACCAAAGGGCAAGGCTAAGACCGTTGCTTTTGACAAGCTGTCACCGCTGCCTAAGGCGACAACACCTCTTACAGAGGGCGTAACTCCAAAGGGTGCGGCTATTAATATTACAAGAGTAAAGGGTGAGCCTGAGCAGTTTGGCAACTATGTTTCATACACCGACCAGCTTGATTTCTTTGCAAACGATCCGTCACCTGAGGTGTTGAAGTACGCAGAACTGCTTACAGAAAACCAGCTTGAAACATTTGAGCATCTTGATGCTATGGAGCTTGCTTCAGGCTTAAATGTATTCTACGCAGGTGATGCAGAGTCACGTTCAGAGCTTACAGATGTTCTGACGGTTAAGGATGTACGTCGTGCCGTTACAAGCCTTAAGAGAAATAAGGTACAGCCCGCAGACGGTACTGATTATATTGCGTTCATCCATCCCGATGTTGTGTATAACATCTACAATGATGAGGAATGGCGTCAGCCTCATACATACAGAGATACTAAGCAGCTCTACGATGGTGAGATAGGCAGACTTTTCGGAGTAAGATTTATTGAGGACCCTGATGCGTATGTGTTCAGAGGCGAGCCGTTTGCCGATAAGTATGATGAGCTTAGTGTTGCAAAGGTTGACGGCAATAAAATATATATTGCCGAAACGCTTGAAACTTCCGATGCTTCGGCTATTTCAAATAAGCCTGTATGGATTGATAACAGAAAGTACACAATAGCTTCCGCTGTAGCCGGCGAAAATGGTGAAGCTTACCTTACAATGTCAGAGAATTTGACGGGCAAAATGGTAGTCAGCGATATGAAAATCTATCCCGGTGAGGGAGGTCTTAACGGAAAGCCTGTATATTCTACCGTTATAATTGGTAAGAATGCGTTTGGTACGGCAGGCGATAAGACTGCGGAAATTATAAATAAAAGCCTTGGTTCAGCCGGTACATCCGATCCACTTAATCAGCGTGGAACAGTTGGCTGGAAGAGCTACAGATTTTTCAAAATTCTTGAGCAGACTAAGATGCTAAGAATTGAGTCTCTCGCTAATTTAGCGTAAATTAAAATATTGGTGGGTTTGTTGCGTTAGCGGCAGCTTCTTTTGGGGCTGAATGAATTTAGATGCAGAATTCGCAAAACGAAGTGAAATGCGGATTTATACGCATTTCGCCTTGCCCGACGGCGTACGTTGGTACTCCGAGGGTGAGTTTTGCGGATAGTTCAAAGGCATTAAATACAAGAAATCCGCATTTTTTTGCGGATTTCAACGTTAATTTATTATATGAAATTTAACAGGCATTGATTTGATGCCATTTTAAGCCTTTGAACGGTCTGCGCTAAATGCAACAGCCCCTCCCGATTACAATGAAAGGAAATAATAAAATGGCAAACAAAACTAAAACAAAAAAAGAAAACGAAAAGGTACTTATAATTATCCCGAAACCGAGAAACGTGGTGGGTGATACGGAAACGGTGGTGTCGGTAAACGGTGAGATGTATCAGATAATGTACGACAGACCTGTAGAGGTGCCACGTAATGTTGCGGAGATTATCGCACAGAGCCGTGACCTCGAAATGAAAATTGCTGATATTACCGAGGCATCAATGCTCAAGCCAGGAAAGGCAGCATTGGCAGAATTATAAAAATCCTTAGGAAAGGAGCTTAGAATATGTCAGAATATAAATATAACGGTAAGATACCTGCATCTTTTATTGAAGAGGCACTGTCGGCTTACCGACAGTATAAATCAGACAGAGAACCGCTCATTAAACGTATACGTGACGATGAGGAGTTCTACCGCAGAAGCTATGAGCGTACATACAGCGGAATTGAGTCGAATATGCAGTGTGACACACCGTTGATATTTGCCGCTATAGAAAACTGCCGTGCAGATGCGATTGATAACTACCCTAATGCAAACATCATTGAACGTGAACCTGAAGGTACGGCTGTTGCAGATTTGCTGTCTAAGGTTGTTGAGGCACAGCTTGAAATATCTGATTTTAAAAGCGTATACAAAGAAAATATGCGCAACAAGCTCAAATACGGTACTGCTGTATATGGCGTGTTTTATGATTCGGCAAATGATAGTATTGATATACGTAGTATAGACATACTCGACATATACGTAGATATGCATATACCAGATATTGAGGAAAGCAGATTTGTATTCATAAGTGCGGCAATAGAGAATGATTTGCTGTTAAAAGAATACCCCGAATTTTCACGCTTATTCTGCGGAGATGCTCAAGTGGAAACTCTATCAAATTCGTATTCGCTTAAGGAACGGACAAATATCCTTGACTGCTATTATAAAAAACCAGACGGCACAGTACATTTGATGAAAATATGCGATGATGTTGTTATTGCGGCAACCGAAGATATGCCGGGCTATGAGAATGGTTTGTATTCCCACGGACATTATCCTGTGGTGTTTGATGTTTTGTATCCTTGCGAACACTCGCCTTTTGGATTCGGTATGATTGATATAGGAAAATCTACACAGGTTGAAATCAACAAGCTTGATGATGCGATTACCGAGAATATAATGTGTGCATCAAAACCGAGATATCTCACTAAACGCAACGGAGGTATTAATGAAGATGAGTTTTGCGATATAAGTAAAAGCATTATTCATTATGAGGGCGATACAGACTCTATACGTGCCGTAGATCATCAAACAATAAATGAGTATTTCCTGTCGCACCGTGAGTGCAAAAAGGACGAACTTAAGGAACTGCTTGCAAACAGGGATTTTCAGCAGGGCGGTACTGCAGGCGGTGTTACTGCGGCATCTGCCATTGAAACACTGCGTCAGGCGGGCGAAAAACGTTCTCGCGCTATTGTGAGCGATTCGTATGACTCTTTTAAGTGGATTGTGTATATGGTAATAGAGCTTATGCGTCAGTTTTTTACAGAGGAACGTGTATACAGAGTATCCGATCCGATGGGGAAAAAGTCGTTTGCTAAATTTTCAAATTCTATGTTGTATAAAACGGATTATTCGTCGGGCCGGATTACATTTAAAAAGCTTATGTTTGATATAGATGTGGTTGTACAGCGTGAAAATCCGTACTCACGTGAAAATGCAAATAATACCATACTGCAGCTATGGTCAAGCGGAATATTTAATCCCGATAACAAGGACTGTGCAATTGTGGCACTTAAAAATATGCAGTTTGATGGTAAGGAACGACTTATTTCTGATTTGCAGACACTCTACGAAAGCGAGGTGAATTGATATGGAGAAGATACGCAGAATAGGGAAAAAGGCCGAAAAAATAGGTAATACGCTTATCTCCGGCGAAGGAATGAATGTTGCGATAGAGTTCGACCCTCAAAAGAATGTGGCAGTTCGTGATTATGTTGCTTCTAAGGGATATAACGGCATAGTTCAATGGGATGGTGAAAATCCGTCTGTTGGAGGTGTGAAAATCAATCCTACAGAAATAATTGACGGTACAGCGTACGCTTCCAAAGATGAGTTGGATAACGTATTGTCGGGTATAGAAAAAAGTGCAGGGATTATGAATGCACAGAAGATGCGTGATGAGAAATACAAAGCTGCCGAGGACAGTGCGTTTTCCGACGTTACAAACCGTAAGCCATTCTCGTACGAGCCTGAAAACGATGTTGTGTATAATGCATATAAAAAACAGTATGAAAAGAACGCTCAAAATGCGTTAAGGAGAGTGCTGAATGAAAATAACACATCGGTTAGCGGTGCAAGCGGTGCTGTTCTGTCTGATGCTATGGCGGCACGTGATGCGGAGCTTCAAAAGATTTCAGATGTTATACCTGAACTTTACAGCAATGCCTATGAGCGTTATATAAACGACGTGCAGCTTAAGAATAATACACTCGCTACAGTAAATGATATTGCAAATGCTTATTATGACAGGATTTATAAATCGGACAAGGATTTGACAGACCGCATCAATAGTTCAGGCAACATAGAAAGAGAGGAACGTCAGCGTCAGATAGATAATGAACGAAATAATGAGAAAGATGCCTACCAAAGAGCCTTTAACGATATGGAGCTTGAATATCAAGATATTGCAAACAGCATTGAACTTAGCAATATGGATAACCAGATAAAAGCTGATATTGAAAAAACAAAAGCGGACACTGAAAAGTCTAAGGTGACATCAGAAAAAACAGCTATGGAAAATGCACTTGCAAGAGGTTTCTTTATTCAGTCGGACGAGTCTTTGATGCCTTGGCTGTCACAATACAGAAATGATGATGGCTCATACAGGATTTCGCCCTCTGTTGCAAAGATTGCATACGAATACGCAACTGCTCATGCAAGAGAAGAAGGAAAACTCGATGCTAAAATGGGATTGTGAGGTGGTATTTAATGCAATTCGGACTTTACGGTGAAAGCGAAGTGTCAAAAAATAAAATATACTCATTCGGCGGTCTTAACAGAACAAGAAACGGAAACAGAAATGAGTTTGTTGATATGTATAATATGACCGCAGGAGAGTATCCGTGTATGGCACCCTGTAATGGTAAAACGGAAATTGCCCATGCTCTTAACAATATAAATGCTGTAGTCGCCCCAGATGTAACTAATGTATCGGAAGTAACAGGAATAACAGGAGTATATGACGGTGAATTTTATTACAATGGTAACCTCAAATCGAGAAAATTCCAATTAAATCCCGAATGGAAATGGCAGATTGTCCAAAAGGGAAACGTCTATATAATCAATGGATATGACACGGTAAATAAGAAATCACTTATGTATTATTATAATATTGATACAGATGTTTTTGCCGAGGGCGGCAAGGTAATGCGAAACCTTATTGTAACTTGTGGTGATAATTATATCCAAACAGTATATAACGATGCATACGGCGTATATGATTACAGCTGTACAACGCCAGACGGAACAAAGATATCTAACAGTGATTTCTTTGAAGATTACAGCGAATATATAGGTACTGACACAAGCGGTTATCGAACAATGAGTTCAGAGAACAATATCTTCCAACAATATTTTAAAGTGGGAGACGAGATAACTATAGAAAACTTCCCAGGTACAGATAACGGCGGACAAGTCTGGAAATTATCATCAAGTATTATCCCACAGCCCAATATAACAACAACACGTAATAATACAATTGATACTGATAATATGGCTACAACCGACGAATTAAAGGATACCGATATAGTTCGTGCCGTAATTACAAGATTTGCAATAAGCGCAGGAGCAAACCAAAAATATGCTCACGCAGTGTATTTCAAGTTATATAACAAAAACGGCGAAGAAGTGAGCTTCAGAAATATGACGTCATCAAGTTTTTATTGTTCGGGTATCACACTGAAAAAGCGTACACGTGTATTTGATAATATCACTGTACATCAGGGCAGATTGTGGGGAACAATACCGTCAGGCAATCAGATATATGCATCAGCATCTGATGATATATTTTCGTTTTCGTCTGATGATATACTTAATAAGTACGGTGCAAGACTACCGTCAGACACAGGCGGAACTTTCACTGCAATATGTTCATATAATAACGATTTGGTATGCTTTAAGAATAATTCCATTACCATTATATCAGGCACAAATCCTATAAATTATAATACAACTGTAATAAATGGTATAGGCTGTATATCGCCAAAATCAGCAGTAGCTACGCCAAGCGGTATCATATTCTTGAGTTATAACGGTTTTTATTTATACAACGGTTCAGTACCGCAGTTGATAAGTGCGA
>JAQXXM010000058.1 GCA_029226065.1 Clostridiales bacterium
CATTTGCGTGTACAAGGCTCTCGGCAATTTGCCTTTCTTCATCGTCACATTCGCCATAAAAGTACACTTTAAGTTTGAAGCTGTGCTTATAACGCATTTTATGATGCATTTCACCTTGAACAATACGGAAATACGGCAGAACATACGGAATAGAGCGATCTATTACCGCTTTTATGCTTTCAGAATAACCTCCGAATAAAACAGGGCTTATTAAAATCATCTCGTCACATTTTGCCATATATGACGGAATATCACTGCATCTGTCATTTATCACGCATTTGCCCGGAGTTTTTACCCAGCATCCAAAGCAGCCCATACACGGCTTAACAATCGGGTTTGCACAAAACAGAATATCATCATTTTTCGCCGTCAGGGTTTCGTTTTGTATATCATAAATAATCAGTCTGCTCAATTTAATTCTCCTCATCTTTCTATCTCATTACGGCAATTTATGTCCATAATGATGTTATAAACATAGGTGATGCATCTTTACCTTTTACAAATCCGCAACTCTCATAGAAATGCATTTCATCGTCGTATGCAATAACCGCTATACGCATAAAATCCTTGTATTTTTTCTTTATCATATTTACGAGGGTTCTGCCAATTGTTTTTCCGTGATAATCGGGATCGACAAGCAGATAATGAACATAAGCATTCATTATTCCGTCATCCATTGCACATACCATACCGACAAGCTTATCCGCATCCCATGCAGAATAAACTGTGTCAAAATTTTTCATTGCAACTACAAGTTTATCAGGGAAATGACCTGATGACCACTCAACCGAAAGGAACAGTCTTTTAAGTTCATCAGAGTCAAAATCATGGATGTCTTTATACTCAATATTCATTATGGTTTACCTCCGAAAATGCCGATTTATCGTTTTATTTCTCCGATAATCTTCGTTTGCAAAAACTCTTTTCTTTGCAGTGCGGGCATTTTAAATATCTTGTTGTCAGCGTATGTGCTCCCCAAACATAAGCTCCGAGTGTAGGTTTAAACCTTTTTCCGCACTTCTTGCACTCATAATTACCTGCACTGTAATCAAGCAATATTGCCACGATAAGTGCTATTACAAATGTTATACTGCCCAATACAACAAGCATAATTGACCAATCTATCGGCAAAAACTCAAATAATGATGCACTAATCATAATCAAAATTAAAGATATAAGAATTATACATACCGATAAAAGAATTTTTGTTAAGTTTTTCATTTCAGATTTACTCCTTTTCATCAAGTTTTGCTTTAAAAATAATTTTCAGTTCGCCTACACCTCCATCAATTTCGATGGTGTTGTTGCCTGCACCGTAAACGGAATCATCGCCCATTTTAATGCCGTCAAGTGTCGCTTCGCCTATTCCTTTGTCAAGCTCTATTTTATAATCGTCTACTGTTCCAATAAGCACAATATTTGTTTCTCCGACTCCGTAATCAATACTGCTTTTGCCTGTAAGTTCGCTTGTTAAATTGAACTCACCCACGCCCATATCAATATCAGCATTATTGAGTTTGCCTCCGTTTATCGTCACACTTCCTGCTCCGCCGTCAATCTCTGCACTAAATAATGCATCAAGCCGTTTTGCAGTTAATTCACCTGCTCCGAGGTCAATGTTAAGCATATTTGACGAGAGCTCATCTATCGTAACACTTCCGGCTCCTGTGCTTATATCCACGTAGTCAAAAACGTATCCGTCAGGTATCGTTAAAACCACTTTAATACCACTGTCAAACACTGAGAAAAATGGTTTTCTTTCATTTATTTCAAGAGTTTCACCGTTTTCCTTACATTCTAAATACTTGTGATTTGTCTCTAAAGCAAATTCTTCACCTGTTTTTATTTCAAGCTCTGATGCACTTATGTCGACTTTCAGACTTGTATAATTACTCCCCACAGACTGTTCTGTCATTTCAACTGACGGACGTCCGCTTATAAAATATGTAGCGGTAAATAATGCTCCGCATATACCTGTTATAATACTGACACTTAGAAATATTGCAAATGCCATTGCCAGATATTTAACTATTTTTTGCAAGGTTGTCATTTTACATCAACTCCTCCGAATATGCAAGTACCATTCAAATAAATTGTGTGTAAATTATCCTTTGTATTTTGATGTTTTTTGTTGTCAACACCGCCGAAAATGGAATTTGAATTAATTTTTACATTGACG
>JAQXXM010000059.1 GCA_029226065.1 Clostridiales bacterium
ATCCCTGTTATCCTTGTTATCCACATTTGCCATACAATTGTTTTGGTCATTTTATTTTACAACTTATCTTATTTATTGCTCGAAAAGTATAGTAAAGTGTATCGAATTGGATATTTACTTATTTTCGTAAAAAGTATATAATAAGATTGAAAAAGGGTAAGCAATAACAATATATTACCTTATGAAAGGATGAGTCAACAATTATGAAAATGCGGGAAAAGTGCAGAAGTCTCAAAAATGAAAATTTTAACATTGAATTTGACGAGAATACGGGCTATATAACGTCTATTAAAAATCCGTCGGATGAGCATGAGATGAACTGGTGTGCAGAGGACGGACAATGGGGAAGGATACACGTTAGAGACTGGAAGCCGTGGTTTTACGAATTTGGCGAAAGCGACGATGCGAAAATGAAGCTTGCTTCGTTTATGTGCGAAGACGAGCGTTCAGAGGCGATATACAGAAACAGCATCATGGAGGTTACTGTAAAGCGGTATTTTAAGCAGAACGGAAATTTTGTCGAAAATTATACACTGAAAAATATCACAGATACGGTGATAACCGTAAATCGTGATAATTTTGGTATTGAAACGCCATTTAATGACCGTTATCCCGACGCAGAGGACTGTATGATTCACCGCTGTAATGCACATATCTGGTGTGGGCATAATATTTCGTGGGTAAATGCACTCAGAATGGGAACGAGCGAATGTAATCTCGGGCTGTATCTGACAAAGGGAGCGATTGACTGCTATGATCAGAACGAGCCAGGTAACCGTGATATTTGCGGCGGGTGCACGAGAGGAAGATTCGTTCTTGATATAGAAAGCATCTTTTTAAAAAGCGGCGAGGAATATCAGCTTGAATGGGAACTTTTCTTCCATAAGAGCAAAGAGGATTTTATGTCGATTATAAGCAGATATGACAACTACATAGGTGTTGATGCTGTGCATTATACGATATTTGAAAATGAAAATATAGATTTTACCGTTAAAACCTCTTCAGGCTGTGAACCGCAAATAAAATGGGAAAATGAGATTATACCGTTTGAGAAAACCGAAAACGGCTTTAGGGTTATTTTTAAGGCTCCTCATACAGGAGAGTATAGGTTTACGATACAAGACGGAGATGTAAGCACGTGGGCTGAATTTGCGGTAAAGCCACCGTTTGGTGAGCTTCTCGAAAAGCGTGTTCGCTTTATCATTGAAAATCAGCAGTGTTTAGATCCAAAAAGTCCTCTCTACGGAGCGTTTCTCGTTTATGATAACGATTACGACAGTATGTATTTTGACTACAGTAATCCTGACCACAACGCTTGCCGTGAGAGAATGAACATACCGCTTCTTTTAATGAAATATCTTCAGATGAAGGATGATGCGGATGTTCGCAAAGCTGTAGATTTGTATATAAAATTTATGTTCCGTGAATTTTATGACAGAGAGACAGGCGAGGTATTTAATACAATAGGCAAAAACCGTGATCAATTGCGCCTTTATAATGCACCGGGTGTAATGCAGATATTGTGCGAAATGTATTTTGTGACAAGTGACGAATCGTACCTCGACGACATAATCAGATTGACGGAGACGTATTACGGCATTGGCGGCAAAAAGTGTTATGCAAACGGACTCACGATAGGTAAGATAATACGTGCGTTTAAGCTTTTGGGCGACGATGAAAAAACAGAGAAGATGATGGGTTATTTTCAGACTCACGTTGATAATATCATTGGCAATGGCACAGCATATCCCAAGCATGAGGTGAATTATGAGCAGACTATTGTTACGCCTGCGGTAAATTACATAGCCGAAATGGGTGCACTGCGTGAAAATAAGGAGTATTATATCAACGAAGCATCAAAGCATATTGAAATATTACAGAGATTTTCGGGTATGCAGCCGAGCTTTCATCTTAACGAAATCGCAATCAGGTTTTGGGATGACGTCTGGTTCGGTAAAAACAAACTGCCCGGCGATACACTTCCGCATCATCTTAGCTGTCTGAGTGCACGCGCGTATATGTCATACGGCAAGCTTTCGGGCGACAACAGCTGGCTTGCAAAGGCGGAGGAGTGTATCAGAAACTGTATGTGCCTTATCGGTGATGACGGAAGAGGTTCTGCTGCGTATGTATATCCTTACAGAATTAACGGACAAAGAGGGGAATTTTACGATCCGT
>JAQXXM010000060.1 GCA_029226065.1 Clostridiales bacterium
TTCAATATTTATTATACTACAAGTATAACATAATAGATGTTAAAAATCAATAGAAAAGGAGATATTATTATGTCAAAAACAGGTTTAGATGCTTATAAGTTCGATCAGACAAAAGAAGTGATCGATGCATCAAAAAAAGTCAGAGTAGGTATTATCGGCACAGGCTGGATTGCTGAAGCTCATGTACGAAATCTAAAAAGTATGCCTGATGTTGAGATTATATCAGGTGCAGATTTAATACCGGGCAAAGCAGAAAAATTCTTTGAGGAAGCTGGACTTGAGAACGTAAAATTATATCCGAGCCACAAGGAGCTTATTGATGCAGGCGGTATAGACGCTGTATGTGTATGTACATATAACTCAACACATGCAGAGTGTGCTATATATGCATTAGAACATGGACTTCATGTTATGCTTGAGAAACCGATGTGCGTTACATTGGAAGAAGCTGTTGCTATACGTAAAGCTGAAAAAGCAAGCGGAAAAGTCCTGTCAATCGGTTTCCAGCCAAGATATGATGACAATATGAAGATGGTTAAGCAAATTGTTCAGTCAGGTGCGCTTGGTGATATATACTACATTCAGACAGGTGGCGGAAGAAGACATGGTATCCCGACACCGTTCGGTACAACATTCATTGAGGCTGACAAGGGTGTAATCGGTGCTATGGGTGACATAGGCTGTTATTCATTGGATATGGTACTTAATGCGATAGGTTATCCTAAGCCGCTTACAGTTTCAGGTTATACATCAGACTTTATGGGTAAGGACCCTGACTTCTTCGCTTCAGAAGGTCATCCTGAGTATACTGACATTTTCGGTGTTGAGGATTTTGCAGCAGGATTTGTACGTCTTGAGGGCGGTATTATTCTTGATTTCAGAATTGCGTGGGCAATGCATCTTGACACTCCTGGTGATACAATTATCATGGGTAAAAAAGGTGGTCTTAGAATTCCGTCAACAGAGTGTTGGAACGGTACAATAGGCGGAGACCTGAAGATGTATCAGAGAATAGCAGGCAAAGATGTTGTAACAACATTCCCAATGATGCCGCCACGTGAGAAGTCAAACTTCTACTATAAGATGAGAGGATTCATTGATGCAGTTAAGGGCGAAGGCGGAACAACTGTATCTTCTGAAGAAATCATCATTAACCAGGCTATAATTGACGCAATAATCAAGTCAAACAAGCTTGGAAGAGAAATCACTGTTGAAATACCTGAAATATAATAAAAGTGAGGAAATGTCATGAAAAACTTTAAAGTAGGAATACAACTGTACAGTATCAGAGATGCAATGGAACAGGATATGGATAAGGCATTAAAGGCTGTAAAAGATATGGGCTATGACTATGTCGAGTTTGCAGGATATTACGGTAAGACTGCAGAGGAGGTTAAGTCAATTTTGGATAAGTACGGCTTAGAGGCAATATCTGTTCATCAAAGTATAGACTTATTTGAAGAACAAGGACAAAAAGCAGTTGACTACATCAAAACTCTTGGTGTAAAGTACAGTGCTATTCCTTGGTATCCGGTAGACGAGTTTTTCCCGGAGAATATTGCCGCAACTATTGAGAAATTCAGAAATGTCAGCAAGCTATTGAAGGACAATGGTATACAGCTTATGTATCACAATCATGACTTTGAATTTAAAAAGATTGATGGCGAGTATATACTCGATAGACTTTATGCTTCACTCGATAATGACGTTCTGATGCCTCAAATAGATACTTGTTGGGTTCACTATGCAGGTGTTAATCCATCAGACTATGTCAGAAAATACAGTGGCAGAATTAAAGTTTTGCACTTGAAAGACTTTGTGTGCGAGAAGTTGGGTGGAGGCCCTGTATATGCTTTAATTGATAAAGATGGAAATGAAACGAAGTCTGATAATAAAGAGGATAACGGTTTCAAACTCGTACCTGTCGGATCGGGTGTTCAGGATTGGAAATCAATTCTTGAAGCGGCAAGTGATGCAGGTGTAGAATATGTCATTGTTGAACAGGATGATTCTGTTGACAGAGACCCATTAGATGCTGCGAAAATGAGTAGGGAGTATCTAAGAACATTAGGATTATAATTATAAGAGGTAACTAACGTGGAAGATAAGCAATGTTTATCTGCCTCGTTGGATTTGTGCCGACATAAATCGGCGGAAAGGATTAATATGAAATTAGGAGTTTTTAGCCCTGTATTGGCTCAAATGTCATTTAAGGAAATGGTAGAGTATCTGTCATCTCTTGGAGTAGATCAATTGGAAATGGGCGCCGGCGGATATCCCGGAAAAGCACATTTTGATCCAGAGGTATTATTGGCAGATGATACGAAAATAGAGGAGATCAAGCAAATTCTTGACGATAATAATATGTCAATTGCGGCAATAAGCTGTCACGGTAATCCTGTACATCCAAATAAAAAGATTGCAGACGAATACCACAGAGATTTTGAAAATGCTGTTCTTTTGGCAGAAAAGCTTGGTGTTACAAATATGGTGGGATTTTCAGGATGCCCGGGTGATTGTGAGACAAGCACAAGGCCTAACTGGGTAACTTGTTCATGGCCTAACGACTATCTTGAAACATTGGATTGGCAGTGGAATGAGGTACTTATTCCATATTGGAAAAAAGAAGCAGAATTTTGTAAATCACATGGTATAGAAAAAATTGCGTTTGAAATGCATCCCGGTTTTTGTGTATATAATACATCATCATTGCTTAAATTAAGAAAAGCGGTAGGAGATATAATAGGCGCAAATGTTGATCCAAGTCATCTTTTGTGGCAGGGAATGGACCCTGTAGAAGTGATAAAGGCATTAGGCAAAGAAAATGCAATACATCATTTCCATGCAAAGGATACAAAGATAGATTGTGCCAACACAAGCGTAAATGGCGTGCTTGACGTTGGCTCGTATGCAGATATCTTAGGCCGTTCATGGGTGTTTAGAACTGTAGGATACGGCAACGGCAAGGAAATGTGGAATAATATAATAAGCACATTAAAGGCAGTAGGCTATGATGGGGTAATAAGCATAGAACATGAAGACTCACTTATGAGTCCGAAAGAAGGTCTCGAAAAAGCAATTGCTTTCTTAAAGGATGTAATTATATATGAGTCACCGGATGAAATGTGGTGGATATAACGCAATTTTATCGCTAATATCCGTGTGATGGAATGGAGAGATAAATGAAAGATAAATATTTACTTGGTATAATAGGCTTTGGCGGAATGGCGGGACACCATTATACACAACTTTCTAAAGGTAATACAAAAGTATCAATTAAAGGCGTATATGATATAAATCCTGCCAGATTGAAAGTTGCTGAGGAAAAAGGTCTTGTCGCATATTCTTCAAAAGAGGAGTTGCTAAACGATCCGGAAATTGATATTGTATTGATAGCTACCACAAATGAAGTACACGCTGACCTATGCATAGAGGCACTTAAATGCGGTAAACACGTATTATGCGAAAAACCCGTTACTCCAACATCTGATGAACTTATCAAGATAATGGAGGCGGCTAAAAAGTATAACAGAGTGTTCACAGTAGACCAAAACAGACGTACAAACAGAGATTATATACTGATGAGACAGACTGTAGAATCAGGTGTAATCGGCAAGCCGTACGTTATAGAGTCAAGAGTTGAAGGTTCTCGTGGTATGCCATCAGGCTGGAGAACTATCAAAGCATTAGGTGGCGGAATGATGCTCGACTGGGGTGTACATCTGATAGATCAGCTGATGTATATGTATTATGATACAAAGGTTGTTAGCGTATATTGTACAATGAATAGCTTGCAATATCCTGAGGTGGATGACAATTTCCGAATGGTTATGATGTTTGAAAATGGTGTTGAAGCAAGAATTGAGGTTGCAACAAACAACTACATAATGCATCCCAGATGGTATGTACTTGGTGAAACAGGCACATTACAGATAGATGATTGGAACTGTGAAGGAAAAGTAGTAAGGTGTATTGATAAGGAAGATAAGTGGGCTGAAGAGATTGTATACACAAAAGCAGGCCCCACAAAAACGATGGCACCAAGAAATCCGAACAGCGTTGAAACTATAGATCTGCATGAGCCTGATGGGGTAGAGGACAACCTTGATCCTGTATACCGCCAGATGACAGATGCAATTGAGGGAAAATGCGAACTTAAGATTAAGCCCGAGGAGGCTCTGAGAGTAATAAAAGTTATGGAAGCGGCCGAGTATTCCTGGGAGAATAATGAAGTTGTTAAATGTTCTATTTAACATAAAAACAGGCTATTGCGATGATGCAATAGCCTGTTTTTTTAGTTTGATTAGTTGTTTTCAGCAAGCTTTACAAGCTTTTCGTACTTTTCGTCAGCTGTCTTAGCTGCTACATCAAACAATTCCTCAGCTCTTTCAGGATTTGAACGAGCAAGTGAGTTGTAACGAACTTCGCCCATTAGGAAGTCCTTATATTCCTTAGTTGGCTTCTTAGAGTCAAGCTGGAACGGATTTTTGCCTTCTTCAGCAAGTCTCGGATCGTATCTGAAGCAGTGCCAGTAACCTGATTCAACTGCCTTCTTTTCCTCATCCTGAGCAATTGTCATACCGCCCTTGATACCGTGGTTGATACACGGAGCGTATGCGATGATTAGTGACGGACCATTGTAGCTTTCAGCCTCAACAATAGCGTTTAGACACTGCTGCATATTGTAACCCATAGCAACCTGTGCAACGTAGATGTAGCCGTAGCTCATTGCGATTGCTGCAAGATCCTTCTTCTTAACTTCCTTACCTGCTGCTGCAAACTTAGCAATAGCACCTGTCGGAGTTGACTTTGATGACTGACCACCTGTGTTTGAATAAACCTCTGTATCAAATACCAATATGTTTATATCCTTGCCTGATGCAAGAGCGTGGTCAACACCGCCGAAGCCTATATCATAAGCCCAACCGTCACCACCGAATATCCAACATGATTTCTTTGACAGATATTCTTTATCAGCAAGTACATCTTTTGCTTCCTGTGAGTTGATATTTGCAATTGCCTTTAGCAATTCTTCTGTTGCAACCTTGTTACAGCCACTGCAGTCCTTAGTTTCCATAAACTTATCAAATGCAGGCTTTACTGACGGATTTTCTTCTGCAACCTTAGCAGCTTTAGCAATGTTTTGTTCTCTTAATGTATCCTGAGCAAAGTACATACCAAGACCAAATTCAGCGTTATCCTCAAACAATGAGTTTGCCCAAGCAGGACCATTGCCGTTTTCGTCAACAGTGTAGGGAGCAGACGGACATGAAGCACCCCAGATTGATGAACAACCTGTAGCGTTTGCAAGGAACATTCTGTCACCGAACAGCTGTGTAACAAGCTTAGCGTATGGAGTTTCACCACAACCTGCGCAAGCACCTGAGAACTCGAGATACGGTTTCTTGAACTGTGAACCCTTAACCTTTGTAGCGGGGAACTTATCAAGAACTGCCTGTTTCTCACCTAATGCTGCAGCGTAGTCAAAATACTTCTGTGTGTCAAGATGATTATCAAGGAAGTCCATAGTAAGTGTTTCAGCTTTGTTGTTACCGGGACATACGTTAGCACAGCTTCCGCAGCCTGTACAGTCAAGAACTGAAATTGCCATTGTGTAGTATAAACCGTCAAGCATCTTAGCCGGAGCATACTTAATGCCTTCCGGAGCATTGTTAAGTTCTTCTTCTGTAAGAACTACAGGACGGATAACTGCATGAGGACATACGTATGAACAGTTACCACACTGAATACAAGTCTCGTTATTCCAAACAGGAACCTTTACAGCAATACCACGTTTCTCATAAGCTGATGAACCAAGCGGAACTTCGCCTGCCTGATACTTTGTGAATGCAGATACAGGAAGCTTTGAGCCTGCAAAGCTGTTAATAGGAACAAGGATATTGTTTACGTAATCAATAAGCTCGCCTTCACCCTCATAATGAACACTTATATCCTCATACTCACAATTCTTCCAGCTTTCAGGTACATCGACCTTAACAATCTGCTCTGCACCAGCGTCAATTGCATCATAGTTCATTTGAACTATAGCGTCACCCTTCTTTGAGTATGACTTCTTAGCTGCTTCTTTCATATACTTAATCGCATCATCTGAAGGAATTATGTCAGCAAGCTTGAAGAATGCAGACTGTAATACTGTATTAATTCTGTTTCCAAGACCGATTTCAAGACCAATCTTAACACCGTCTATTGTATAGAATTGAATATTGTTATCAGCAATATACTTCTTTACCTGTCCGGGTAAATTCTTTTCAAGATCTTCGCCTGTCCATGAACAGTTTAGAAGGAACACACCGCCCGGCTTAATGTCAGAAACCATATCATACTGATGAATATATGATGCCTTATGACATGCAACAAAGTCAGCCTTATTGATAAGGTATGTCGATGTGATAGGTGCGTGACCGAAACGTAGATGTGAACATGTAAGACCGCCCGACTTCTTTGAGTCATAGTCGAAATATGCCTGAACATTCATATCTGTGTGGTCGCCGATAATCTTAACTGAGTTCTTGTTAGCACCAACAGTACCGTCAGCACCAAGACCCCAGAATTTACAGCTCTTAATACCTTCGGGAGTTGTATCGGGATTTTCATCAAGAGGAAGTGATAGGTTAGTAACATCATCCTCAATACCAACTGTGAAGTGCTTCTTTTCTGTATTTTTGTAAACTGCGATAATGCAAGCAGGAGTTGTATCCTTTGATGCAAGACCGTAACGACCTGCCATAACTTCAACATTCTTAAACTCGTCGCTTTCGTTAAGTGCAGCAACAACGTCAAGATACAAAGGCTCTGCCAATGCACCGGGCTCCTTAGTTCTGTCAAGAACAGATACTCTCTTAACAGTCTTAGGCATAGCCTCGATAAGGTGCTTTGTACTGAACGGTCTATAAAGTCTTACGCAGATAAAGCCGACTTTTTCGCCCTTAGCGTTAAGATAATCAACAGTCTCTTTGATTGTATCACAAACACTGCCCATAGCAACTATTACGTGTTCAGCATCGGGTGCACCGTAGTAATTGAATAGCTTATAGTTTGTACCAAGCTTTTCGTTAACCATATCCATGTAGTTCTGAGTAATCTCAGGTACATTCATATAAGCTGTGTTACAAGCCTCTCTTGCCTGGAAGAATACATCACCGTTCTGAGCTGTACCTCTCTGTGCAGGATGCTCGGGGTTAAGCGATGAATGACGCCATGCGTTAAGTGCATCCCAGTCAACCATTTCCTTGAGGTCTTCGTAATCCCAACAAGCAACCTTCTGATACTCGTGTGAAGTTCTGAATCCGTCAAAGAAGTGCAGGAACGGTATTCTGCTCTTTATTGTTGTAAGGTGAGCTACAGCACCTAAGTCCATAGCTTCCTGCGGATTTGTTGATGCAAGCATAGCAAATCCTGTCTGACGGCATGCCATAACGTCACTGTGATCGCCGAAAATCGACAATGCGTGAGATGCTATACAACGTGCTGATACGTTAAATACGCACGGCAGCTGTTCACCTGCGATTTTGTACATATTCGGAATCATCAAAAGAAGTCCCTGTGAAGCAGTGTATGTAGTTGTAAGCGCACCTGCTGTAAGCGAGCCGTGAACTGCACCTGCTGCACCTGCCTCTGACTGCATTTCAACAACCTTTACAGTGTTGCCGAAAATGTTTTTCATGCCTGCGGCAGCCCATTCGTCTGTTACTTCCGCCATTGTTGAAGACGGAGTGATAGGATAGATAGCTGCGACGTCCGTAAAAGCGTATGATGCATAGGCGGCAGCGTTGTTTCCATCCATGGTTTTCATTTTTCTTGCCATTTTATTTCCTCCTGAAAATATATTGCAATCAGCATATTATTTGCAGATTGCGTGTATTGTTTTTGGCTTATTTAACAGCAAAAAATAAACCATCGCATACTTACTTATATAATAACATTTTTCTCGCAGAAAATCAAGTGGTTATGCATAAAAAAATAATAATTTCTATAATTTATATATTTTTTGACGAATGTTTTTATCTAATTGCTCACATTTTTCATTGTAATTGCTTATATATTGAGTTATTTTTAGCAGAAATGGTGTAGATAGAGGCAAATGACAAGAAGTTTTCATATATATTGATATATTAAGAATAGACTGCAATGCTTTAAAAATAAATCCGTAATAAATCAAATTAAGTGACATAAAAATACACATATTAAAATCCTCCAGTTTTTCATAACGAACCTATTTTGTGTATTTATATTGACGCTTAAACGTGTAAATAATTGAAAATCATAACAAATATAACCTGAAGATGAGGCTGCCGAAACAGCCCCATCTCTAATCAAGCTTAAGAACAGACATAAACGCCTCCTGCGGAACTTCGACAGTTCCGACCTGACGCATACGCTTTTTACCTTCTTTTTGTTTCTCAAGTAATTTCTTTTTACGTGTAATATCACCGCCGTAACACTTTGCAAGAACATCTTTACGCAATGCTTTTATTGTCTCACGTGCGATTATCTTTGAGCCTATTGCCGCCTGTATTGGCACTTCGAATAGCTGACGAGGAATGACCTCTTTTAATTTCTCGCACATTTTTCTGCCGCGTGAATATGCACTGTCTTTAAACACAATGAATGATAACGCATCAACCGTCTCGCCGTTTAGCAGTATATCAAGTTTCACAAGAGACGATCTTGTGTATCCGCTTAATTCATAATCAAAGGAGGCATATCCTCGTGTGCGTGATTTTAAAGCATCAAAGAAATCATATATAATTTCATTTAACGGAAGTTCATAAAATATTTCGGCACGTGTTTCATCAAGATATTCCATGTGCTTATATATACCACGCCGTTCCTGACAAAGCTCCATTACGTTACCTACATAGTCTTTGGGGACCATGATAGATGCCTTTGCCATAGGTTCTTCCATATAATCTATTTCTGCGGGGTTGGGTAGATTGGTGGGATTATCGCACCATACCATTTCGCCGTCAGTTTTAAATACCTTATAAACAACGCTTGGGGCGGTAGTGATAAGATCGAGATTGTATTCACGCTCAAGACGCTCCTGTATAATCTCAAGATGTAAAAGCCCCAAAAATCCACATCTAAATCCAAATCCTAATGCAACAGACGTTTCAGGCTCAAACATAAGTGATGCATCATTTAGCTGAAGCTTCATAAGAGCATCTTTTAAATCTTCGTATTGAGCGCCATCGGCAGGGTAGATACCGCAGTATACCATAGGATTTACCTTTTTGTATCCCGGCAAAGGCTCAGTGGCGGGATTTGCTACTGTTGTTACCGTATCGCCGACTTGTGTATCCTGAATACTTTTTATGCTTGCGGCAATATATCCAACATCGCCTGCTGATAACAAATCACTCTTAACCAGACCTGACGGACTCATACGTCCTACTTCCACAACATCAAATTCAGCGCCCGTCGCCATCATTTTAATCGCTGTACCTGCCTTTATGGAGCCTTCTTTAACTCTCACATATACAATTACACCTCTGTAACTATCATAGTACGAATCAAAAATCAAGGCTCTTAACGGAGCAGATGAATCACCCGTAGGTGCCGGTATTTTCTCAACGATTGCCTCAAGCACATCAGCAACGTTAAGTCCTGTTTTTGCACTTACTTGCGGAGCATCTTCTGCAGGTATACCTATAATATCCTCAATTTCACGCACTGCATTTTCGGGGTTTGCAGATGGCAAATCTATCTTATTTATTACAGGAACAACCTCAAGGTCATGGTCAATCGCAAGATACGTATTTGCAAGAGTCTGAGCCTCAATACCTTGTGATGCATCAACTATAAGAATTGCTCCCTCGCATGCAGCGAGTGAACGTGATACTTCGTAGTTAAAGTCAACGTGACCGGGAGTGTCTATAAGGTTTAAAATATACTCCTCACCATTAGGGCGTGTATATTTAAGAGTAACGGCATGAGCTTTTATGGTGATGCCACGCTCACGCTCAAGATCCATATCATCAAGAATTTGATCCTCCATATCACGTTTTTCAACCTCACCTGTAAGCTCCAACAGTCTGTCTGCAAGAGTTGATTTACCATGATCTATGTGTGCTATAATACAGAAATTTCTTATATTATCTTGTCTTTTATCGGACATACTTTTTTCTCCTGTTACTATAATATTATTGTAATTATAGCACAAAACCTATCTTTTTACAATAGTGATTATGAAAAAAATCTCAACTAAATCTCTAACGTAATATTTGTAATATAAATGTAAAGTAAAAAGATGTCATTTTCCTATTGACAAACTGTATTTTGTAGAGTATAATATGCTTACGACGATAAAAAACACAATATATAGTATTTAACGAAAGGGGAGGAACAAATGAAAGTTATTAAGCGTAACGGCGCAGAAGTCGATTTTGACGTTGAGAAAATAATTGCCGCAATGACAAAAGCTAATAATTCGGGTCAACATAAAGAGCTTACAGAAGGACAGATACTTGAAGCGGCTGACTATATAGCATATAAATGTGATAAAATGAATCGTGCTGTGTCCGTAGAGGAAATTCAGGATTTAGTAGAAAACCAGATAATGGCTTATGGTGCGTTTGATATTGCAAGAAACTATGTGAGGTACAGATATAATCGTTCTCTTGTAAGAAAATCAAATACAACCGATGATAGAATTTTATCTTTGATTGAATGTAACAACGAAGAAGTAAAACAGGAAAACTCAAACAAGAACCCTACAGTAAACAGTGTTCAGCGTGACTATATGGCAGGAGAGGTAAGTAAAGATATAACAAGACGTATTCTCTTACCTGAGGAAATAGTTAAAGCTCACGAGGAAGGAATTATTCATTTCCATGATGCTGACTATTTTGCTCAGCACATGCACAACTGTGATCTTGTAAATCTTGAAGATATGCTCCAAAACGGTACGGTTATAAGTGAGACACTTATCGAAAAGCCGCACAGCTTTTCGACAGCTTGTAATATATCAACACAGATTATTGCGCAGGTTGCTTCATGCCAGTATGGCGGTCAGAGTATTAGTCTTACACATCTTGCTCCGTTTGTTGATGTCAGCCGTAAAAAGATAAGACGTCAGGTAACGGAGGAACTGCAGAGCATTGATCTGAATGTTTCTGATGAAAAAATTGACGAAATAACAGAAAAAAGATTGCGTCAGGAAATCAAAAACGGTGTTCAGATGATACAGTATCAGGTTGTTACACTGATGACAACAAACGGACAAGCTCCTTTTGTAACTGTATTTATGTACCTTAACGAGGCAAAAAATGAGCAGGAAAAGGCAGATCTTGCACTGATTATTGAAGAAACACTAAAACAGCGTTATATAGGTGTTAAGAACGAGAAGGGTGTATGGATAACACCTGCATTTCCGAAACTGATATATGTTCTTGAGGAGGACAATGTCCACAAAGACAGCAAATACTATTATTTGACAGAACTTGCGGCAAAGTGTACAGCTAAGAGAATGGTACCGGACTACATTTCTGAAAAGATAATGTTAGAGACTAAAGTCGACAAGAACGGTGAAGGTCACTGTTATACTTGTATGGGTTGCAGAAGCTTTTTGACACCGTATGTTGACGAGGACGGCAAGGCTAAATATTATGGCCGTTTCAATCAGGGTGTAGTAACTGTGAACCTCGTAGATATAGGACTTTCCGCTAAAAAAGATATGAAAAAGTTCTGGGAAATTTTTGATGAACGCCTTGAACTTTGTCATAGAGCATTACAGTGCCGCCATGAGCGTTTAACAGGAACGCTTTCAGATTCTGCTCCGATTTTGTGGCAGTACGGTGCTTTATCAAGACTAAAGAAAGGTGAGACTATAGATAAGTATTTGCACGGCGGTTACTCAACATTGTCGTTGGGATATGCAGGACTGTGGGAATGTGTTTACAGCCTCATCGGTAAAAAGCTGACAGAGCCCGAGGGCGAGGAACTTGGACTTGAAATTATGCAGAAGCTTAATGAGTATACTGCTAAGTGGAAGGCCGCAGAAAATATAGATTATTCGATATACGGCACACCACTTGAAAGTACAACTTATAAATTCGCTAAAAGCTTACAAAAGCGTTTTGGCATTGTTGAAGGTGTAACGGATAGAAACTATATAACAAACAGTTATCACGTGCACGTAACAGAAGAAATAGACGCTTTTGAAAAATTAAAGCTTGAGGCAAAATTCCAGACCTTGTCACCTGGCGGTGCTATATCGTATGTTGAAGTACCGAATATGCAGGACAACCTCGAAGCTGTAGAATCTGTAATGAAATTCATTTACGACAACATTATGTATGCGGAGCTTAATACTAAATCCGATTATTGTCATGAATGTGGATTTGATGGTCAGATACAAATAGTTGAAGAAAACGGAAAGCTTGTTTGGGAATGTCCAAACTGCGGAAATCGCAATACGGATAAAATGGACGTTGCACGTCGTACCTGCGGATATATCGGAACACAGTTTTGGAATCAGGGAAGAACACAGGAAATAAAAGACAGAGTTCTTCATCTGTAAGTCGGAGGTAATGGTTTGAACTATGCAGAAATAAAATACTGCGATATAGCAAACGGTGAAGGCGTAAGAGTGAGCTTGTTTGTATCAGGGTGTACCCATAGATGCAAAAACTGTTTTAATGAAATTGCATGGGACTTTAATTATGGCAACAAGTTTACAGAAGAAATCGAAAATAAGATTATAGAAGCTTGTAAACCCGAATATATATCCGGTATAACCATTTTAGGAGGAGAGCCGTTTGAACCTGAAAATCAGCCGGCACTGACGAAGTTTCTGCATAGGTTCAGAGAACTTATGCCGGATAAGAATGTGTGGTGCTATTCAGGATATACGTATGAGGAACTGACGGGTGAGAGAAAAAGCAGATGCTATACCGATAATACATCTGAAATGTTAGATATGATTGATGTTTTAGTTGACGGGAAATTCGTTCAGGAGCTACATAGCATTATGTTGAAATTCCGTGGCAGTTCCAATCAGCGTTTGATAGACTTAAGAAAAACACGTGAAACAGGTCAAATTGTAATTAAAGAATAATTCAAAATGGGGGTGTTGCGTTAGCAGCACCCTCATATTGATTTTATTGTCTTTTAAGCCTTTGAACGATCTGCGCTAAATGCAACAGCCCCATTTATTTATGCATAAATTAAATATTATTGAACACAATAAAAGTAAATAAAATGGTGTAGGGGAGAGTAAAATTGAACAGGAAATTAGGCAAACAGACAATAGGATTAAAAATCTGCCCATATATTATTTCACGTGCTTCTGTAGTGGGTCAAAAAGAGGGTGAAGGTCCGCTAAAAGATAGTTTTGATATGATTGTATCTGATGATAAAATGGGTCAAATTTCGTGGGATCTCGCCGAAGGTGCATTTCAAAAAACAGCCGTAGAGATAGCTTTAAAAAAAGCTAACTTGAAAAATAGCGATATTGACTATATTTTATCGGGTGATTTACAAAATCAGTGTGCGGCTACTCACTACGGATTGAGAGAAACAAACATACCGTTTCTCGGTCTTTACGGTGCATGCTCTACAATGATTGAGGGTTTATCTGTCGCTTCAATGCTTATAAGCGGAGACTATGCAGAACGTGTTATAGCATTAACATCGAGCCATTTTTGCAGTGCAGAGAAACAGTATAGAAATCCATTGGAGTACGGCGGTCAAAGAACACCCACCGCTCAATGGACAGCAACTGCGTCAGGGGCTGTAATACTTTCAAATGCAGGAAACGGACCGAAAGTTACACATATAACTACGGGTAAAATTATCGATAAAGGGATATGCGATGTATCTAATATGGGTGCCGCAATGGCACCTGCGGCACTCGATACTATTGTGGCACATTTTAATGACACAGGATTAACACCTGATGACTACGATCTTATTTTAACAGGGGATTTGGGTGTATTAGGTTCTGAAATCCTTTGTGATTTAATTAAAAACGACGGGTATGATATATCAAAAAAACACAACGATTGCGGTAAAATGCTATATAATATAGAGGAACAAGATGTTCATTCAGGAGGAAGCGGATGCGGATGCTGCGCAAGTGTTTTGTGCGGGCATATTTTATCAGAGCTGGAAAAAGGAAAATATAAAAAAATATTAGTAGCGGCAACAGGCGCACTTATGAATCCATTGACTGTACTGCAAGGGGAGAGTATACCTACAATATCTCACGCCGTATCAATCAGCATATAAGGAGAAAATACTATGGATTACGTTAAAGCATTTATTGTTGGAGGAATTATATGTGCAATAGGACAAGTTTTAATAGATAAGACGAAATTGACACCGGCAAGAATACTCGTTGCATTTGTATGCACAGGAACAGTTTTGCAGTTATTTGATTTATATAAACCGATTATTGATTTTGCAGGTGCAGGTGCAAGTGTTCCGTTAACGGGATTTGGTTCAGTTCTTATGGATGGAGTTAAAAAAGCTGTTGATGATAAAGGTTTCTTAGGTGTAATAACAGGCGGATTAACTGCATCTGCAGCAGGAATAAGTTCCGCACTAATATTTGGTTTTTTGGTATCACTAATATTTAAGTCAAAGCCAAAGTCATAAACGAGGGAAGTATATAAATGTATTTAAGTTTAATAAATCACTCTTTATTAAACTTAAACAATGATTTTTTATCAGAAGGACATAATGGTGCCAATGTCCTTCAAAATACCCTTATTCAGTGATACTGCGTCTACTCCTACGTTTTTACAAAATGATATTATATTATTGTAGTCAGGATGAGTTTTTAAATCACCGTTAAAACATAATGTACTATCATTTATCAGTCCTGACGCACCGCCTATAAAACCTTGCATCCCATACAATTCAATATAACCTTCTTGAATTTTTAAAACATTGATATTATGCTCTTTCAGTAATTTATATATGCCATTATCGGATGTGATGGCTGAATTGTCATTAACAACGCAAATACTGCATTTTGCATATCCCTGTTTTGAATTTAAAATAATCTTTTTAAGGCTACGGTATTCTGTGAGAATTTCTATCGTCACTGACAGCGGTCTGCAAATCACGTAGTCTCCCAATAAGCATACGTTATAAGCTACATCATCAGGATATTTGTCTTTCAGTTGTTTTGTACCTGAAAATATATTAACATCATGCAAATTCAACGATTTATAGTAATTATACGTTTCAGGTGCACATATCGCTCTATTGTTTATAAAATGTATCTGCATATCAGGATGACCTGACACCTCACCATACAGAGAGTTTACGGCTGTTGTTTTATATACATCAACACCTAAATTCCTTAATTCTGATATAGTTATATCCTCTGTTCTAAAATCAACCAATACCCTATTTGAACATACGTTCGTGTGTTTGTTCATTTCAATATATCAAGTAGACATAAAAAACTTATGTCTACTTATCCTTTCATTTTATCATATTTTGAAAATCATCTTCTGATATTACTGTGACACCAAGTGCTTGAGCTTTTGTAAGCTTTGAGCCTGCATCAGCACCTGCTAATACATAATCTGTATTCTTTGATACACTTGATGATGTTTTTCCCCCAAGGGCCTCTATTATTTTTGATGCCTCCTGACGTTTATATTTAGATAGAGTCCCTGTTAAAACAAAGGTCTTACCTTCAAAACGTAAATCGGACACTGTCAAATCTTCATCAAATACGCAGTTCACCCCTGCCCTTTTAAGCCTGTCTATAAATTCTATATTGTGTTTCTCTTTCATAAAATTTACAACAGACTGTGCCATTATGGGGCCTACATCCTCTATTTCTGCCATTTCATCAGCTGTTGCACAAATAAGATTATCTATGTTTTTATACGTTTTTGCAAGGTTTTTTGCGGCTTTTTCGCCTATATGACGTATTCCAAGCCCGAAAATAAGACGATACAATGGATTGTTTTTTGAATTATTTAATGAATTTTGTAAATTTTCCGCCCATTTTTTACCAAACCCCCGAAGCTCTGCGGCTTTTTCAAAGTCAATATAATATAGGTCAGCGGCATCTGATATCAAGTTGTTTTCTACTAACTTTTCAATGTTAGACGCACCCAAGCCGTCTATATCCATTGCCGGACGTGATACAAAATGAATTATGTTTCGCAAGCGTTGAGCGGGACAGCTTATGCCTGTACACCTGTATGCAGCTTCGCCGTCCTCACGGACAACTTCAGCGCCACATTCAGGACATACTTTTGGCATCTCAAATTCACATTCAGTGCCGTCACGTTCCTCTTTTACTACTTCAACAACGGCAGGAATAATGTCGCCTGCCTTTTCAACAACAACAGTATCGTTAATTCGTATATCTTTCTCCTTAATATAGTCAATATTATGCAATGTTGCACGTGATACATTTGAGCCTGCTATATGAACGGTATCAAGGATTGCAAGAGGTGTTAAGACACCCGTACGTCCTACCTGGAGTTTTATATCCAATAACTTTGTAGTTTGCTTTTCAGCGGGATACTTGTATGCAATTGCCCATTTCGGAAACTTCTCCGTAGTACCTAATAAGTCTCGTGAATGGAAATCATTTACTTTTACGACAGCACCGTCTATACCGAAAGACAACCCTCCTCGTTCCTCGCCTATTCTTGAAATTTCTGACAAAACATCATTTATATTTGTAAAAACCTTTTCATTTAAAATTGTTTTAAAACCCTGTTCCTTAAGAAATCTTAGGCTTTGTGTGTGTGAGTTTAACGTTACGCCGTCTACCTGCTGTACATTAAAAACGAAAATATCAAGTCCACGTTTTGCGGCAATTTTTGAATCAAGCTGTCTTAATGAACCTGCGGCAGCATTACGAGGATTTGCGAATAATGGCTGATCAGAATCAGCTAACTCATTATTTAAGCGTACAAAAGCTCTCTCGGGCATAAATACCTCGCCACGTACTTCCAAATACGGAATATTGTCTTTTATTTTTAAAGGAACGGAACGAATTGTTTTTACATTTTCTGTTATATCCTCTCCTACAAGACCGTTGCCTCTTGTTGATGCTCGTGTTAATATACCGTTGGTGTATTCAATTGATACGGAAAGACCATCAATTTTATGCTCAACAACATAAGTGGGATTTTGTATAACATCACGTACACGTCTGTCAAAATCAATTATTTCTTCATCGGAGAAGGCTTTTTGCAAGCTTTGCATAGGCACGGTATGAACGACTTCACTAAATTCCGAAACAGCCTCCCCTCCTACTCTCATAGTGGGTGAATCTTCTCTCTTTAGCTCCGGATGTTCAGCCTCAAGCTTCTCAAGCTCCAACAAAAGAGCATCAAATTCAAAGTCTGATATTTCGGGGGAATCATCAACATAATATTTTTTATTATGATAATTAATCAAATCTGTCAGCTGTTTTATTCTTTCAACTATCTTCTCCATGGTTTCCTCCAAATTAGTTTACGTAAAATAATTATGTTTACTTTACGGAAGTTGTTAATCCTGAGCCGTAATATTTTGGAACATCGCCTGATATAACTGTTTCTGCAATAGGAACGGTTATTTCAAGTCTTTCACGCTCATCAAGCACAAAACTGCGATAATGCATATCAACCCATATTTTAAGCTTTATACTATGCCTTGTATGGTTTATGCCTACCGATTCAAATGTATCCTCTATTTTTGAATTTACTACACTTATAGGTATTATTTTGACAGGTATTTGTGGGCCTGCTGATGATAACAAATAGTAATTTGTAAGACTGCCCAACGGTATATACAGTTTTGCCGGATAATCAGCATTTAATGCGTTTTGAATGTTAATTGACAACTCTGACGTAAATGAATTTATTTTTGAGGTGTCTGCTTCAATCATTGATATACCGTCTGATGAAATTATTTCAAAAAAATCACCGAACTCCGTTTTTGAGGTGGTCTCCATAATACATTTATTTACTAAATCAGTAAAAGCAGTGTTCGAGTAATTAGAGGTTTGCGCAACAAAAGTAGGCTCGGCCCTTTTTAGTATTATATGAGCCAAAAAACAAACAAATACAAGAGTACACAGCATCGGTATTAAAACCGAAGCTGTGTGTCTTTTTCTATAACCCACTCTCATCAGTCTCACCTCATGGTATAATATGCAATCGGTGAAAAGAGCGTGATTTATCTCTTTTTATCCTCAACTTCCTTGACAATCATATCAACAAATGCATCGACATCCATACTGCCCATATCGCCCTCTTTACGTGAACGAACAGATACAGCACCTGATTCCACATCCTTGTCACCTACAACTATCATATATGGAACCTTTTCAAGCTGAGCTTCACGAAGCTTAAAGCCGAGTTTTTCGGAACGGTCATCAACCTCAATTCTCCATATACCGCGTGCTTCAAGCTTTTTCTTGACATCGTATACAAAATCAAGATGACGGTCAGCTATAGGTAGGAACTTGATTTGTACAGGTGCAAGCCATAACGGAAATGCACCCGCATATTTTTCAATCAATAACGCTAAAGTTCTTTCGTAGCAGCCTATCGACGTTCTGTGAATGATATACGGATTTTTCTTCTGTCCGTCACGGTCAACGTATTCCATACCGAATTTCTCGGCAAGCATCTGATCAATTTGTATTGTAACGAGGGTGTCTTCCTTGCCATGCACATTTTTAATCTGTATATCAAGCTTGGGACCGTAGAATGCCGCCTCACCTATACCGATTTTATAATCAAGACCAATATCATCAAGAATTTTTTTCATCATTGACTGGGCTTCATTCCACTGCTCGTCTGTACCAATATACTTCTCTCTGTTATCGGGATCCCACTGTGAAAATCTGTAGGATACATCTTCTAATAAACCAAGTGTATCAAGCATCTCTCTTGTGAGTTCAAGACAGCCTCTGAACTCGTCCTCAAGCTGCTCGGGAGTACACATAAGATGTCCTTCCGAAATTGTAAACTGACGAACTCTTATAAGTCCGTGCATTTCGCCCGACGCTTCGTTTCTGAACAGTGTTGATGTCTCATTCAAACGCATGGGAAGGTCACGATATGAACGGCCTCTGTTCAAAAATGCCTGATACTGGAACGGACAAGTCATAGGTCTTAATGCGAAAACCTCTTTGTCAGTTTCTTCATTGCCAAGTACAAACATTCCGTCCTGATAATGATCCCAGTGACCTGAAACCTTGTACAAGTCACTCTTTGCCATTAACGGCGTTTTCGTTAACTGCCAGCCATGCTGTTGTTCTGTATCTTCAACCCAACGCTGCAACAATTGAATAATCCTTGCACCTTTTGGGAGCATTATCGGTAATCCTTGACCTATCATATCAACAGTTGTAAACAGCTCAAGATCACGGCCAAGCTTGTTGTGATCACGTTTTTTTGCCTCTTCAAGCTGTTCTAAATATTCTTCAAGCTCGTCCTTTGTCTTAAACGCTGTACCATATACACGTGTAAGCATTTTATTATGCTCGTCACCACGCCAGTATGCACCTGTTGCAGATAACAATTTGAACGCCTTGATTTTTGAAGTGTAATTCACGTGAGGGCCTGCACAAAGATCTGTAAATTCGCCCTGCTTATAAAAGGATATTGTCTCCCCATCAGGTAAATCGTTTATAAGCTCTACTTTGTAAGGCTCATCCTTCATAAGTTCAAGTGCCTCACCTCTTGGCAATTCAAATCGCTCAATTTTCAGATTTTCTTTAGCTATTTTCTTCATTTCAGCTTCCAATTCGTCAAGCTGTTCTCTTGTAAACGGTGTTTCTATATCAAAATCATAATAAAATCCGTTATCAATAGCAGGACCTATTGCAAGCTTTGTTTGCGGAAATAAGCGTTTAACTGCTTGTGCAAGCAAATGTGATGCGGAGTGACGCAATGTTTGTAGTTCGTTTAATTGTTCTGACATATAAATCATCCTTTCTTTTTGTGCTTGGGAAATGATTTTTCGGAAGCAAATTGCTCATTCAAACGAGAAAATTACTATTTAACAAAAAAATCCCAAGCAAATACAATGTATCTGCTCAGGAGTGCTTTTTTACACGGTTCCATCCTGATTACGGCTACAGTGCCGTCACTTAATTCATCTTTAACGCAGATTTACGGTGGATTTACTAAGGCATATTGCCCGTTCTGCCACTGCTCCAAAGTGGTATTCACTAATATTGTTTATAGGAATATTTACAGCCACGATATTCCCTCTCTTGATAAACATTTATATCAGCTACTGTCTTTTTCATAGCAATTTAACTTTAATATGATTATATCATTTTAAATATTGTTTGTCAAGTATTAAATGCAAAAATTATAGCAACTATTACACCTAAGACAGCACCTGCAAAAACCTCAACAGGTGTATGTCCGAGGAGTTCTTTTAATTTCTTACCTGTCTGTGACGAATCTTTATAGCGCATAGACTCAACAATTTTATTAAGTATTTTAGCCTGCTCCCCCGCACTTCGCCTTACTCCCGTTGCATCGTACATAACAACTATCGCAAAGGCAGCTGCAAGTGCAAATTCAACACTTGAAAACGATGTTTCAAACCCAACCGCAGTTGCAAGTGACACTGTAAATGATGCATGCGAGCTTGGCATTCCTCCTGAGCCGAACATTCTTGTAAAATCAAAACGTCTATCCTTTATAAGTGTTATAACCACTTTTATTGCTTGTGCGATAAACCACGAAAGAATGGCTGTCTGCAAAATTTTGTTAAAAAAGATGTCTGCAACGTAATTCATATTAATTATTCCTATCAATTAAGAAGTCTGTAAGCTCTGCCAAGAACGATGCTTTTTCGCCAAATGGCATTAATGAAGCTTTGGCATCTTGTGAATATTTGTCAGCCAACTCTATAGACTTGTCTATTCCAAGCAAACTCACGTACGTATTTTTATCAGATTGTACATCAGAGCCTACTTTTTTGCCGAGTGTTTTTGTATCACCTATTACGTCAAGAATATCATCTCTTATTTGGAAAGCAATACCCAGATTAATTGCAAAGTCCTTGACAGCTTGTATTTCAAAATCATCGGCATCTGATAGTATCGCACCTATTACACAAGCAGAGCGTATTAAGGCACCTGTTTTTAGTGAGTGAATGTACTTTAACGTATCAAGTCCGATTTGTTTTCCTTCGGATTTTAAATCTACAACCTGACCGCCTATCATACCTTCTGTACCGCTTGAAAATGCCAGTTCCTTTAGTGCATCAAGTATAAACGGTGATTTTGACTGAAGTGCTGTTTCGAATGCCTTATTCAGCAATCCGTCACCTGCAAGAATTGCTATATCTTCTCCGAATTTTATATGATTTGTAGGTATACCACGACGTAAATCGTCATTGTCCATTGCCGGCAAATCATCGTGGATAAGAGAATATGTATGAATCATTTCAAGTGCACAGGCAAATTCTTTAATGGTGTCCCAATCAGCACCGAACATTCTTGCCGTTTCAAGCATCAATATGGGACGCAAACGCTTTCCGCCTGCAAAAACACTATAACGCATTGAGTCATAGACAATCGACTGCAAATTATTATCGTCGGGTAAAAACTCATTTAGTGATTTATCTATAAATTCTATTCTCTCTTTTAATTTATTTTTCATTCAGCATCACCGAAATCCTTTTCGATAATTTCGCCGTCATCGGAAGATGTCAGAACTTTAACTTTTTTTTCTGCTTCATCAAGCTTTTTTTGACAAAAATTAGCAAGCTTTATTCCTTTTTCAAAGAGTTCAAGTGATGCATCAAGAGTGATATCGCCTGCTTCAAGCTTTGAAACAATATCTTCAAGTTCTGTCATTGACTGTTCAAATGTTTTAACTGCCATAACTATTATTCCCTTTCAAATCCAAATTATTATTTAACCATACATATAACATCGCCGTCTTTTACCTTTAGAGTAAAATCCATATTTTTTGTAAAATCTTTTGTTTCTCTTAAAACTGTACCCTCTTGATTTACAGGTATTGAATAACCTCGGGTTAGTGTTTTTAGCGGACTTAGAGCATCAAGCTTTGCACTACATTCCGACATTTCACGTCTTTTTTGATTTATCACAAGCTTGTATACCTGCTCTAAAGTTTGGATACGCATATCGAGCTTTTGTGAAAGCTCGTTTATTTTATCCTGCGGGTTTTTAGGCATCAATCGTGCAAGAGTTTTTTTGTTCCTGTCTATAAACGATAACGATGCCGTATTCATTCGTGAGGTATAAATGCTTATTAATCGTTTCAGTTCGTCAGCTGACGGAACACTGATTTCAGCCGCCGCAGATGGTGTGGGAGCTCTTAAGTCAGAAACAAAATCTGCTATTGTGAAGTCTGTTTCGTGACCTACAGCCGAGATAATGGGTATTTCAGAGTTAAAAATTGCACGTGCAACACATTCCTCGTTGAACGCCCACAAATCCTCAATACTTCC
Organism: Clostridiales bacterium; assembly: GCA_029226065.1. Classification (GTDB taxonomy): domain Bacteria; phylum Bacillota; class Clostridia; order UBA1381; family UBA1381; genus Ornithomonoglobus. The sequence goes on from JAQXXM010000060.1 coordinate 22,438, forward strand.
GCCGCCTCTACCTATAATTAAAGTATCTACAGACTTCGTAGCATTAAAATACTCAATTGCTCCTACTATACTTTCTTTTGCTCCGTTGCCTTGTACAAGTGTCGGATATACTACTATTTCAGCTAATGGGTATCTGCGTGTAATAACGTTTATTATATCCCTTACCGCCGCACCTGTTGTAGCTGTTGCAACACCTATTCTTAACGGGAATTTCGGTATTGGTTTTTTATATTGTTCGTCAAAAAGGCCTTCTTCTGAAAGCTTAGCTTTAAGCTTTTCAAACTCACGGTATAAATCACCTATGCCATCAAGCGTCATATCTTCAATATATAACTGATATGCTCCGCCTGCTTCATATACAGATATTCTGCCGTGAGCAATAACCATTGTCCCGTCTGAAGGCTCAAAGTCAAGACCTGATGCTGCAGCACGGAACATTACCGCCTTTAATATGCTTCCCTCATCTTTGAGTGTCAAGTATATATGCCCCGATGAATGGCGTTTATAGTTTGATATTTCGCCTTTTACCCAAATATTATTTAAAACAGACTTGCTGTCTATCAAACGTTTTATGTAGTTATTCACTCTTGATACAGTGCCTATTACACGTTCTTCCATCTGTTTACTCCTTTGAATGTCAAAATTGCAATTCCGACTGCGTTATCGCATGCCAATTCCTTTGACGCAAAATATATATTTTCACCAAATTCAGCTTTTAGCTTATTGCGTATAATAGAATTTGATGCGACACCGCCTGCGAGCAGAACTTTATCTGTTCCTGTCTTTTGTATTGCACTATATAGCATTTTCTTCAATATTTCCGCAATATATACAAGAACTGTCCTTGCTATAACAGGATTTTGACCATCTGTCTGATTTAGTAATTTTGTTTCTACCCCGGACAGATTTACGTATGTATCTTTAACGGAATATGGTAATTTAATTACCTCGTTTGTTTTTGATGCGAGCAGCTCCATTTCTTTACCGCAAGGGAATTTTAAGCCCATTTTTACCCCTACCCTATCTATAAGCTGTCCGACACTTATGTCAAGCGTTCCTCCAACTATTTCGTTCTGAAAAGATATGTTGTTATATTGTGAATATAATATTTCCGTTGTTCCGCCTGATAAATGCACTGACAGGAACGGCTCTTCTAACAATGAATATGCGTTTGCAGAGTGTATACCTGCCATTATATGTCCGTCCTGATGAGAAAATTCATAGCACTTTATACCAAGGGCGGCGGATATTGCTCTTGCATATCCGTGTCCTACGGTGAATACAGGCATATATGAGCCCTCGGCGTTTCTCGGTTTCGTACTTACACCTACAGCATCAATTTTGACATTGTTAAGAATACTCTCAAGCATATCGGGCAATTCACGGTTATGTATAAAAACGCCGTCACTTTGACGTATGCCACGCATTCCCTCTTTTACATCAAGTATTTTACGAGCCATTTTGTAGTCTGTACCATCAAATAACGATACAGATGTAGTGTAGTTACTTGTGTCAATCCCAAGAGTAATCATAGCTCACGCATTACACTGCCCAATACACCGTTAATGAAAGACGGCTCTTTTTCATCGCAGTATTTCTTTGCAATTTCTACAGCTTCGTTTATTGCTACCTTAGGCGGTACATCATCGCAATATTTCATTTCATAAACACCCAATAGAAGAATTGCACGTGCAACCTTAGATAAACGCTTGAAAGTCCAACCGTTTTTTAAGTGCTTGCTTATTTCTTCTGTTAATTCTTCTTCATGCTCCAAAATCCCGTCGGTTACTTCCGTTATATAACCTAGATTTTGTTCACATTCGGGTATTTCATTGAGAAGTGCCTCACGTGCCTCCTCCATATTTTCACGCTGTGTTTCAAACTGAAATACCTGTGTAAAAATTGCTTCTCTTGCTTCGCTTCTTGTTTGTTTTTTCATACTGAATTCCTTTCACGGATTTATGTATTTACCTAAACTGTCCGCCTGCAATTAAAAGTTATTGTAATTGCAGATAAATAACAGTATTAATTTTATCTAAATTATACCATATTAACATCGGAAAATCAAGTAAAATAAAGGTGTTGTGTTATTTTTTCTTACCGGGCTTGTTGCCGTAATACTGGTATAACCAGCATCTTAACATACCATTGTAGATTTTTCGTCTTCTGTCGGCACGTTTGCCAAACTCTTTTTCAAACTCCTCATGCGACGTAAGGATATAATACGACCATTTCGGTAGCTTTGAAAAAGACGGGTTTAACGCTTTGTATAAACGTTTACTTTCCTCTATATCGCTCAAACGCTCACCATAAGGTGGATTTGTTATTATAGAGCCTGCCTCACGCTGTGTTATGATTTTTCTTGCATCTTTTTCCTCTGTCTTTATAAATTCTGATACACCTGCTCTTTTTGCATTTTCTTGCGTTATTTCTAACGCATAAGGATCAACATCACTTGCTGTAATATCGAGAGTGACGTTATGGTGAATACTGTCTTTTGCTTCAGTTATCGTATCATCAATAAGTTTTTTATCAATCTGCGAAAAATTCTCAAACGCAAAGTGACGTGTTAATCCAGGTGCAATATTTCGCTTGAACATTGCAGCCTCAATAGGAATTGTGCCTGAACCGCAAAAGGGGTCAATCAACGGCTCTTCAAACTTCCAATAGCTTATCATTACCATTGATGCGGCAATAGTCTCTCTTAAAGGTGCAAGATTAGCCTGTTTTCTATAGCCTCTCTTATGCAAAGCATCACCTGTTGTATCTATCATAAGTGTTACAACATTATTTATTATTGTAAACTGAACCTGATAGACTGTTTGAGTTTCTGACAGCCATGAAACAGAATATTTGTGACACAGTTTATCTGCAATAGCTTTTTTTATCATAATCTGACTGTTTCTGTCACTGTTAAGAGTTGAGCGTATCGTACGGCCTTTTACAGGGAATGCATCGTCTTTCATAATAAAGTTTTCCCAAGGCAGACTATAAACACCGTCATACAGTTCGTCGGCTGTTTCCGCTTTAAATTCACCTACTTTTATAAGCACACGTTCTCCGCATCTGAGCCACATATTAGCACGGCATACAGCATCAAAATCACCATCAAAGGTAACTCGGCCATCTTCTGTTTTTTTGGTGTCATAACCAAGCCTGTAGAGTTCTTTTGATACAAGAGCTTCAAGCCCAAACAATGTCGGTACAACAATTTCAAATTTATCATTCATAAAGCTATCTCCGTTTCTTCTTTCGTGTATACGTGGATTTATGTTTTTCTTTACGCAGTTTTATTGGTTTACTGTGTTGTGTAATCCTCTGGATATTAGAAAAGGTTGCATCTTCGCTTAAAACAAAGTCTATTCGTCTGCTTAATATATCCGCAGCCGCAACAACAATCTCTACCTCGTCACCTATCTTGTATTCCTTGCCTGTTCTTTTACCTATAGCAGTGTGAGTTTTATCGTTATATTCAAAATAATCAGATTGGATAGACTGATATCTTATAAGTCCCTCGCATGAATTTTCAAGTATTGCAAAGATACCGAATGATGTTACTGATGAAACGACTGCATCAAAGACTTCACCCAAATGCTCTTGCATATATGCAGTTTTCAAAATCTCTACAGCATCACGTTCAGCATTCTCCGCACCAACTTCCTTGTCGCTTGATATGATTGATGCATCAATTGCTTTTTTCTCATAAAAAGCACGCTTTGTATCGTCTAAATTACCCGAAATAAAATCCTTTAACACTCTATGGATAAATAAATCGGGATAGCGTCTTATAGGTGATGTAAAATGACAGTAATAACGTGATGCAAGTCCAAAATGACCGTCATTTGTATCACGGTAACACGCTTTCATTAACGATCGTAGCATTATTTTTGAAATCATCATCTCCTCGGGTGTTCCTTTAACTGCCTTTGCTATTTCCTGTAAGGCTTTAGGGTGTATTGTATCACTGTCAAGCTTGCTCTTAAGAGAATGGCCAAAATTCTTAATAAAATTATTAAAATCAGTGAGTTTCTCTGTATCGGGAGCTTCGTGGACTCTATATATAAACGGCAATTCAGACCAAAAAGCAGTTTCAGCTACTGTCTCGTTTGCAGAAAGCATAAATGACTCGATAAGCCTCTCTGAATTACCACGTACATCTTTTTGTACATCTATTGGGTTGCCGTTATCATCACATACTATTTTCGTCTCAGGAAAATCAAAATCTATAGCACCCCGCTCATCACGTTTCTTAATAAGCTGTTTTGATAGCTCGTTCATTTTATATAATATGGGTGATATATCCTTATATTCGTTTATCAGCTCTTTATCGCCGTCTAATATTTTATTCACATTAGCATAAGTCATACGTGCATGTGAATGTATAACGGATTTTGTTATTCTTTGTGAATGTAGGTTTGCATTTAAATCATATTCCATAAACACACTTAATGTAAGTCTGTCAACATCAGGGTTCAGAGAGCATATACCGTTTGATAACTTTTGCGGCAGCATTGGTATAACAATATGAGGGAAATAAACGCTCGTTGCCCTGTTTAAAGCCTCAGTATCGAGTGCTGAATTTTCTTTGACGTAATGTGTCACATCCGCAATATGGACACCTAAAAGCATATTTCCGTTATCTAAAATTTCAAGCGAAACAGCATCGTCAAAGTCTCGCGAATTATCTCCGTCAATGGTGAAAGTTATTATATCACGCAAGTCCTCTCTGTCCTTAATATCCTCCTCGCTTACCTCATCAGGGATGCTTTCAAGTTCTGATTGTACCTCGTCACTGAAATCTAAACAATAATTGTTTTCTAAAATTACACCGTTTAAACAACTGAACAAACTGTCACTCCTACCAAGAACAGTCAAAACAACACCATAAGCTTGCCCTCTCTCGGAATATTTGTCTATCTTAACAAGTACACGATCGCCTTTTTTTGCATCCATTGCCATTGGCACAGGGACTAAAACATCAGAAAAAAACTCACGTCTGTCAGGGGCTATAACGTATTTGCCGCTTTTTATTCCTCTTACAACGCCTACAATCTGAACATTCCCTCGTTTAATGACATTAACAATATGTCCTTCTCTGCGAGAATGTTCATTTTCGCTTTTATCTATATGAACTAATACTTTATCACGATCAAATGCACCATTCATTGCATTAAGAGGTATAAATATATCCGACTCACCCTCTTTTTCGCATCTGACAAACCCGAAACCACGTGATGAATTACAAGACAACGTGCCAACTACCAATTGAGGACTATTGTCGGTTCCAATATATTTATTCTTCTTTGTTTTAAAAATTTTTCCCTCATCAACCAACTCGTCAAGAAGTTGAGCGAGTTCCGTATAATCTGATTTTGGCACGTCAAGTAAAACCGCTATCTCATCAATTTTAAGCGGTATATAATTTTCGTCAGATATAAATGCAAATAGCTTTTCTTTTCTGTTCATCATTTCATTCCCATCTATACAGTTAAAACTCATTCAATTTAATTCTGAATGAGTTTTAATATTTCTTCGGCAAAATGGATTGGCTCATAGTCGTTGGAGACTTTAATCTTGTAATCACAATCAGCGTAAAAAGGTAGCCTGTCCTCAAAACGTTTCTTTATATCAGAAATATCGCTGTCCTTTAAAAGCGGTCTTGTTGCACGAGCATTATTAAGGCGTTCTGCAATAACGTCAAAATCGGGTGCAAGATTTACAATTATACCGTTTTTCCTTAAAACCGCCATATTATTTTTATCAAGTACAACACCGCCTCCCGTGGAAATGACGGTATTATCTAATTCTGATACTCTGCATATTATATTATGCTCTAATTTGCGAAATCCTAATTCACCTTTTTGGGCAAAAATTTCGTTTATTGTCATTTTCGCTTCTAATTCTATTAATGCATCAGTATCAACTAAGTCAAAGCCTGACAGTTGGGCAATTTTTTTCGATATTTGTGTTTTGCCCGAAGCCATAAATCCCGTAAGAACTATATTCATTTTGAAAAAACCTCTTTTCTTATCAAGCCTGGCATCTGGGCAGGTAAATGAGTATCTGTAAACAGCTCGTAAGCCAAGACACCTTGACATATAAGCATATCAAGACCATTCATAGTTTTTGCACCTTTTTCTTCCGCATACTGTAAAAATTTAGTTTTTGGCGGATTATATATCATATCAACTGCTGTAGTATTTTCTGTGATGAAGTCCGCATCGGAAATATCAGGAATACTCTCCCAAGGAAGTATGTCCGACATATCAGCCATTCCTGCCGTTGTAGTATTGATGACAATATCATACGAGTCTGACTTTATTTGCGTTTCTATATTAAATCCCGTTATATGAGTTATTTTTTCGGCAAGCTTTATTGCCTTTTCCTTAGTGCGATTTACGAGCGTTATACTTTTGGGATTGGATTTTATTATACGCACAAGTGCAGGTATAACTACACCTCCGCAACCCATTACAAGAATATCCTTACCCTCAGTCTCTGTACCGTTATTAACAAGTGACATATAAAAACCTTCACTGTCAGTATTGTAGCCTGTCAATATGCCGTTTCTGTTTACAATAGTATTTACAGAGCCTAATATCTGTGCTTCGGGTGAAATCACGTCAAGATATTTCATCACCTCAATCTTATGCGGTGCTGTAACGTTAATTCCGCATATACCCAATGCACGAACACCCCGTATTGCATCTTGAAGCATATCAGGAGCAACAGTAAAAGCGGAATATGTATAGTCTAACTGTAAATAATCTGATATGAAATTATGCAGCAGCGGCGAAAAACTGTGGTCTGCGGGATAGCCAATAACCGCAAGCTGTTTTGTTTTTCCTGTTATGGTCATAATATCACCTACTAAAAATTATTATTAAAGCCGTTCAATAAACGTGTTGCATACGTTGAATTAACCATTTCCCAATCAAATGAATACGGTTTCATCCCCGATTCTATAAGTGATGCGTATACTGTATCATAAGATGACTTGGGTACAGTCGATGTATATACCTGATTTTCAATAAAATCGTGAATCATAAACTCCAGTCCGTCATCACACACTTTACCAAATCTGCAGTTTCTTTGTTCGCTTTTCTCTATGTCCTGTGATAAAATCATAAGCTTAATCACTTCAACTGCCTTATCGTTAAGCTCATTATCAAATATCAAAACTTTTTCGAGTAATTCGTTATAATCTGTCACAAAACGAAGATTATAGCCCTCAAGCTTTGATAACTCGCCGCTTTTTGATGAGGAGTCTTTTATATTTGTAAACATCTGCTCTTTTACCACAGGATCATTTGTAGGCGTAAATGAAATCATAAGCTTTTTATCTTCGTCATGATAAAGCAATGGGTTTGGCATTAATGCAATATGTTCACACGATGGGCATTTAAACATATTTATTTTACCCGACAGTAAATCTGCCTTAAGATCTGCACTGTCTTTAACTGTTATTGAACTCCATACAGTAACATCTGACATTTGCGAACAGTTCGGGCATTTAACCGACTGTTTTGAATTTATACTCATAAATCAGTCTCCATTCTCATTTTTCTTACTCTCATATTATACTATACATCCCATTAATAATCAAGTATTTTTTTATCGTTTCCAGTCATAAATATCCATATTTAAACGTAATATAAAGTACAAGCAAGCGAAAGGACAAGTGCTATGAAAGGGTTTAAAACCTATATAATTACAAAACAGACTTTAATGATCTTGTGTGCCGTTATAGTTATATTAATCATTATAATTACTTCAGCTATAACGCTATATAAACAAAGCAAATCTAATGATGCAGTGACAGCTTTTTCAAATGTAGGCGAAAAGATACTTGACGAAGGAGTAGTAAGCGAAAAGGACACGCATACAGCGAAAAAGATTGCCGAGGATATACTTGGATTTGATGCAGAGGACCCCATATCTATAATAAAAAGCTCAAATACCGTCTATGATGATAAAACTCCTGAGCCTACAAAAGCTCCAACACCCTCTCCTACTATTAAAACAGCAGAGCCGACCTCTGTTCCATCAAATCAAATAAAAATAAATAATGCAACTAATTACAACGTAGATATCAACGAATTAATTACATCGCCACTTGATTTGGAGTTTAACAAGGAGAACTCGGAGGTATTGATTATTCATACACATACCACAGAATGTTATGACGGTAACGAAATGGCAGGCGAAGGAGAAAGAACTACAAATGAAGAATATAATATGTGTCATATAGGCGAAGTGTTGGCAAATACGCTAAATTCTTATGGCATAAAGACCATACATGACAAGACTATACACGATTACCCCTCCTATCAGGGTGCATATACACGTGCTTTAAAAACAATTGAAAAAAATCTATCGGAGCATCCGTCAATAAGGGTTATTCTTGATATTCACCGTGATGCGTATATATACGCTGACGGCAGTAAACTTAGAGTAAGTACGGAAATTAATGGAGAAGATGCGGCACAGGTGATGCTTGTTCTTGGCACAGATAGTATGGGATTAGAACATTCCAATTGGAAATCAAATCTTGCTTTTGCGGCAAAGATACAGAATACGGCACAGGGAATGTATCCTAACCTTATGCGGCCGTTGAATTTGAGAAGAGAACGATTTAATATGCATCTTAGCAAAGGCTCTCTTTTGTTAGAAATCGGCAGTAACGGTAACATTATTGACGAGGCGGAAAGGTCTGCTCAATACATAGCTAACGCAATCGCATCGGTACTTATTAATGGCTGAATTGTTTGTTTTGTTTCCTTTGCGATAGAAGGACTCCGAATATTATTAACGCACCGCCTATAATTTGACCTGTCCCGACAATTTCGCCAAGGAACGCCGCCCCCAATATTATTGTTGTAATAGGCTCTACAGTCGAGATTATTCCTGCGGTTGACGCACCTTCATAGCGTATGCCTATTTGAAGCAACGGCATTGCACCAAGTGTTGTGAGAAGCGATATAATCGCACCAAAGCTCCAGGAAAGCGGACTGAAAGAAAATGAAATTGCACGTGTGATTAAACCAAACACGAATATAGATATACTCATAATGAGCATAACGTAAAATGTCAGGACGATATAATCCATTCTGTCAAGTGAAGTTTTGTCCATATAAATAACATAAAAGCTGTAAAATATTCCTGACAGCAATGCTAATATAATCCCGACCTTGCTTACTTTTACGCTTATATCACTGAACATAAAAATACCTATTGTTACAAGAAGCACAGAACAGAGTGTTACACGTGACATTCTTTCGTGATACAGTATTGCAGATGCAAGAACAATTACAAGCGGGTATATAAAATGTAGTGTTGTTGCAAGACCTGTGGGTATATAATTATATGATAAGTATAGTAACACAATGGGTAAAGCACCGCCTATAACGGCAAGATTTATAATTGATTTAACTTGCTTACGGGTTAATTTTAAACTCTTTTTGTCCGCTTTAATCATTATATAAAGTATCGGCACAGACATAGAACTGCGAAGAAAAGACAGTGTAACGCCATTTATTCCGCCACGGTACGCAATAGAGGCTAAAACAGGCAGAACTCCGTAAAAGAAAGCTGACAGAACAAGAAAAAGCTTACCTTTCGTCATAAAATCCCCTCATTTTGCCGCTGTGCGGCGGCACAAAATTAAACGGAAAGGCAAGCTATATTTGCTTACAATTCCCTTAGATTACTTATATTCATTACCAATCTAAGAAAATTTATACATTTTTTTGAATTTTGTTCCAGTATTCTCTTGCGGCGGCTTCTGTTTTATTATCGCCGAATTTGTAATACTTCTTGTCTTTTATATTATCAGGTAAATACTGCTGTGTGACATAATGGTCGGGATAGTCGTGAGGGTATTTATACGTAAGCCCTCTCCCCAAGGTTTCAGAGCCTTTATAGTGAGAGTCCTTAAGATGTAGAGGTATGTCACCTGTGTCTATGTTTTTTATATCCGAGAGAGCTGCATCAATGGCACAAATTGCACTGTTTGATTTAGGTGCCGTTGCCAATAACAGCACTGCCTCAGCAAGCGGTATACGTGCCTCGGGTAAGCCTAATTGCAGTGCAGAATCAACACAGGATTTAACGATTGTTATTGCCTGCGGGTATGCAAGACCTATATCCTCTGATGCCATAACCAATACTCTGCGGCAAATACTCTGTAAATCACCCGCTGAAATGAGTCGGGCAAGATAATGTATTGCCGCATCAGGATCGGAGCCTCTTACAGATTTTTGAAATGCAGATAAAATATCGTAATGACTGTCGCCGTCTTTGTCATATCTTAATGCTTTCTTTTGCGATGCCTGTTCGGCAAGCTCAAGTGATAAAACTACTTTGTTATCTGGTGTCGGACGCATAGCCATATATACAGCTTCAAGAGTGTTAAGTGCTTTTCTTACATCACCGTTCGCCGTATTTGCAATATGCACTACTGCATCGTTTTCAACCTGTACATCATAATCGGGGAACATTTCGTCTGAAAGTATATTTATTCCACGCTTTATGGCAGTTTCTATTTCATCAGCAGAAACAGGTTTAAATTCAAAAACAACACTTCTTGAAAGAACGGCATTATATACATAAAAATATGGATTTTCGGTAGTGCTGGCAATCAGAGTGATTTTACCGTTTTCCATAAATTCAAGTAATGCCTGTTGTTGCTTCTTGTTGAAGTGCTGTATTTCGTCTAAATAGAGCAACACACCCTCAGGGGCAAGAAACGAGTCCAATGTAGATACAATTTGCTTTATATCCGACACTGATGCGTTTGTAGCATTAAGCTTGTGTAATGTTCTGCCCGTTTTGGATGCTATGATGTTTGCAACCGTTGTTTTACCTACTCCGCTTGGTCCGTAGAAAATCATATTAGGCACTTCATTATTCTCGATAATACGTCTTAAAAGCTTATCAGTACCTAATAAATGCTCCTGACCTACAATATCGTCAAGTGTTTTTGGCCGTATTCTGTCGGCAAGTGGTGTCAACATCAGTTATTCTCCTTAAGTTTTAAAGAAACTTTCTCCATCAATGAGTTTACATCTAATTCAGAAACAGTAGTCATAGGTGAACGTGTGCAATCAGAAATTTTATCAAGCTTATTCTTAGCTGATTTGTAATCACCCATAGAATAGTCTATCTGTGCACCATGATACCAGCCTTCGATAAACGAAGGATTTTTTTCTATAACAGCATCGGAAATTTCCTTTGCTTTTGCATATTCTGCACGGTTATAGTAGCATATTGCCATATTATCGCATATATCACGATCATCATCTGCATAATCGTACGCTTCAAGACAGAAATTATATGTATCCTCCGACTTGGGATTTTTTAATATTTTAAATAATCCCATTAATCCATACATTGCAATAGAGCGATAACCATCGTTGTATAATTGACAAATATCATTATACGCTTCATCAAAGTTACCTGTTTTGTAATAACACATACATCTCTGCAATACGGCTTTACTCCTGTTTTGAGGTTCAAGCTTATAAGCAAGGGTTGTTTCTGTAACATGCAATGCATCCTCAAATAAACCCATTCTTAACAGCATATATGTATATTCTATTTTTGAATTAAAGTTTTGTTTTTCAAGGCTCATTGCCTTTTCATAGTGTTTTTTGGCATCAGAATAACTGCCGTTTTTAAACTCATTACGGCTTTTGTTCTTGTAATATAACGGTATAAGATTTTTTATAACAAAAAACAAAACAACGGCAATGATGACATAAGTTAGTAAATTCATATTTATAGCCTCGGTTTAAATTAGAATTCAGCTGTTCCTACAGTTCTTGGGAACGGTAACACGTCACGAATATTCTGCATACCTGTAATATACATTACAGCACGCTCAAAGCCTAATCCGAAGCCTGCATGCTTATTTGTACCGTACTTACGCAAATCAAGATACCAGTCATAGTCTTTCGGGTCAAGTCCCATTTCGTTCATTCTTTCAACTAAAACGTCGTAGTTTTCCTCACGCTGGCTACCTCCGATAATTTCACCTATACCGGGAACAAGAACATCGACTGCGGCAACTGTCTTTTTATCCTCGTTAAGTTTCATATAGAACGCCTTTATCTCTTTAGGATAGTCAGTTACCATAACAGGACGCTTGTAGATTGTTTCTGTTAAATATCTCTCATGCTCTGTCTGTAAGTCACATCCCCATTCTACCTTATATGCGAACTCGTCATTATGTTCCTTTAATATGTCTATTGCTTCTGTATAAGTTACATGGGCGAATTCATTCGATACAACATTATTTAGTCTCTCAAGCAAACCGTTATCAATAAACTTGTTAAAGAACTCCATTTCTTCAGGGGCATTTTCTAAGCAGTAGTTTATGATATATTTAAGCATATCTTCCGCCAGTCGCATATCATCTTTCAAATCTGCAAAGGCAATTTCAGGCTCAATCATCCAGAATTCTGCCGCATGGCGAGTTGTGTTTGAATTTTCAGCTCTGAATGTAGGGCCGAAAGTATATACGTTACGGAATGCCATACAGTATGTTTCTACATTCAACTGACCGCTTACGGTGAGGTTTGTGCTTTTACCGAAGAAGTCCTGAGAGTAATCCACTAAACCATCTTCATTTTTTGGGAGGTTTTCCATATCAAGAGTTGTCACTCTGAACATTTCTCCTGCACCCTCACAGTCACTGCCTGTAATAATCGGTGTGTGAACGTATACGAAACCACGCTCCTGGAAAAATTGGTGTATAGCATACGCTATTAAAGAACGCACACGAAATACAGCCGCAAACGTATTTGTACGCGGTCTTAAGTGCGAAATGGTACGGAGATACTCAAATGAGTGTCTCTTTTTCTGCAAAGGATAATCAGGAGTTGACACACCTTCTATTATAACCTCTGATGCCTTTATTTCCATAGGCTGTTTAGCACCTGGGGTAAGCTCTAAGACACCCGTTACGGTAAGTGATGCACCGACATTAAGCTTTGCAAGGTCGTTGTAATTTGATAGCTTGTCAGACTCAATAACTACCTGAATACTGTTAAAGAAGCTACCGTCGTTAAGCTCAATAAAACCAAATGCATTAGATGCACGTACTGTTCTCACCCAGCCTGAAACGGTGACTTCCTTTCCGCCGTAGTTCTCCATATCACGAAATAATGATTTTATAACTGTTTTCATTTCTGTTCCCTTTCAGTGTAATAATTGTAATTAAAGCAGGTTTATGCCGCCCTTACGGCAGGCCTTAACCATATCATCGGGCCACACAGACTGCTGTACCTCGCCCACGTGTGCTTTATTAAGCATAGCCATACATAGTCTTGATTGACCTATTCCTCCGCCAATCGTATAAGGAAGCTCCTTATTGACTATCATTTTATGAAATTCCAATTCAAGTCTGTCCATACAATCTGCGTCACGCAGCTGCGAAACAAGTGAATTTTCGTCTACACGTATTCCCATACTTGACAGCTCTAATGCACAGTCAAGAATAGGATAGTATATTAATATATCGCCATTCAGTTCCCAATCGTCATAGTCCGGTGCACGTCCGTCATGACGTACGCCTGATTTCAAGACTTTACCTATCTGCATTATACAAGCGGCACCGTTTTCCTTAAGGTACTTGTTTTCACGTTCTTTAGGAGTATCGTCAGGATACATATCCTCAAGTGCCTGAGTGGTGATAAACTTTATCTCATCAGGGAAAACATTTATTATAGATTCATATTCAGCAGAAACTTTTTTTGATGTTCTGCGCATTGCTGTAAAAATCTTTTTAACGGTTGATTGGAGCGTTTCAATTACTCTGTCCTCTTTATTTATAACTGCCTCCCAATCCCATTGGTCTACGTACATTGAATGGAGATTGTCCACCTCTTCGTCACGGCGGATAGCATTCATATCAGTGTATATACCCTCGCCTGCCGTAAATTTATATTTACCTAAAGTCAAGCGCTTCCATTTTGCAAGGGAATGTACGATTTCAAGTGTTGCACCATTAATGCAGGGTGCATCAAATGATACAGGGCGTTCAACACCGTTCAGATTATCATTAAGACCTGATTCGGGACGGACAAACAACGGTGCTGATACACGTTGTAAATTTAATGCCGCAGACAGCTCTTTCTGAAACGTGTCTTTAATAAACTTAATAGCAGTTTCCGTTTCCCTTCCCGTAAGGGGTGAACTGTAATTTTCAGGAATGCATAAAGACATTTTACTATACCTCATTTCTAAAGTTAATCTACAATTTCTATATTGTCAAGCTGGGCTTTAAAATTCTTTCTTACAGCGGCGATGTATTCATCACGTAATTGCTTTTGTTCCGATAATTCAAAATCTGTAAGTCCAACTGTTTTTGATTTCTGTGCAAGTTCGTTTATTCTCGCAATTTTATTTTTATCCATATTTTCCCCTCAATGTAACATAATGTAGTATTTTATCACATTTGCCATACTATGTCAAGCTATGAGCGAGAAATAACCAATCACAACTGCCGCAAGTATAATTCTGTACCAGCCAAACAAAGAGAAGGTATGATTTCTGACATAATTCATCAGGAATTTAATAGCAACCATAGACACTAAGTATGACACTACCATACCCGTTATGAGTAAACCCCAGTTTATTATTCCGTCATAAGATATGATTTTAAGCACACTCACACCGAACATAACGGGTATTGCAAGAAAAAATGAAAATTCTGCCGCAAGTTCTCTTGAGCAGCCCAACAGCATACCGCCTAAAATAGTTGAGCCTGAACGTGATGTACCGGGTATTATTGACAACACCTGGAACATTCCTATAAGGAGTGCTGTTTTGTATGTCATTTTATTCATATCAGTTATGGATATTTTCTTATTAAGCTTTTCTATAATAATAAACGCAATACCGTATATTATAAGTGTCAGAGAAACAACCTGCCAATTTTCAAATCGTTCCATATAATCGTTTAATAAGAGACCTATTACAGCCGCGGGAATACATGCAACAATAACCTTAAACCACATATTCCATGTGTCTTTTTTCTCTATATCAGTCTTTTTTGGAGAAAAAGGATTTAGCTTATGGAAAAAATGTGTAACGACCGCAAGAATTGCACCCAGCTGGATTACGTATATGTATAAATCCGATGCTAAAAATGAACCAGCGTTGTCCATAAACTCATTAACAAGAATAAGGTGACCTGTAGAGCTGACAGGGAGCCACTCGGTAATACCCTCAATAATTCCTAAAAAAATAGATTTAATATATTCCATTATTTATCTATACTCCTTATAAACTCAACAATCATATCAGCAGTTTTTTCAATTCCCGATTTAGCAGAGTTAATGCATAAATCATAATTTGACATTTTACCCCAATCACGATTAGAATAATAGTTGTAATATGTTTTACGCTGTTTATCGCTTTTTTGTATCTTATCCTTGGCTTGCTTTTCAGTTAAATCGAATATTTTTGAAATTCTCTTTATACGCTCTTCCATGGGCGAATATATAAATATATTTATCAACTCTATATCCTGAGCATCTTCAAGTACATAATCCGCACAACGTCCCACAATTACGCTGTTTTCCTTTGTCGCAACATTCTTTATAACATCTGATTGAGCAATGAAAAGTCTGTCATTAAGAGGCATTTCGTAATAAAGAGGACCGTTCATACCACGGATAGAATAACTTCCGCTTACAAGCGAGTATAATAAACTTGAGGTCGCTTTTTCGTCGATGCTTTCAACTGCTTCATCAGAAATATTGCTGTTTTTTGCAGCAATTTCTACAAGCTTTTTATCATAGAATGTGTAGCCAAGCTTTTGTGCTACAAGCTCACCTATGTCATGACCGCCTGAACCGTACTGCCGTCCGATTGTGATTACTTTCTTCATAATTATTCCTCCGTTTCGTAAACTGCTTGATTTGTGTATATTTCTACATATTGATTTACTTTCCTGACATAATGACGTGTTTCAGAAAAAGGTATGTGATACAAAGTCTTATGATCTTTGCTATAGTCGGGATTTTCAAGCCAACTGTCTACATTCCCCACTCCTGCGTTGTATGCCGCAAGGGCTGTGTCGATATTATCGTACTTGTCAATAAGCGTTGCTAAAACATAACAGCCGATTTGTATGTTTGTTTCGGGATCCATATAATTGTAGTTTTCAAGACCGAGCTTTTGTGCATATTCGTGTGCCGTTACTTCCGTAAGCTGCATAAGCCCGCCGGCATAAGCAGATTTAGCATCAGGCACGAAATTACTTTCCTGTTTGATTATCGCAATCACAAGATACGGATCTAAATCATTCTTTTTAGCATATTTTGTTATATAACTGCTGTATGATACGGGATACTTAATATCATTAATCTTTTTCCCTATTTTTTCTCCTGAGGATAGACCAATATATATCAACAAAAATGATAATGCTATAGCTGAAAATACAAGTAATATTTTATTGCGTCTTTTGCGGCGTCGTATTCTGCGTTCCTGTTGTCTTTGAAATATCCTTGATCTTGTTGTATATACCTTCAACACATCCTTTCAATGCAGTATTATCTCCGTTATTTTCAATAACAAAATCTGCATACTGCATATATTGAGCATCAGACATTTGTGAATTTATCCTTTTATTTGCCATAGCGATGTCTATGTTATCACGTGCTATTATGCGGTTTATACGTATATCACGCCGAGCTGTTACAACAACAAGGCATTTGCACATATCCATTACAGGGCTGTCTATTATGACCGCTCCGTCTACAGCGGCAATAGCCGAATGACTTTTTTCAATGTCATTCTCAAGTTGTTTTTTTATATATTTATGTGTTATGCTATTTAATATCTTTAATTTTGTTTTATCCTGAAAAACTATCTGCGCCAGTGCCTTTCTGTCAAGCTCGTAATCGGTCGTTATAACGCAGTCTCCAAAAGCATTTTGTATCTCATAAAGGCACGCACTGCCCTTTTTTGTGACTTGTCTTGACACTAAATCAGCATCAGCGACATATACGCCCAACTCACGAAAAATATCACTTACAGTTGATTTCCCGGCACCTGTCGGCCCTGTTATTCCAAAAATAAATTTTTCCATATCAGATGTTTTCTATCTGCCAATCAATGGCAGTATGTCCGTTTCTTTCAAGTATTTTGTTAGCAGTCCTGAAATGCTCGCATTTAAAAAATCCTCGTGACGCTGACAATGGACTCGGATGTGCCGCTGTTAATATTATATGCTTAGGATTTGTTATTATTTTCATTTTTTCTTTTGCATTGTTGCCCCAAAGCATAAATATTATGGGTTCTTCCCTGTCATTATAGAGCTTTGCAACTGCATCCGTAAAGTTTTCCCAACCTTTATTTCTGTGTGAATTTGCCATAGATGCACGTACCGTAAGTGAGTTATTAAGCAGCATAACCCCTTGCTTTGCCCACTTCTCAAGAAATCCGTTATTAGGTATGTAACAGCCAAGCTCATAATTGAGTTCTTTATATATATTTAAAAGCGATGGCGGTATATTTACTCCAGGTTTTACCGAAAATGCCAAACCGTGTGCCTGATTTGGCTCATGGTACGGATCCTGACCGAATATAACGACTTTAGTATCCTTATATGAGGTGAGTTTAAAAGCATTAAATATATCGTACATATCAGGATATATAGTATGTGTTTTATACTCTTGTGCAAGAAACTTACGGAGATTTTGATAATATTCTTTTGAAAATTCCGATTTGAGCAGTTCGTCCCAATCATTTCCTATGTGTACCATACAAACCTCCGTTTCTTTTCTCATACCATTGTATCACATCCAAGAAAAAATATCAAGTAAAATTTAAGCTGATTTTTTGTTGTATAAAAACATAATTACAGTTGCAAAGCATATAACAACATAGCCGATAACACTTAGCATATCAGGAACGGTACCAAACACTAAAAATCCGATAAGAGTTGTAAAAATAACCTGGGTATAATCATATACTGATATCTCCTTTGCAGGTGCATAGCTGTAGGCGGTTGTGATTGAAAATTGTCCTAATGCGGCAGAAAGCCCTGCAAGAATTAAATAAAAAACCTGAATACCTGTCATTGGTTTAAAATTAAATATCAGATACGGGAGCATACATAGACACGAAAACATTGAAAAGAAAAAGACTATATAGGTTTTTCGCTCTCCGTTTACAGACAGTTTTCTGACCATTGTATATGCTGCACCTGCACCCATTCCGCCCAAAAGACCTATAATGCTTGCGGGATTTATTAAGTCAGGTGTAGGCTTAATTATAAATAAGCTCCCTAAAAATGCTATAATTACAATTAACAGCTGAAATAAACTGATTTTTTCTCTCAGGAGTAAAAACGAGAAAAGTACAGCAAAAAACGGAGAAAGCTTATTAAGCATCAGTGCATCTGATAATATCATATTGTCGAGTGCATAGAAATTACACAACACTCCTATCGTTCCGAATAATGCACGCAAAATAAGATATATCAAATTGCCGCTTTTCCATCTAAATCCGCCGCCCTCTTTTATCAGTATAGCGAGTGCTACAAGCCCTGCTACTAAATTTCTGAACAGGCTTTTCTGAACAGAGGGCAAGTCGCCTGCCAATTGCACAAACAGTCCCATAAACGCAAAGAAAAGAGCAGAAAGAATAATATACATTGCGCCTTTTACTGTTTTATCTTTAAAAGCCATTTTATTTTTCTCCATACATTTCTATAATTTTTTCCGCAACACGTATACCGTCTACTGCTGCCGTCATTATTCCTCCCGCATGGCCTGCACCCTCACCTGTTGGATATATCCCAAGGATATTTGACATCAATGTATCATCAGAACGTATTATACGTACAGGTGATGAGGATCGTGTTTCGGGTGCTGTAAGAATTGCACCCTCATCTGCAAAGCCTTTAAGCTTTTTGTCAAGCTCAGGTATAGCCTCTTTCATGGCATCAGTAATAAAGCGTGGAAATATATTTTCTAATTTGTATTTTTTTACTCCGGGCTTATATGTTGGATTTACTGTAGGCTGTGCATCGTTATCATATAAAAAATCACCGACCGTCTGATATGGCGCTATATATCCGCCTGAAACATTATATGCCTTCTTCTCTATATCACGTTGGAAACGACACCCTTCAAGTACATCATCGCCCTCCAAGTCTTGAGGTGTAACGTTTACAAGCAACGCACTGTTTGCATTTTCACCGTCTCTTTTAAAATAACTCATACCGTTTGTCACGATGCCGCCTTCTTCTGATGCTGATGCAACAACTTCGCCGCCTGGGCACATACAGAAGGTATATACTCCCCTGCCCGATTTTGTTTTATATGAAAGTTTGTAGTCTGCAACAGGCAATAGATCTTTTAACTCACCGTATTGGGCCGCATTTATCATATCTTGCTTATGCTCTATTCTTGCACCTACGGAAAATATCTTTCTCTCCATATTGGCACCGCAATCTTTGAGCATAGAAAAAACATCACGTGCGCTGTGACCTGTCGCCAAAACAAGAATATCTGTTTCTTCGATATATTCACCACGAGGACACGTTACGTTGATAGATTTTAAACAATTGTTGTCTATATTTATTCCTGTCAGTTTATTACCAAATCGGATATCACCGCCCATATTGATGATATTTTCTCTGAAAGATTTAACCATATTGACTAAGTTATCCGTTCCCACATGAGGCTTGGCACGGTATAATATTTCTGCGGGTGCACCGTTTTCAACAAATTTCTGCAGTACATACCCTGTTCTTGCATCGTTTACTCCCGTAGTTAGTTTTCCGTCAGAAAATGTGCCTGCTCCACCTTCGCCAAACTGAATATTGGAGTCAGGATTAAGTATTCCCTTCTCTTTCATCAAGCTAACAGTTTTCAATCTGTCATCTACACACTCACCACGTTCTATTATTACTACTTTAAATCCTGATTTTGCCAATAATTGCGAACACATCATCCCAGCAGGACCAAATCCGACTATAACCGCCTTTTTGCCGTGACCGTTAGCAATGGGCGGAGCATAAGGCTTTTTAACGATACGTGTTATGTTTTTATAACTATGGATAAGCTTGTCCTCGTTATCTGATATAACATCAACAGAATACACATAATGAATATCGTTCTTTTTCCGTGCATCGACAGATTGTTTTATTATCTCAAATGATTTAACATTTTTTAATTTATATTTTTTTGAGACGTATTCGGGCAGATTTGTCTCATCAAGGGTAATGGGATAATGTATATTAGATATTCGAATCATTATTGAAATCTCCTATTTAAAAATAGAGGGATGTAAAAAAACAGCACCGATCGTTTGACGGCAAATTTAATATAAATAAATTCAAAAAACACTGTTAAATCAGTTGTTTTTGAGGAAATCTGCTTTTTAAGATTTCTTTTTATTATATGCCGTCAAACTACGAACAAAAACCGTCCCTTGAGTACCCATGTACACTGCGGGATAACCCTCATAGCCTTGCTATTCGGCGATTTTCGTCCGTTCTGCACTATTTTTTTGCATCCCCTCAGGAACTTATTTGACTTTTTTTACATCCTCATTCTTGTTTATTTTAAATCCGTTTCATCAAATGCCTTTGAAATAGACTCACCCGGTGCAACCATAGGATAGACATTTTCGTCCTTTCCTATTCTGCAATCTATAACCACGGGTTTATCAAGCGACAATGCTGTCTTCAGTACCTCACTGAATTCCTCGGGTGTCTCCGCTTTAAAGCCCACACATCCCAATGCCTCGGCAAGCTTTACGTAATCAACACCGTCATCAAGGACTGTATGTGAATAACGCTTACCATAAAACAGTGTTTGCCACTGACGTACCATACCAAGTACGCTGTTATTAATAATAACCTCAACAACAGGTATATTATTTCTTGATGCAGTAGCAAGCTCATTCATATTCATTCTGAAGCCGCCATCACCTGCAATGTTAATAACCGTCTTGTCAGGGAAAGCCGACTTTGCGCCAATTGCCGCACCAAGTCCATAGCCCATAGTTCCCAATCCACCTGATGTCAAAAACTGACGTGGTGACTTGTATTTATAAAACTGTGCAGACCACATCTGATGTTGACCTACCTCTGTTGAAATAATAGCATCGCCGTTCGTCTGACGGTATATTTCCTCAATTGCTCCAGGACCTGTCAATACAGATTTATCGTATGACAACGGATATTTCTTTTGCATTTCGGATATCTCCTCACACCACTCCTGATGTGACGATTTATTGACATATTCATTAAGTTTCATCAAAATCTGCTGTGCATCGCCGATTAGGGATTCGTCAGCTCTTACATTTTTACCGATTTCCTTTGAATCAATATCAATATGTAAAATTTTTGCGTTGGGTGCAAAATTCTTTGCGTTTCCATATACACGGTCGGAAAATCTCGTTCCTATGGCAATTAGTAAGTCACATTTGCTTACACCGAAATTCGATGCCTTTGTACCATGCATACCCAGCATTCCTGTATAACGGCTGTCAGTTCCGCAAAAAGCACCTTTAGCCATAAGCGTGTCGCATACAGGTGCATCAATTTTATCAGCAAATTCACGCAGCTGGCGTGATGCATCTGCGGCAATTACACCGCCGCCGACAAAGATGAACGGCTTTTCAGATTTATTTATAAGCTCTG
The DNA here is from genome assembly GCA_029226065.1 of Clostridiales bacterium. GTDB lineage: Bacteria > Bacillota > Clostridia > UBA1381 > UBA1381 > Ornithomonoglobus. The sequence continues at coordinate 44,105 of JAQXXM010000060.1, forward strand.
CACATCTTTTTATATCATCATCACACGGAGCAGAGTCCGATATTTCTATGGCGTATGGCTCTTGATATTCATATTCTGCAGTATTAGCAGTTACATCCTTGGGTATATCAATTAAAACAGGACCTCGTCTGCCGCTCATTGCTGTTTTAAAAGCATTACGTATTGTATCTGCAAGGTCGTTTACATCTGTAACAATATGACTTTCCTTTGTGACAGGTTTTACAACCTCCGATATAGTTACCTCCTGGAAGCTGTCCTTTCCTAAAAGAGCAGTACCCACATTGCAAGTAATAGCAACAACAGGTATTGAATCAATATTGGCAGTTGCAAGACCTGTAACGAGGTTTGTTGCACCAGGTCCTGACGTTGCGAAGCAAACGCCTACTCTGCCTGTTGCACGTGCATAACCGTCAGCAGCGTGTGATGCACCCTGCTCGTGTGAAACTAATACGTGTTTTATTGAATTGCTGTTCTTGTACAATTCATCGTATACATTTAATATTGCACCGCCGGGATAGCCAAATATCGTATCTACCCCTTGTTCCTTCATACATTCTATTACTATCTGTGCACCTGTTAATTGCATGATTTTCTCCTTAATATCTCATTCGTTTTCAATATAATATATCAGTATAATATAAAACAGGTAATTTGTCAATAAATAAGAGATAAATTTGTACAATTTGTTATTCAACGTTCAGATATCGGACTAAGAAATGTACACGTCTTACGTTAACAGATGCAAGATTTTCTATAGATTCACGTATGCGTTTTTGTGCCGTTTTGCACACAGAATGAATATTGCATCCGTAATTCAGTGTTGCGGTTATATCTATGTGTGCACCGTGATTGGTTTTTCTTACATTTATATTATTGATTTTACTTATTCCGTCAACCTTAATCGCCTCATAAATGGCAAGCTGTACTATAACCTCGTCAGATATGATAAAATCACCCATATATGAAAAGGTTGGACGAACTATTGATTTATCTGCCTCAGCAGTTTTTTCTTCGATATCAAGATTAGGCTGAAAACGTCTTAACGGATGCAGAAAATAACCTGAAAAATCCTTTTGGATTTCAAATGTCGGGACAGGAATTACGTGTTTTCCGTCCTCTAATCTCATACGATTAGCCATTGCTATTTCCTCATCAGTTGCAACCTCGTCGATATGTATAAACTGCTTTATCGGTCCTATTTCAAGCCTGTTTGCAATCTTAACTGCCATACCCTCTGATGTTCCTAAAATCATAAGTTTTTTAATTTTACTCTTTTTTAATGCTGATTTCATTTCAGAAGCATACCTGTTGGGCAGAAAAAGAGCGTGTTTAACCGACGCAATACGGGTATCCTCTTTTTTTGCCGATGTTCCGGCTATGACCTTGCCGTTAGAAATCAACAATCCGTCATCAATTATTCCGTCAGCACAATTTTCCTTTGCAACTATTAATGATCGGTAACTCTTTCCGGTACCGCTCGGACCGACAAACGCTATTACCTCCATAATTCATTCTCCTATCTTACGTTTATGTTATTATTTTATCATATTTTTTCTGATTTGTACAGTATTTTTTTACATAAAACCAATCATAATATCTTTCATAATCTGACCTATACCTTTTTTATCGACATCTATTTCAGATATTATGTCAACTTTATCAATAACCTTTCCATCAGAAACAAATTCAATATACCCCAATACATCTCCTTTTTTTATGGGTGCATTTATGTAGCTTTCAGTAAATATTCTTTTTTCTATTTCTTTATTATTATTTTTTTCAAATAATGCAGTTTTGCTTTCTTTTGCAATTCCGTTTACGGTTTTTTCTATTCCGTTTACAATATCGGCACTGCATAATTTTTCATTTGCTTTTACAAGCTCTTTTACTTTGTACTTCGCAAAACCATAGTCAAGCAACGCTCTTGCAGACGCAAACCGTTTGTCTGATGTAGGTGCACCCAAAACGACAGCAATCAGCTGCATATTATCACGTTTTGCCGATGCACTCAGACAACACAAAGCGTTTGATGTTGAACCTGTTTTGAGACCATTTGCTCCCGTATAAAACCTAATGAGCTTATTTGTGTTGGCAAGCTGAAATTTTCCGCCCCGCAATTCGTCTGTCCATATAGATGTATAGTCTGTAATTTTAGGGTGCTTTAAAAGCTCACGTGACATCAATGCAACATCACGTGCCGATGAATAATGCTCATCGTCATCTAAACCGTTTGTGTTCACAAAGTTTGTGTTATTCATACCGAGTTCTCTGGCACGGTTATTCATCATATCAACAAAAGCACTCTCACTGCCTGTAAGATGTTCCGCCATAGCGACACATCCGTCGTTTGCAGATGCAACTGCAATGCCCTTTAGCATATCATTTACACTTAACTCTTCACCTGCCTCAAGAAACATTGTTGAACCGCCGTAACTCATTGCGTTTTCGCTGACTGTAACCATATCATCAAGTGATATTGTCTTGTTATCAACCGCCTCCATTATTAACAGCATCGTCATTATCTTTGTTACGCTTGCAATTGGTAACCGTTCATCAGCATTGTTTTCCGCAAGCACTCTGCCTGTATTCTGCTCGATAAGAATATATGCCTTAGCATCAACTCCATCTAATTGTTCATTTTCAGCTTTTGCTGTTGTGTTAAACAGAAAAACAACACTTAAAAGAAAAAAACATATTCTTGCTTTCACATAAATTTCCCCTTTCGGTTTAATAGCTCTATAGCAAGAATATGCTTTAATATTTAATTTTATAACATTTGAAATCGCTCGTTTTATAACTATGCTCTGGGATGCGTTCTTTCATATACACGCTTTATATTATCATCTAAAAAGCAAGTATATATTTGAGTGGAAGATATATCCGAATGTCCCATCATTGATTTAACCGATTCTAAATCTGCACCGTTCCGAATAAGATGTGCCGCAAACGAATGACGTAGAGAATGTGGTGTTATGTCACCCTCTATACCTGCACTTTCCTGATATTTTTTTATTATCTTCCAAAAACCCTGACGGGATATTCTCGCACCCATTCTATTTATAAATAATGCTGTTTCAGTTTTATCTGAAAGCATTTCGTTCCTCGCCTTGTCCAAATAAAGCTTTAGTGCATCAATAGCCTTGTTGCCTACAGGAATTATGCGGTCACCTTTGTTATTTGAGCATCTTATATAGCATAAAGAGAGATTAATATCTGCAACGTCTAAGCCTATAAGCTCGCTTACACGTATGCCTGTAGCATAAAGGAGTTCAAGCATAGCTTTATCACGTATTCCCTTGTTATCACTTAATTTTGGCTGTTCTAAGAGTAATGTAACCTCTTCGCCCGACATTATCTGCGGCGGTTTTCTGTTTACCTTAGGAGAAGAAAGCGAAGATGTAGGGTCAGATTTAATTTGTCCGTTTCTAAGTAGATACAGATAATACGAACGTATAGATGCAACAACACGCGACACCGTTGAAGTTGCCCTGCCCTTTTTTTGTAAGAGAATAATGTATGACAAAACGTTTGTTTCTGTCGTATTCTGTATACTCGATATTCCTAATTCATTTAGATATGTAATATACTGCTCAATATCTCTTCTGTACGACTCTATAGTGTTTGCGGATTTATGACCTGTGTTTTTCATAAAATCAGTATATTCCCCGATATACGTATTCATTAGTGTACTTCCTCTCAAATAGCTCTTTCCTAATAATTCAATAAAATTACGTTATTTTCAATTATGTTACATTTATGTATCAATAGTATTATATCACATTTTTTTCATTTGTAAATACTTTTTTAGCTTTTTTTGTAAACAATTTTAAATTTTATGTAACCTTAAAAGCAAGCCATTTCATAAATGTAGTAGTTATAATTCCCTCTAAAGCCGCACAACCACAAAATATTGTAAATATAGCAACGAAAAATATTATGTAAATTATTCTTTCTCTTTTTCCAAATTCCCTTCTTTTTGTGGAGAAAAAATAAGCAACCGCTGTATACAAAGCTAAGAGAGGTGTAATAACAAGAATTTGTGTTATTGATGAGAGTGCAAGAAGCAGCCCCGTTCCGCCATATACATCTATCATTGATGATATCGTAAATGAATTAATGAATCCGGCACGGCAAATCAAGAAGAATGATAATAAATAACCGTGTTTAAAAAACATAGATATTACGATACCTAAAAATATAATTATGTATGATTTTAAAGACGATTTTATAATCGGCAACAAATCCATACCATTACGCAAGGAATTTGTGTATCCGTCCATGTAGTTTTTAATTTCTGCTGAAGATTTGAACTTATATGTATAATATACCGCCCCTGCAATTACACCTATTGCAATGATACAAAATGATAATGTATACCAAATTGAAATCAGTTTTTTATTTTCCTGCAGCATTGCCTCACCCTCTGAAAACTTGTTTATGTAAACAATTTATGCACAAAGCAACAAAAAAAGCACCGCCATGTTGATGAATATAGTGAACCGACCTCCCAATCGTTAGATTTTGGTCTAACTTTTGGGGGTCGGTTCACATATCATAACGGTGCTTGTTTTTGTCTTATTTGTTTTCCAATATCTTATCAATACTTGCAACCTTAACACAAATAATAAATATCTTACAAGCCTCAATAAGTTCATCAATTGTCGGGAATGACGGAGCAATTCGTATATTAGAATCCTTCGGGTCATTGCCGTATGGATATGTTGCGCCCGCATCTGTCATTACCACACCTGCATCGGCACACATAGAAACAATCTTCTTCGCACAGCCTTCCATAGCATCAAATCCGATGAAGTATCCGCCTCTTGGTTCTGTCCATTCAGCTATTCCCAAACCGCCAAGCTCATCATTAAGCATTGTTATTACTGTTTCAAATTTAGGACGCATTATATCAGCGTGCTTTGCCATGTGGGCTTCTAAATCTTCCATTGTCGGGAAGAACAAAATATGCCTTAACTGATTCATTTTGTCATGACTGATTATCTGTGAACCCATCATTGCAATAGTAGATTTTATATTTGCTTCTGATGATGCCATTGCAGATATACCCGCACCCGGGAAAGTCACCTTTGACGTTGAGCAGAACTCATATACCATATCAGGGTTGCCTGCCTTTGCACATTCTTCAACAATATTAAGTATCTTTGTAGGCTCGTTCGGATATAAATGATGGATAATATACGCATTATCCCAATATATTCTAAAGTCTTTAGCAGCAGGCTTGAGCGATGCAAAACGCTTAACTACCTCGTCACTGTACACATATCCTGACGGATTTGAATATTTCGGTACACACCATATACCTTTGATTGCACTGTCCTCTGATACGAGTTTTTCAACCATATCCATATCAGGTCCGTCCTCATTCATCGGAACGTTTATCATTTCCATACCAAAGAACTCCGATATTGCAAAATGACGATCATATCCCGGAACAGGACAAAGAAATTTAACCTTAGGAAGTTTGCACCATGGCGTTGAACCTAATATTCCCTTGACATACGCTCTTGCTATTGTATCATACATAAGAGTCAATGATGCATTGCCGTAAAGAACGATGTTTTCAGGCTTAACCTCAAGAATGTCAGCAAAAAACTTTCTTGCCTCCATTATACCAGGTAATACACCGTAGTTTCTTATGTCTAACTTGTCCTCACCTACAAACTGCGTATCTTTATTAATGACGTCAAGCATAGGCATTGAAAGCTCTAATTGTTCTTTTGACGGCTTGCCGCGTGCCATGCTTAAATTAAGACCAAGTCCCTTTTTCTCCTCGTATGCTGACATAAGCTCCTCTCTTAGCTTTAAGAGTTCCGCTTTTGTCATTTCGTTATACAACATCTCAAATCCTCCTCAATTAATGTACAATACCACAATAACATAATTATACTATAATTATCTTCATTTATCAATAAATTTTTTGTACAAAAAATTTTCAAGTATGCTGATAAATTGAATATATTTATACAAATCTGTATTCTGTAATGTGGTAATACTCCTCGCCTTTTCTCAATAATGCAGTTGGGAAATGACTGTAATGTACACAATCGGGGAATGTCTGTGTTTCAAGACACAATCCGTCGTGAACGCCGTTTTCATAATCGCCCTTATTGGCACTCTCAAGCATATTCGCTGTATAAAGCTGTACACCATGCTGATTTGTAAATACCTGCATAACAATACCTGTCTTGTCACCTGTCACTGTTGCACATAGACGCAATCCTGTGCCGTCAAGTACAAAGTTGTGGTCAAAGCCATTCACTCTTGCAACCTGCAGATAATCTGAAGTCATACCGTCGCCCAATCTTTTTTCCTCAGTAAAATCAAAAGGTGTTCCTACAACCGACAAAACCTCACCTACAGGTATATTCATATCGTCATTGGGAGTAAAAAATCTTGAGTTCATCTGTAGTTTGTGATCATATATTTTTCCGCTATTATATCCATTAAGATTAAAATATGAATGATTTGTCAGATTGCACACTGTATCTTTATCCGACTTTGCGAAATATTCTATCTTTAAGCCGTTTTCGTCTGTTACGGAATATTTTATGTCAACATCCATATTGCCTGGGAAGCCCTCTTCCCCATCAACAGATGTGTAACTTAAAATAACAGCGTTTTCCCCTTCTACGACTTTTGCATCCCACAATTTCTTATTAAATCCGACAAATCCACCATGAAGTGAATTGCCTTTATTATTTTTTCCAACATGGTATGTAGTACCGTTTATTTCAAATTCGCCATTTCTTATTCTATTACCGAAACGGCCTATTGCCGCACCGAGACAGCCATCGTTTTCGAGATATTCCTCCATGCTTGCTCTGCCCAGAACGACATCTATATCATTATTATTCTTATCCTTAGTTATAAGCTTAGTAACAATTCCGCCGTAATTTATGATATGGGCGGTAACAAAACCGTTACTTAAAACAAATTCATAGACTTCTCTGCCGTCGGGCAATATTCCGTAGTTATTTTTTACAACTGACATATCATTCTCCTTATTAAGCCAATATTGCGTATTTTATTGAGTTTTCTCAATATCTCATATTATACATTAATTACATAAAAATGTCAATATTATTTACCATTTCTTTTTCGGTTATAAATCGTTTTATTTTGCCGTTATTGTCTAATTCCACACCGATTGTAGTGTATGACGGAGTAATATTTTTTATAGCATCGCTTATTGTATAATCAGGAGATATAATTACAAAATTAGTTTTGTTTGTGTTTTTCTTTCTGGCATTTACTGCATTAATGAAGTCATAATCGTACAACTCTTTGGCGGTAAGTATATTTCCTATGAGTAAAACAGCTATAATAAAGAGCGAAATATTTATAATGCCTACATACATAAGGTAAACGGCTACAGATAGGAATATTATGCCTATTATCACAGAGAAAACATTTAATATTTTTTTTGCACGTCTTCTGCCGGTATAATGCGAAATAACCCTCAATAATATCATACCGCCGTCAAGAGGAACAACAGGCAATACATTAAGAATAAACAGCACTGTATTTATATTATACAAGATTGGTATTTTAAGTATAATGCCCACTATTGATAAAATTGCATTAAATGCAGGGCCTACGCCATAAAGGATTAATTCCTCTGCAAAAGAGTTGACTATTTTGTTTTTTAACTGTAAATGTGCGCCAAATGGAGATAATGTAAAGCTCTCACATTCTAATCCTATACACTTTGCCGCACAGTAGTGCGCAAGTTCATGGAGAGTCATAACTGTATATGTCATTATATATATTTTTGCATTGCCCATTGCAGTCAGAACGGCAAACATTACTATAGTCAAAGGATTAATCTTAATTTTCATTTATCATCACCGATACATTATATTGAAAAATAACATTCTTAATTCCCTTTTTATAGCTATTGTCATATTATACTATGAGGTGTTAAGATATGGAAAGAAAGAAAACAGTAATAAATGCAATTGCAAAAATAGAAGGTGGTAACGGATACCCCGATTTGAATGGAACAGCAAGCTTTGTCCAGACCAAAGAAGGTGTTTTAGTTACTGTTAAGGTCAACAAGCTCCCGCAAAATTCGACGTGTAACGGCGGAATATATGCGCTACATATACATGACGGCGAAAGCTGTACAGGAACAAAAGCGGATCAGTTTAGTAATGCAAAGACACATTATAACCCGCTAAACTGTCCTCATCCATACCATGCAGGCGATTTACCACCGCTTATCGGCAATGACGGAATTGCATATATGTCATTGCTTACAAATCGTTTTACAGTGGATGAAATTATCAATAAAGTAATCGTAATTCATGCAAACAAAGACGATTTCACAACACAACCCTCCGGCAATGCCGGCACAAAAATAGGTTGCGGAAAGATATTGCGTCAATGGTAGATTACAGAACAAAAATAGTGTCCGCATTCTTGCGGACACTATTTTTGTTTATCTCTTTATTTTATAACTCTGACAGATATAACCTCGTCAAGAGCTTCTAATGTTTCAACAATATCAGGTGTTACAGCATGGTCTGTATTAATTATTGTATAAGCATAATCACCCTTTGACTTATTAATCATCTCAGCAATGTTTACGCCCTTTAATACGTCAGTGTACTTTGCAATCATATTCGGAACGTTCTTATGGATTATAGTAATACGTCCCACAGTATCGCAAGGCAATGAACAGTTAGGAAAGTTTACTGAATTGACAATGTCGCCTGTTTCAAGGAACGACTTGATTTCGTCAGCTGCCATTACCGCACAGTTATCCTCAGATTCTTCTGTTGATGCACCAAGATGCGGTATCGCAATTATCCCAGGCTGGTTGATTGTTTCAGCATCGGGGAAATCAACAACGTATGTTTTAACTTTACCTGATGCTAAACCTGCCTTAACAGCGTCGTTGTTTACAAGACCGCCTCTTGCGTAGTTAAGAATAACAACTCCGTCCTTCATCATATCAATCGCTTCAGCATTAATTGTGTCACGAGTTGAATCCATTAATGGTACGTGCACCGTTATATAATCACTATCTGTAAATATGCTCTTGATATCCGATACGCAGTTTACACGACGGTTAAGCATTAATGCGTTATTAACACTCAAATAAGGGTCATATCCCACAACGTTCATACCAAGGTGTACTGCAGCATTAGCAACAAGTATACCGATAGCGCCAAGGCCTATAACGCCAAGTGTTTTACCCTTTATTTCATTACCGCCAAAGTTTGACTTGCCCTTTTCTACTTGCTTAGCAATATCATCACCTGTAAGTGTGTTTGCCCATGCGTTACCGCCGATTACATCTCTTGATGCAAGAAGCATACCAAGGATTACAAGCTCTTTAACAGCATTTGCATTAGCACCAGGAGTATTGAATACTACAATACCGTTTTCTGTGCACTTGTCAATAGGAATGTTGTTTGTTCCTGCACCTGCACGGGCAACAGCCTTTAATGACTTTGGTAGCTCCATATCATGCATCTTAAAGCTTCTTAAGATAATTCCGTCTACATCAGCTGATGCATCATCTGTAATAGCATAATTGTCACCCAAACGGTCAAGACCGCAGGATGCTATTTTGTTTAGTGTAAGTATATTATACATCACATATTCTCCTGTTCAAATTTTTTCATAAACTCTACAAGCGTTTTTACACCTTCAACAGGCATAGCGTTATAGATTGATGCTCTCATACCGCCTACTGTTCTATGTCCCTTAAGGTTTACAAGACCTGCGGCTGTTGCTTCCTTAACGAACTTCGCATCAAGATCAGCATCGCCTGTTACAAACGGTACATTCATAAGCGAACGGTCCTCTTTTTCAACTGTGCCTTTGAAAAGCTTTGACGAATCAAGGAAATCATAAAGAAGCTTTGCCTTTTCTTCGTTAACCTTCTGCACTGCAGCTATACCGCCCTGTTCCTTTATCCATTCAAGAACAAGCTTAAGAATGTATATAGCATACGTCGGAGGAGTATTGTAAAGCGAATCATTATCTGCGTGTGTTTTATATGTAAGCATTGTCGGAGTACCCTCCATAGGCTCGCCTATTAAATCCTCACGTGCAATAACAAGTACAACGCCCGCAGGACCAAGGTTTTTCTGCGCACCTGCAAAAAGCAAACCAAACTTTGATACATCTATTACTTCGCTCATTACGTTCGATGAAATATCAGCTACAAGAGTTGCCTCTGTTTCGGGAAGCTTAGTATAGCGTGTTCCGTATATTGTGTTGTTAAAGCATATATAACAATAGTCAACTTCATCTTTTGAAGAGAAATCAGCTGCTGTAGTTTTAGGAATATATGAAAACGTCTTATCAGCAGATGATGCTACTCTGTTTACCTTAATATACTTTTCAGCCTCCTGAGCAGCTTTTTTAGCCCACTGACCTGTTATAATATAGTCAGCAGCTTTACACTTGATACCAAGGTTTAACGGTACCATTGCAAATTGCGTTGAACCGCCGCCCTGTACAAACATAACCTTGTAGTTGTCAGGTACATTCATAAGCTCACGAACAAGTGCCTCAGCACCCTTTATAATTTTATCGTAATCTTTTGAACGATGGCTCATCTCCATAACCGACATTCCACTGTCACCACATTCAAGCATTTCAGCTTGTGCTTTTTTCAGCACTTCTTCGGGTAACATTGACGGACCTGCCGAAAAATTGTATACTCTACTCATTTTTGATAACCTCCATTAATATAAGTATAACGTATATTATACACCCCCCGAACTATATAAGTCAATACTTTTTAGCAAGATTAGTTAAAATTTATGCAAATTTTTTAAAAAATATCATTTTTTTGCTTTACAAACTGCATTTGCTATAGAAAACGCAATTTTTGATTGATATGCATCATCATTCAACAACTTTTCTTCGTCAGGATTTGAAATAAATCCACATTCAATAAGTATTGATGGCGGAGTAGGATTTTTCATCAGGTAGAGTGTGTCTGATGCGGCTTTTACAGTATGGGTTTTTGCACCTGTAAGTTCTGCAATTTCTTCTTGTATTAATTCTGCTAATGGTTGGATTTCCGGATGATTTCGTGAATAGAATATATGAAGACCGCTCGTTTTAGGCTTACTGAATGAATTTAAGTGGATAGACAGAAACAAATCTGCATCACTGTTGTTTATGATATCTAACCGCTTGTGCATATCTGATACTTTCATATCGTGTAATGTTTTTGCGGATTTATCACAAATGGAGTTATTATCAGACCGTGTCATAATAACTTTTATACCACGATTTTCAAGTATTTCTTGTAATTTTTGGGTTATTTTTAAGTTTATACTCTGTTCTATTGTCCCGTTTGCTCCAACAGCACCGCCATCAGGCTCGCCATGCCCTGCATCAAGAACAACCGCATACTGCTTTGATTTAGAAAATGTCTGAGTTGTTTTTAAGCAGTAACCAACCACTGCACAGATGACTGTCACAGAAATTACTACGGCAATCCATTTATTTTTCAAATTAATAACCATATCATCACCGATATATCATATTAAAAAATAAAGCAAATAAGACCAAAATAAAAATAATTCAGAAAAAAGTATTGACAAATGAATATAATTGTGCTATAATATCCTATGTTGTTAATAAATAGCGGGGTAGAGCAGCTGGCAGCTCGCAAGGCTCATAACCTTGAGGTCGGAGGTTCAAGTCCTCCTCCCGCACCCAAATAAGACTGACTATTTTGATAGAATAGTCGGTCTTTTCTTTTTATCTTAAAAACGCTCAAATATTGCCATATTGCGGTATTTTACGGTTTTTTCAAATCTTTATGAATAATCAAGAATAACGGTAAGAACTGATTGATTATTTATCGAGCATTTTTTTATTCTGTCGGTATTCTGTTGCTGTCATTCCTGTCATTTTCTTAAAATAGCGGCAAAAATAGCTTTCATCACCAAAACCCGAAAGTTCTGAAATCTGTGGAATAGAATAGTAATCCGATACAATAAGTTCTTTCGCTCTTGAAAGCTTGAGCTCATTTATGTATTTTATCGGAGTGGTATTTTTGCTTTTTAAAAAAATATTTCTCAAATAGGTCGTACTTATACCGCATAAAATTGCAAGATGCTCTACGCTTATATTTTCAGATGTATAGTTTTTGTGAATGTATTCCAATGCCGGTGCAATAATTTTTTCTGTGCTTTTTGGCATATACTTTTTTTCGTATTTGTAGAGCATAGAGCAGATTACAGAATACAAATTTGCTTTGCACTGCATTTCGTATCCGTATGACTTCAAACGAAATGCTTTTTCAGCAGACTTGAACTTGTCTGTTACCAAATCACCTATATTTAAAACAAACGGCTCAAAAGAAACAGTATCGGCGATTTTGAAATTTATGGCGTAACAATCTCCCGGACACGTCATTTCTACAATATAGTTTGAATGCTCCGGCATAAAAATTATATCATTCTTTCCGGTGTGAAGTATATTCCTCCCCTCAAATGTATACTTTTTGTTACCGGATATATGTAAAGCCAAACCGTGTGAAGCTCTGTTTTTGTGAACAGTGTCGCCCTCTCCTTTTGGAACATAACACGCAAGAACTATTCTTTCTATATTAAAATTGTAGTCAAAAAAATTTTTCATGAGCATCATACCTCCTGTGAATATTATAACATTTTGTTTTGAAATAGTCAATAAGTGTTGAAATACTCATTGACCAATCTATAGTTTTGCACTATTATATGTGTTGAAAAATTAAATATATTTCAGGGAGGATTTCATATGTTTAATCATGACAGAAAATTTATAGAAAATAAATACCACAAAACAGACGAGCCGTTCAACCCTTATGCCAGAATGGCATATCATGGGTACGGTTACGACAAAAGCACCGGTCTTGAGGATGAGGAAATCAGAGACGGTCTTGCAAAGCTTTATGAAAAAACAAAGGATTTGCCGCACCCTGTTGCAAAAGCCTATGCGGTCAAATATGTTCTTGAAAATACAAAAATAGATATAAACGAGCATGATTTCTTTGTCGGATTTTGGAGTGTAAATCGGCTTGCAAAATGCATAACTCAGGATAAATGGTATGATGAAGTCTTTGATAATATTCTTCCCGGATTAAAAGAGAAAATGCACGACATGAACGAATCCGGTGCGATTGCAATATGGCCAGATTTCGACCATGTTGTTCCCGATTGGGATTCGATATTAAAACTGGGTTTTTCGGGACTTAAAAAGCGTGCCGAAGAATACAAAGAGTTGCATAGAAACAACAATACTCTGACAGCCGAAACGGAAGCGTTTTTTGATGGAATTATAATCGAATACACTGCGATAATAGATTTAATCGACAGACTATACAAATATGCGCTGACAAAAACTCACCCAAAAGCAAAAAAGGTTACAGAATGTCTTTATCATATACGTGACGGAGCACCGCAGAATATTTACGAGGCAATGCAGGTAATCTATATTTACTTTATGATTTCGGAATGCTTTGACTCATATCAGGTAAGATCTCTCGGCAACGGTCTTGACAATACTTTGTATTCTTTTTATCAAAACGACTTAAAAAACGGTATATATACAAGGGAAGATATAAAAGAGCTTTTAAGATATTTTCTTATGCAATGGTCGGCAATAGGCAACTACTGGGGACAGCCATTTTATATGGGCGGCACAAATATTGACGGAAGTACAAAATACAATGATCTTTCCTATGATATACTCGATGTCTATGACGAACTGGGAATATACAACCCCAAAATTCAAGTAAAAATCAACGAAAACACCCCGGATAAGATCCTTTTCAAGGTATTTGACATGATACGTCGTGGTAAGAACTGCTTTGCCTGCTGTTGCGAGCCTGGCATGATGAAGGCTATTATGAGCTATGGTGCAACATACGAAGAAGCACTTAATATGGATATACGCGGTTGCTATGAAGCCGGAGTGAGAGCCAATGAAGTAGTAACCGGAACGGGCTATGTCAACGCTTTAAAATCGGTGGAATATGTATTCAGCAACGGCTTTGATTCGAGAATAGGCAAGCAACTCGGGCTCAAAACAGACGAACTGAAGGGCTTAAATACATTCGAGGACTTTTACATCGCTGTTTTAAAACAGTGGGAAAATCTTATTGAAATGACGATTGACGTATCAAAGCAGTATGAAAAATATCTCAGCTTTATCAACCCGTCAAATATGTATTCCGCAACGATTGAGGGCGCGCTGAAAAAAGGTACGGACGCATATCAAAGCGCCGTAAAATTTAATAATTCAGCTATTTTAAACTGTGGATTTGCAAGCTTTGTGGATGCGGTTATGGCGGTAAAGAAATTTGTGTACGATAAAAAAGTTGTGTCAATCCAAACACTTGCCGAGGCTCTTAATAAAAATTGGTCAGGATTTGAAGATTTACATACACAAATACTTAAAAGTCCACACAAATACGGAAATGACGATGCCGAAACGAACAGATACGCAGAAGCAATGTCCGCATATTTTGCGTCAAAAGTAAACAACCGCCCCAATGCGCGAGGCGGTGTCTACAAGGCCATTATGCACTCGGCAATGCAGTTTGTTTGGCAGGGTGAAAAAACAGGCGCAACCCCGGATGGAAGACATGCAGGAGAAGAAATATCGAAAAATGCATCACCGTCTGTGGGAATGGACAAAAACGGAGTTACGGCATTGATAAATTCGGCGATTAAAACAAAACCGTATAATTATATAGAAGCTCATTGTCTTGATGTTATGCTGCATCCGTCCGCAGTCAGTGGTGATGAAGGCCTTGAAATTATGAAATCGCTGCTATTCATGTATATGAAAAACGGTGCTCAGACTGTGCAATTTAACGTGTTCAACACAGAAACGCTACGCGATGCACAAAAACACCCCGATAAATACAAAAACCTGCAAGTCAGAGTTTGCGGCTGGAATGTACTATGGAATAACCTCAGCGAGAAGGAGCAGAATGCTTATATTACACGTGCAGAGAATATAAAATGAAAAAATAGGAGAAAAATAATGAAAGCAAATATAGTCGAAATCAAACGATTTGCCGTACATGACGGCGACGGAATTCGAACGACCGTGTTTTTCAAGGGTTGTCCGCTCAAATGTCTGTGGTGTCATAACCCCGAAACACTTTCACAAAAGTGGCAGCTTGCCTTTTACAGTCACAAGTGCGTTATGTGTGGAAAATGTGCGGAGGTTTGCGCTTGTCATGCGTTTTCTGAAAATATACATAGAATAGACAGAACAAAATGCACTACGTGCGGAAAGTGTGTTAATGTCTGTCCCCAAAGTGCTCTTGAAATATTCGGTACGGAAATGAGTACGGATGAAATTTGCACAACTTTGCTTAGAGATAAGGATTTCTACGCAGAGAGCGGAGGCGGAATTACATTATCGGGCGGTGAGTGTTTGCTTCAAAGCGGCGCTTGCTGTAAAATTTTAAAAAGAATGAAACAAAACGGTATAAACACAGCAGTTGATACCTGCGGATTTGTTCCGAGAACGGCAATAGACAAGGTTATGCCATACACAGACACATTTCTGTACGATATTAAGGCGATAGATGAAGATGTGCATATTAAATGCACCGGTCAGTCTAATAAAATTATTCTCGATAATCTTGTATATCTGGATAGCTGTGGGGCAAAAAGCGAAATACGCATTCCTTATGTATCCAAATATAACGATGAGCAAATACCAAAAATCGCCGAATTTCTAAGCACTCTTAAAAATGTAGTCCGTGTACGGGTTTTGCCATATCACAATTATGCAGAATCAAAATACAACGCACTAAATATCAAAAATACGCTTCCGATGATTTTGCCGACAAAGGAAGAAATGGAAAAAACAAAAACAATACTATCTTCGTATGGTTTGATATGAAAAATTTTTAATAAAGAATTGATAACGTAAAAGAAATATAAAACACAGGAGTAGCAATTTACAAGAAAAGTATTGAACAAACAGAAGTCATTTTTGAGGAGAATTAGATGACAATCCCTCATTTTATTATATAAAACACAATTTGATATATAATCTGATTAGTTTTTGTGAACCGAAAGCCGGATTTAGGCTTTTAGCCATTAATTGCAATATAGAATTAAATTGCCGGCATGTCAAGGGAGCTCTCTTACGAGGACGCATATTTACTCTTGAAATTATTGCACCCCCTTAATGCAAATTGCACCCCCTTAATGAAATTCTATTAAAATATAACTTCTTTCACAAATAAGACTGACTATTTTGATAGAATAGTCGGTCTTTTCTTTTTTATTAAAAACGCTCAAATATTGCAGTATTGCGGTATTTTACGGTTTTTACAAATCCTTAATGAATAAGCAAATAGTGCCGTCAAAGAGTTAATTTCTCGACGGCACTGTTATTATTTTTAGTAATCGTTTAATTTATATATTGGTAGTACTTCAATCCATATGAGAGTTAAATGATTGCGTGATTATATTCATAACCTTTTTGTAAATGTCAAATGAAGCGCATTGCAAAAATTGCAATGCGCTTCTAAAAGCGAAAATAAATTATCAATATAATTTGATATCAAACTCTTAAAAAAGTTTTATCGTTCTATACAGTTCAAAAACATAGTAAAGACAATACAAGCTACAAAGGATAACCATTACTTTTTTTCTGCCTTGATACCTTTTTACAAATATATCAGTATAAAATACATAATGAGCAATTACAGCAAAAAGCTTAATAAATATAATCCATAATCTACTGATAAAAATTTCAAAAAAGTTAAAAACGGATAGCAATGACAAGATTACAGGAATTAAGCGAATCGCTGCATTGTATTGCAAAAACTCCTTATAGACCGACTTAAAGGAAACCGTTGCTTTAGAAAACAGATTGAAAATAAAATTATCTATAATCGGTTCAATCAAAACACTGCCTATCGCCATCAATACAAGCATTAACCCATAAAATATCCCTTTAGAAAAAGATACTGAACTGATTACCACCAACGCAGTATATGCAGCAAGAATCAAAAACGCAGCTTTATCCGTGCACTTGTATATAAAATCACGAAATTTTACGAACATTTTAATCCTCATTTCTGTTTAAAATCTTTAAGTTGAAGGTCATCGTCAAACAGAAAACTATACTTTTTTGTTGAATATTATTTTTCAACATATACGATTCTATCACCAGCCTTAGCGCTTTCAAAAGAATTAGCACTAAGAATCAAACCCAAAATATTAGCAACAACATCAACATTTGGCGAAAAAATTGATGAGGCTCCAGAACTGGTAAAATCGTTCAAAACTCGCTTGCTTTCAAGTTCAGCTTCACTTTCGGATAATGGTGATAAAAAACGAAAATTGTAATTCGTATATGCCGCTTTATCAGTAGTATAATTATAATTGTCATTATAGCCTTTATTTTTTGTCAATAATAAGCCAACCTTCGGCGATTCAAATCTAATAGGTCCATATCCTTCGTAATTTTCATATCTTTTACTGCTTCTTATCATTGCTGCTTGATAGTGTGTCGCATCCATAAATTCTGAATTTTTGTTTTTCTTTGCCCAGTTATAAATCTCACCCAACAAAGTTATTTTTATAGCATCATCTTTTGTAAGCACAGAATCATCCACTTCAAATCCCGTTAGATCAAAAAAATTCATAGGATTTCCGATACAATACACATATAAATTATTACTTTGGCGAATCGCTAAGATGTCAATTTCAGCATATTCTCCGTCATGATCATCCCCATATATCATATTATCGGGTGTCCAATGAGAATCCGGCGAAACAAACCTCCCCAGTTCAGGGTCATAGTATCTTGCCCTTAGATATATGAATCCCGTTTCTGTATCGTAGTATTCACCGCAATAACGGAAAGGATTTGTATCTTCCTTATCAGGATTGGTTTCTACCCCATATTCATCATATGTATACTCTTTGATAATATTTCCGGAACTGTTAACTAAGGCCGTTACATCACCGTGGTTATTGGTTACATAGTAAGTTTTTGTTCCTTTTTTATCCTTACTATATATTATGCCCGTTACACCACGGATATAATTCGTTACATCTCCGTCCTTAATCTCGGCAATTACATATATTCCGTCAAGCACGAAATCGGTTTTTTCGCCGTTTACGGTTTTTGATGTACGAAGTCCTGATGAATTATATTTATATTCTGCCTTGTTGAAGTTCTTTATTTATGTCAGCCTGTTTCCCCTCATGTGTTCCCCAACACTGAAAACAAACTATGCAATATTACCCACCGGAATCATCTCCATAAAGCAAATACTTTTGAGCATATTCTACAATTCATCAACTTTTATGCCTATATATTATCATATTTTCCAACATATGTCAATAGTTTTTTGTAATTTTTTCTGTATTTTTC
>JAQXXM010000061.1 GCA_029226065.1 Clostridiales bacterium
CTATGAAGTGAAAAACAATCCATATTTCGGTTATGCTAGAGGTGGTTACACGCTTAATGAACTTAAAGAGATTGACAGATATGCTATGGAGAAGGATATCGAAGTAATTCCATGTATACAGACTCTTGCACATTTAAATGCCATAGTCAATTGGCCTGCATACACCCCCATAGTGGATTGTAATGACATCCTGCTCGTTGGAGACGAAAGGACCTATGAACTTGTTGATAATATGTTTGCAAGTCTTGCAGAAGCACTTACAACCAGACGTATAAATATCGGTATGGATGAAGCGAATATGATTTGTCGTGGTAAATATTATGATATACATGGTGATTGTGACAGAACGAAGGTACTTGTAGAGCATATAATAAGAATTTCCGAAATTGGTAAGAAGTATGGATTTATGCTTTCTATGTGGTCTGACATGTTTTTCAGAATTGCATCAAACGGACAATATTACAATTCGGATTTTGAAGTTTCAAACGATATAAAAGCTCTTATTCCCGATAATGTAGAATTGGTATACTGGGACTATTATTCCAAAGACAAAAATCATTACGATAAAATGTTAAAAGCCCATAATAAATTGAAAGAGGGCACATGGTTTGGTGGTGGAGTGTGGACTTGGAGCGGTTTTGCACCAAATAATAAATTCAGCATAGATGCAACCAAAGCTGCACTTTACGGATGCAAAAAGAATAATATTAATAACATATTCTTTACAATGTGGGGTGATGATTCAGGCGAATGTTCTAAATTTGCTTGTATACCGGCACTCTTTTACATATCGGAATATATAAAAGGCAACAAGAGCACGAAATCTATAAAAGAAAGGTTTAAACAAAAATTTGGGATTGCCTTTGACAGATTTATGCTTTTGGATCTTGCAGATGATGGAAGGTGTGTAAACCCGAGTAAATATGTATTATTTAATGACCTTTTTAATGGATTAATGGACAAAAACATTACAGATAATTTAGCTGATGACCACAAGGCCCTTTCAAGAAAATTATCACTTCTTAGAAACGATGAAAATTGGGGATATCTTTTTGAAACAATGAAGGCACTTTGTGATGTTGTTGCCCTTAAAGCAGATTTGGGCATCAGAATACGCAAGGCATATGATGCAAGAAATAAAGATGAGTTAAAAATCATTATATCCGATTGCAAAAAGCTCAAAAAGCTTATGGAAAGCTTTTATACATGTTATGAAAAGCAGTGGATGAAAGAAAACAAAGCAGTAGGCTTTGATGTTCAGGATATTCGTATAGGCGGAATGATTGCAAGAGTTACCCATTGTACGAAAAGGCTCGAAAAATTTGTTAATGGAGAAATAGCCAATATTGATGAACTTGACAATGTTCAACTTGACTATTTTGGTAACGACACCAACTACGAAAAGAAAGATGCAAATGTAAACAGTTTTAAGAGAATATTTACTGCCAATATTCTTTCAAGGTAATTTATAAAATCATAAAGCATTCGAATGGCAGCGACAGTTGCTTAAGCCTTCATTTAATAAATATTATTACTTTTTTTGGCAGACAAGGGCAGACAAGGAGACGGTTCGAGACCACTTAAAAAGTGGTCTCGAGCCGTCCCCCTGTCTGAAACGCCTGTGTTTTTCAAATGTATTTATTTTCTGTTTTCGGTTTAAAAAACGTTCTCAGACATAAGTTTAGCTGTCTATCGGCAGATTGCAACCCTAAAGTCCGTATCGCCGCATATGACAGGTGTTTCGTCGCATATGAAAAATCTGTCACCCTGTTCCGAGACCTTGCCGCATATTGTGCCTTTTCCGCTCAGCACTACGGCAACAGCATATTTGCGGTCCGTGCTGCAGACCGCATTTCCGCACAGTATATCGAAGGTGAATTTGTCCGTTTGCTCGGCACCTAACACATGGCATACACCATTTTTGACAATCGTCGGATGTGAAATGTATTTCTCTCTCAACTCTTCGGCTGTATATCCCTGATAGTTATATGCTCTGAGTCCGGTTTCAAAGCCCAGCCCCATATCCAGACGATAATCGGGGATATTAACCCCCGATACGGTTTTCTTTTCTGCCACGAACATAAAATCGCTCGGTTCCTGCAGTTCTATCATAAAGCATCCGCCGCCTATGGCATGCGGCATACCTCCGTCAACGAACACAAAATCGCCTTTATGCACCGGAATACGCCACAACATATCAAGAAGTTGTTCGGAATCATCATTCTGTATTGCTTTTCTCCACCGTTCTACGGTAATGTCGGGTTTGAATCCGAGGTATATATGAGCATCGGGCGAGCAGTCAAGAAAATACCAGCATTCAGTCTTGCCGAACGATGAATTCAGATATCTTTGAGAAAAATCCACCTTGGGGTGAACCTGTATTACAAGTCTTTCATCGGCATCAAGAAGTTTAACAAGTATGGGCAGTATGTCATTTCCGATTATATCCGTTATTTTTTCACCGTTTTCGGTAATGCCAATTCCCTCCGTCATTCCACTGCTGTTTTTTACTGCAGTGGCTGAGGCTGTCCAATCTTCAGGATACATCCCTTTTTTTGCAAATACTTCTTGTGTAAACTTATCTATTCGACTGCCGCCTTTATAGGTTCTGCTCACACGGTTTTGCTTTAGTTTGTATATCAATGTTTTTTCACCGCCTTAAGAAGTATTCCGTCATTATTATTTATTGACAGTTTGCCTGAATTGAAACCCTCGCCGAACAGGACTTCTATGTCATAGCTGCCGTTTAATATCAAGTCTGCTTGTTCTTCTCTGTTGTTATAGTTAATTGCAAATATGTATAATGAATTTTCGTCTATACGATGTTCGGTAAGAAGGATAAACCTGTTATCACAGTCCGCCACTCTTTCTGCTCCTGACTCTGCGGCAAGCTCTCTGTATATTACAGAGTAGTTTGGTATATCATCTTTAAAGAATGCACCGAGTTGTGTTCCTAAGTGCTTTTCAAGGGGCAGTGTCAGAAAATATACAGCTCCTTTTCCGAGTCTGTATTTAAAGAACACAGGCTCATTCGTTTCATCAGTTGCCAGTATTTCTGCGTCCGAACTCTCAATTTTGTACATATATTCCGTATTCACAGGAAGCTTTTGACCATCAAAGGATATTGTCCTTACTGCGTTAATCCTCTCTCTGTATGCTATGCTTATACCGGTAATTTCAGGTATGCTACGTATGAGACCGCTATCTGCAGAGATATAAAGAACGGCTCCGTTACGCACCTTGTCAATCAGTTGGTTAAACGATTGCGCCGGAATGGACTTATGGCTACTTATGCTTGGGAAAATATAAAGAGGTGAATCGGGTATCGTGTCGGGTGCATATTTAAAGCTAACGTCAAAGTTTGCTTGTTTTGC
Organism: Clostridiales bacterium; assembly: GCA_029226065.1. Classification (GTDB taxonomy): domain Bacteria; phylum Bacillota; class Clostridia; order UBA1381; family UBA1381; genus Ornithomonoglobus. Next base: position 3,375 of record JAQXXM010000061.1, read on the forward strand.
GAGCATATATGATGCACGAAGAGTATCCATGGTTATACCACCGTCATCTCTGGGAATAAGTACGACTGCATTTTTTGTATGCGGAGGCAGCACCTCACCGGGTATAAGTGATAGTCTTTCTTTAAACCTGATATTTTCCTCAACAATCGGCTTTGGTTCAAGGTTTTTGTCAAAGAAACCGTAGTCACTGCCGATTGTATTCCAGCGGTATGGTGCATAAGTGAGATGGCCCTGGTCAAATGCACACCACCACATAACTCCGTGACAGCCATGCGCAAGTGAGGTAAGCAGGCAGCACCGATAAAAGTCTGCTTCGCTACGACGTGAACAGTTCATATATCCGATAGAACCGAATTCCTGTACAAATGTCGGAATTCCCGAAATATCCTCGCCAAGAGCACACCTGAACGGCAAGTCTAAAATGGGTTTCATTGTCGTGAGGGGATCTGCCTCGGTTTGGAAGATATTATATGGATGAACTGTGTGAATATCGCACATTTCTCCTATTGTTTTGTAGTTATTTGGTCCGTTTTCGATAGTCGAATAATCAAGTCCGGATATAATTGGCCTTGTTCCGTCGCAAACTCTTATCGCATCGGCTATTGTACTGCTCCAAACATAATATGCATCCGGATTGCTACCCAGTCCGGGCATATTACAGGTTTCATTACCTAAATCCCATCCGATTATTGCATCGATATCACGAAAACGAGTTACAAAGTATTTAACAAATCTCAACTGCCATTTTATAACAGTCGGATCGCTGAGAAGTGATTTACCCTCGAACGCCGGTGGAGTGTACGTGCGAAATGACATGTGTCCAGTTATCAATCCGACAACAAGCTTAAAATCGTATTTGTCTGCCAATGCACAAAATGCCTCAAATTTTTCACATGCATCTTCGCTGACTCCTGCACGTCCTGCCGGGGTGTCGGGGCGTTTTTCCTCGCCAAATCCGTATTCATATACTTCTGAGGGACCGTACAAAGCTTTAAGGGGCTGAAATACCGACCAAAGCGGAAATATGCGCAAGTGTGTTATGCCTGCGTCTTTCATAACCTTAAAATCATTTTCAATTGATTTAATATCAAAGTCCTCCCACATATTTATTGCTTTTTCCGAACCCCAGTAGTTTATTCCGGTAAAAAATTTACCAATTAATTTTTGCTTAAACATACAAACCTCCTGATTGACATTTATAAATATTGTGATATAATAAATACATATATGAAGGGGCTGAATGAATTTAGATGCAGAATTCGCAAAACGAAGTGAAATGCGGATTTATTCGCATTTCGCCTTGCCCGACGGCGTACGTGGGTACTCCGAGGGTGAGTTTTGCGGATAGTTCAAAGGCATTAAATAAAAGAAATTCGTAAACAATGCGGATTTCAACATCAAATTTATTTGATGAATCTTTAACAGGCATTGATTTTATGCCGTTTTAAGCCTTTGAACGATCTGCGCTAAATGCAACAGCCCCCACGTATGATATAATGTATTATATCATTGTAAATTTACGTTTACTTGCTATTTTTTAATAAAAACTTTGCATTATTAAACAAACAAGGAATGAATAAAGTTATGATTGAGAAATTTAACATAAAGCATGGGGGTATAACCGTTAATAAGGGGACGGTTTTTAACTATCCTCTTCATACGCACTCATATTGCGAGATGATACTTTATATGCCGTTTGACGGCGGTGTAACCGTCAACAATCGCAACATCTGCATAGATTCAATTACTGCAATATTTATAACACCCTTTGACTTCCATCGAATAGATGTGCAAGCGGGTACAGAGTCACATTTTATTAAAATCTCATTTGACGAAACACTGCTAAAAACAGACAATAAACCTGATTCGTCAT
>JAQXXM010000062.1 GCA_029226065.1 Clostridiales bacterium
TGACATTCACCGCCATACTCGTTTGACAAGTGCCACATCAAAAGTGCAGGGTGATCCTTATAACGTTCTGCCAAGCGTCTGTTTATCTCGTATACTTTTTTACGATAATAGGGCGATGTGAGACAATGATTATGGCGCTGACCGTGAAGGTTTACGGTTCTGTCGGCATTAGTACGCAAAACCTCCGGGTGAGCCTTACTCATCCATGCAGGTCTTGCACCGCTTGGCGTTGCCAATATTGCTTTAACACCGTTTTCTGCAAGCTTATCCATTACATAGTCAAGGAATGTAAAATCATAAACGCCCTCAGCCGGTTCAATTTCTGTCCAGCCGAAAATATTGATGCTCATTACGTTACATTTAGACAGTTTCATAAGGCGCATATCCTCATCAATTACGCCTGGATAGTCCTTCCACTGTTCAGGATTATAATCTGCTCCGTGATAAAGTTTGTTAAATGTTGTTTTCATAATTTTTTTCCTTTCTTACCATTTTTCGTTTTCATTATAATAAGGTGTTCCGACAAAGCCAATCTGCTTGAAGTCCTCCATATTATTTCGTATTATCCAGTCTATATATGACTCTATCATAAGTGCTGTCAGTCTGTAACCCATTGCGTTGAGATGTCCTCCAAGATAGAATTTACTTTTAAATTCATCATCATATTGCGGTGCATATTTATTAAGGTCAATTACATAGCAATTACCTAACAGCTCTGCGATTTTATACAGCATTTCAGCGTGTGCCTGAAATCTCTCTTTTGCCTTTCCTGTCTCATTTCCTACAGGCATTGTCATAAGGAAAAACTTAGCCTTTGGCTGAATTTCCTTGTATCTCTGAATTATACATCCGTAGTAGCCTACAAATGTCTTTTTATTATTTCTATAGTCGTTAGGATCAATATCATCTATAGTACCGAACTCTATATCGCCATACATATCGTTTACGCCAAGGGCAATTATATACGCCTGAGCTCTGTAATCGATATTCCAGAAATCCTTTGAATCGGCAAATGACTCACAATATTCTCTTGCTGTCATTCCGCCTCTTGAGAAGTTATACACTGTGCATCCTGCATCACGGGCAATATACTGTCCCCATGAATAGTCCATATAATCATGGTATCCTTTCTCTCCATTCATCAATGATTCAAACTCGCCTGATGATAAACTGTCGCCTACACATGCGATTTTTCTGAATATTCCGCAATATCCGCCATTGGTAACGATGTTATCAAACGGTCCGTCATTCTTCATTGTAATGTACTCTTGTAAATTCATATTAGCTTCTCCTTTTCGTCTAATTCTTCATTTATTGCAAAATACAATGCGTAGTCCTGGTCGTTTGCCCATTCGTCATAGAACTGACCTTTTTTACCCGACAAGCTGTACGGATACACATACGCACAAGAGCCCAAACCATCATCTGTATATAAGCACAAGCAGTTACGTATACATTTTTTTGATGCAATCTTGTATTTTTCCTCACCCGAGATCTTGTAATATTCCATATATGCACGTGCTGTAAGACAGCTCCAGTAGTGCGGGAAAGTATCGCCAACCATTTCTGATTTTCCGAACCAGAAATCATCCCAATACCTTATTGGAATTTCGTCGAGATGGAAGCTCGGCTGATGACCGTTAAAGCGTTCAAGATTTGCAATATGCTTCTTTGCCTCAACAGTGTAACGTTTATCACCTGTAAGTATACCCATATGAGAAATCAAAGTAACCGCAGGTGTAACAATTGTTTGTTCATAGTTGACCTCATGAGGCGGATAGCACGTTCCAATTTCTATTATATTCTCAGCATGCTTTGAAAAGAGTTTAAGCATTTCGTCCGTATCAGGGTTATTGCTGTCTTTTAATGCCGCCATCATCTTCGTAAACGAAAGACCGTTGGGATAGAATCTGCTACCGCCGTTTGCATAATATTTACGTACAATTTTGACTATCTGGTCTGTGTAATATGTATCCTTTGTCAAAAAGTACATTTCAGAAAACAGCAACATTATCCATGGAGCATTGTAAAGACGAATATTATAACTCAGTTTTCCTACCGTTCCGAACACATCGCCTGTTGTTTCCTCATAAAACTCACGTTTTACAAACTCTATATATAAATCAAGTGCCTTTTTGAATTTAGGATTATCGTGTGTCTGCAAATATTTTACAAGCAACAGCGACATACCCACACGCTCACGACATGCATTATGATCACCGAATGCGTCATCAAACACAGGATGCTTTTCTTTGGTATCATAAATCAAAAACGCACCGTGTAGCTGACTTCTCTCGTTTATGTACTGCTGTTTATCTATTATAAAGTTCAATCGGTTTTCGATGATTTCCTCAAGTGGCTTCACCACAAGGAACTCTGTGTATGTAGATACATCACCGATTTTTATATCAAATCTATGCTCCCCTGTATTTTGGGGCTGATACCTTACGTTTATTCTGCCTCCGTCACAGTCAAATGCAACAGGCTCATCATTACAGGCTATTGATACATTATCAAGACCTCCGCAATAGTCTGCATAAAACTCTATCGGCTCACCCTCAAATACTGTATGGTTAACAGCCTTCACCAAAATCATCTTCGGGTATTTCGATATTTTGTTATAAAAATCCTCGTTGCCCGTATGCCAGAACAATTCAAATTCAATAACATATTTATCACCCGGAGTCAATGTAAAAAATGCAGAATTTAATACAAACTCACCTCTTTCGTTATCTTTCACATTGCCTATACTGTAGCTGTCTATTGCACCCTCTGTTAAAACAAGTCCAAGATTGATATCCGATTCACCCATACGCAGTGCGTTTACATATGTTGTATCATGACCGCACCACAAATGTGTGTTACAACGATGAAACATACAATCTTCTGATGTTGTATATACATCATTAAACGGCACAGAAATACCGAAATTATCCTGACCGATAAACACGTCTGTGTTCCGTAGATTTTCAACTGTATACGTTTCAACAAAATTACCGTTATCACGGAAGAAATGATCAGCGGTAACTCTTAATATACCGTTTGAGTATACACCTGTAGCACAATTTTCGTCTTGATTAAAGCTTTCAAGCACGAGTCCGTCCCAATGCTCATGGCGACCGTCCTCCCATGTGAAATAATGGTTATATGTGTGTACAAGCCCCCATTCGGTATCGTCTTTTGCCAGACACCAATTCATATTATGCTCGTCTGACGGATTTACAATCGACGTTATTCCGCCTGTCTTTTCATTGAATTCAATGTTAAAATATCTGTTTTTCATTGATTTACTCCTCATATATTTACTCTTTATTCGTGTAAAACAACGCCGTTTTTAGTTAAAACTGCTTGTAAATCACCTATTGGAAGTGACGCAAAATCGTCTGTCATAGCCGCCGCCGTGCCTGCCGCCTCACCCGATACGGCACAGACGGGAATAACTCTTGTTATATCCCACATAGCATCAGTTACGGATATGCATCTTCCTGCACATATAAGGTTTTTAACGTCATTTCCGTACAATGTACTAAACGGCAGTTCATACACAGGTCCACGCTTACGCCAATCAGCAAAAAGTCCTACACTGTCACTGAATTGCTTATGCATTTGTGTATCGTCAATAGTATACACACCGTCAATTCTCCTCGTCATTCGTATTTGAGGAATTGTGGGAATAGTAACAGGTACGTGTGAAATATCACGTTTTCTGTTGTTCATTATGTCCTTTAGAATAAAGCTATGTGCCATCTGCGTCATTTCGCTTAGTTCATTTCCGTCAAGACCTGTAAAACGACGATTTGTAAGAACATCTTCTTCTTTTTCAACAGCCGAGTCACAAGCGCCCACAGTATGCAATGACAATCCTCTTGATACAGATACGGAATAGTGCCATGCCGCAAGTATATTCTTTGGTGCATATTCTTTCGTAGCAGCACCCGAAAGCTTTGCAATATCTGCATCACCTGTACAATCGACAACACTCTTTTTTACGGCTATTGCTGTTCTTCCCGATTTATTCTCCACTATTACCGATGAAATTTTTTCGCCGTTCATAGCAACGGAGCATACGCATGTTCCGTAGAGAATTTTCACGCCGTTTTCTATAAGCAGTTTTTCTGCGAGAAGTGCGAACAGATGCGGATTATACTGCACTTCAAAACGCTGTTTTTTACGCAGTTCTTCATTGCCCGGCTCAAGCCATGCTGTAGGGTATTTATCCTCTGCACCGTACTTTATTGATAAGCGGAACAGCTCCTCTGCTATACCAAATGACACTTGCTTGCCCATACCGTCACAAAGAGGGAGATATATCGTAACGATACCTGCCGTTCCAAGTCCGCCAAGAATGTATTCACGCTCTACAAGTGTTACATCTGCTCCCTGTCTTGCCGCTGAAAGAGCGGCAGAAATCCCCGCAAAGCCACCGCCCGCAACAAGCACCTCACATTCGTCTGTTACAGGCGTATTTATTGTTTCTGTAATTGTATTCATTGCTATCGGTATAATCTCCTTTTTTATAATTAAAGCAACCCTTTTTTTCATTGTACACGAACACTGGAAAAAAGTCAATGCTTTTACAATAATTTCTGCACAATTTAAAAAAGCGTTTATAACGCATCACCCCCCTGACCCCCAATCTTGGGGGCAGGTAGGAACGGTTTTTTTATCTAAGGGGGTGTTGCGTTAGCAGCACCCCCTTGTGGGGCTGAATGAATTTAGATGCAGAATTCGCAAAACGAAGTGAAATGCGGATTTATACGCATTTCGCCTTGCCCGACGGCGTACGTTGGTACTCCGAGGGTGAGTTTTGCGGACAGTTCAAAGGCATTAAATACA
>JAQXXM010000063.1 GCA_029226065.1 Clostridiales bacterium
TTTTCAACCGTATTTAACCGTATATTCAGATGATTTTCAATCATTTTTAAGGCAAAGTAAAAACCGCACAAACGGCTTCGTTGTGCGGTTTTTACTTGGTGAGCCATCGGAGATTCGAACTCCGGACAACTTGATTAAAAGGCATTAGCTCCACCTCTATAAATCGCATACTAATGCCGTTTCAAAAACAAGCTGACAACTATTTGACAACTCAATATAAATTTTCTAACTTATCAATATCCTTTTCGATTCGCTCATTATCCAGATGAGTATATATCCCGAGTGTTACCTGAATAGAAGAATGTCCAAGTAAATACTGGGCTTGCTTGATATCAACACCTGCATAATACAGACGAGTAGCGTACGTGTGACGCAAAATATGTGGAGTAATCTTCCTATCAAGGTTTATTTTCTTAAGTATCTCGTTCCAGAACTTAGTAAATGACGAACTCGTCATATATTTCTCGACCGCAGTCAATTGTGGAAATACAATACCTTCGCCATCTTTATATTCATTTAGAGCATCTGCAAGCTCTTTCGGAATGGGGATTGACCTAATTCCGGCCGCAGTCTTGGGGCTGTCCTTCACTTCCGCACGGTGACCAGCATATATAAGATTTTTGTTTATATGTATTTTGTTATTTTTATTATCCACATCCGACCAGTCAAGCGCAAGTGCCTCGCCTTTCCTTATGCCAGTATATAGCAGAACGTAGATAAAAGCCCTTTCTTTGACAGTGAGCTCTGATTCTTTAATCCGTGCCACTTCGTCAAGGCTAAGCGGTTTCTTTTCGCTTTTCTGAGATTTCGGAACTGTAAGACCTTTTGATATGTCAACAAATATATATTGCTCATCGATGGCTGCGGCGATCATTTGCTTAAGTGTAAGCCTAATTATTTCTGCAGAACGGATATGACCTTCCTCCACACGCTTGTTAAGTAAAGTCTGAAGCATATGTTTTTTCAAATCTGATAATCTATATGTACCAAGCTCTTTAACGATATGATTCATTGCCACAGAGTACATTTGTTGAGTATTAACGGACTTATTTGCTTTATATAGATTATACCACATATCAGCCCATTCCTGAACTGTAACAGATCTATCATCAACAACAACCCCCCTATTATGTAGCGACCGAATTTCTGCGACCTTGTCATCTACTTCACGGACAGTCTTTCCGTAGACCGTTTTTTTCTTTTTCTCGCCGTCGATTGTAACGGTAATTGTGGTACAGTACCGCCCATCGGCACGCTTGGAGTATTTCGCCATAGTATCACTCCTTTAAAGATAATTGTTCTCTGCCTTTATCTGCTCCTTTGTATTTAATGTACCAATCATCTATATAAGCCTTAGGTTTACAGTATGTACAGGGTTTATATATTTTAATAGCGTTGTATCGGTGCATCAGCTTTCTCTTTTTTGCCTTGATAATCTTACATCTGCTACGGTGATAATGTTCGCCGTTGTTTGTAACAAAAACATTAAACTCACGACCCCAACCGTATTGCCTATTTGTTTTGTAAGGAAGTCCGTCAGAGCCTATTGCATAGCCGTCAGGAATTGCGGATGTATTCTTTTGCTTTTGTGTCGAAACTGTCTCTGTATGTACTATAGTTTTCGGCGGTTCAGGAATAGACTTTACTGCTTTTTTGCCTTTTATCCTATTTGCAACAAACTTAACACCATCAACAATCCACGCTCCCACTGCAACAAGCAGAATTATAGCTGGGGCCCCAAAGAATAAAATCATAGAAACATAGTAAAAGATTTTATCTCCTAATGATTCTGTTTCCGGTTCGGGTGTTTCTGCAACTATAGATAGAGGTTCTGCCGTTGGAGATGGAGTTACATCGACTGTAGGCTCTGGCGTTGGCTCTGGTGTTACGTCAATTGTCGGCTCTGGCGTATATGGATAGTGCGTCTGCGCTGTAACGCTTGATGCAGTTCCATATTTATGAATACCGCTGTGGTAGTGGTATTCGCCTGTTTTCCTGTTATAGTGTCCGCCGTTGCTGTCAAGGCTGCCAGGATGCGCCATCACTGCAAGAGGAATTAATAATATTATTATACATATAGTAATCAATCTTTTCATTTATAGTGTCCTTTAATATCCCATCTGGTAATCTAAATCGTCCTCAAGATCCATAACTTCTTCTTCAAGGTCATATACCCTTGACTCAAGGTTTTCGTTATCAACGACAAGTTCATCGTAAGCTTCGAGCAGTAAGTAATACTCATATACCAGCTCTTTATAATTTTGCGGCAGATTTTCCGCAGCGTATTCTAAAGCCTCCTGCCTCCATCGTGCTTCCTCTTCGGCAATAAGCCTGTCAAGCTCCTCAGGCGATAGTGTAGGCTCTGGTGTTGGCGTAGGTGTAGGCTCTGGTGTAGTCACAGCAACTGTTGTGGTAGGCTTGGGTGTCGGCTTAGGTTTTGGCTTGTCCTTTTTTTCTTTCGGCTGACTTACTAAAAATGCAAGCGATAAAATCACAGCAAACATTAATACAATGCCCCCGACGATAGGCGCCATTTCTTTTACTGCATCCTTGCAATCTTTGACAAATTCATACCATCGTTCTTTCACTGTCCCACCTCAAAACTTTCCGCGCAGTTCTACAACCTTGCCTAATACGGTTATAGGTTTATCGCGCACTTCATCATTTGTAAAAAACATAGGTTCATAAGCGGAGTTATATGGTATAAGCGTAATTCCGTTTGTGTGCTTCTTTAATTGTTTGCACGTAGCCTTGTCACCGTTGATGCATACAATGGCAACATCACCACTTTCTACATCTGGTTGTTTCTGTACTATAACAACATCGCCATCGTGCATTCTTGGCATCATACTATCACCCTGTATTTTAAGCCCGAAATATTCATAATTCGAATTAAACTGTCCTGTATCAAGCTCCTCATAATCTACTATATCCTCTATAGCTTCAATTGGTATACCTGCGGCAACATATCCAAGCACAGGTGCTTTTATACTTTTCTTAACAGGTTTGTCATCATCGTCTATTCCAAGGAGGTAATCAACAGATACTCCAAAATAAGATGCTATTTCAGGAAGGAGTTGGCTGTCGGGGCTTGTTCTGTTTTGCTCCCACTGACTGACTGCGGTTTGGTGCACATTTAATTCTTTTGCCAACTTTAATTGTGATATTTTTCGTTGGGTTCTTAATTCTTTGATTCTATTCATAAAAAACACCTCTGCTTATATTATAATAGCAACGCTAATAAAAAGCAATAAAAAATTTAAAAAAAATAATAGTAAAACTATTGACAAAGGGCGAAACCTGTGTTATTATAATAGCGAAACTATTAAATAAAAGGAGTGAGTATATGATGTTAGCTATTAAAAAGTTAAGACTTGCAGCTAATTTGTCTCAAGCATCGTTAGCTGATAAATTGGGAGTAACTCAAGGGGCACTGAGTCAGTGGGAACGCGGCGAATCTTTGCCGTCAAGTGACAAACTCCCCAAAATTGCTGAAGTGTTGAATTGTACGTTGGCGGACCTATACGGAAAGGAGGACTAAAAATGGAAAAGAAAATGATGGATCTAAAAGAATTTCAGAACACATACGGCATCCCTGTCGAAACAACTCGACGTTGGATATACGACAAGAAAAAGAAGTTCCCTGCATACCGTCTTGGCAACAAGTGGTATGTAGACATTCCAAAATTTTTAAAATGGCGTGAAGTTGAACACGTGCGCCAGTACAGATATGCATAACAGAAAGAGGTGATAACAATGGCATATAGTAACGAATGTCCAAACTGCGGTGCAAATTTGGACCCTAATGAACGGTGCGACTGTGTAAAGAATACAGAGGAAAGAGAGGTGATAGGCAATGACAGATGCGACAAAGACAGATTGCTTTGCGTATACAGATAAGAGCTGTCTGATATTAACCGACAGAGTATGTGACCACGCAAGATGCAAATTCTACAAAACTCAAAAGGAATTTGACGAAACACGCACACCGTCAAGGCTAACTTATGAGCAGAGGGAAATACTTCACAGGCGAAATATGAACCCTGATGAGTGGCTGTTGGTTGACAATACCAAGTTAGCAATTATCGTGTGCAACATCAAC
>JAQXXM010000064.1 GCA_029226065.1 Clostridiales bacterium
CTTTTAATCAAGTTGTCCGGAGTTCGAATCTCCGATGGCTCACCAAGTAAAAACCGCACAACGAAGCCGTTTGTGCGGTTTTTACTTTGCCTTAAAAATGATTGAAAATCATCTGAATATACGGTTAAATACGGTTGAAAACAGTTCCCTGATAGTCAACGTGATAGTCAAAATACGCTGTTTATTTTATCTATTGTTTCGTTGTTATCATCTGCAAGGTGGGTATAGATATCAAGAGTTATTTGTATATTTGCGTGACCTAAAAGCTTTTGTGCAGTCTTTACATCTACGCCGCCGTAATATAATTTTGTTGCAAAGGTATGACGTAATATATGCGCGGTCACATCGTCTGGAAATTCTGCGGCTTTTGCTATAGCTGCCCAGAACTTAGTATATGAAGATTGTGTTATTAATTTATCACTCTTTTCCATTGTAAATATGTATTCAGCCTTTTCTGTTGCAGCGCGTCCTTTTTTCATTGTTTAGGCAAAAAAGTCTTGACATATTCGGAAAACTGTGGCATTATATGTATATGGTTGGAGATGGTTGTATTTGTTTGCAAAAGAGAGACAGCAAAAACTGTTTTACCTTCAGTTGCTTTGCCATGTCATATGACGCTTTTTCATAGTGTAGACCCTTCACGCCATAGGATAACCACAAATGTTTATACCGCAGGTTAGACCGATTAATGGCTTATGCGAGGTTCTTGCTGTGAACAATAAAAAGAGTGCGTTTTTTTACAACTGGGAGGAGCTTCGTGATTTATCAAGACCAAATTCGCTGACATTTTCCTACTTTTGCAAGGGAAGAACAATCGGATATGATGCGGCAAATGATATGATTACCGATGCTGCTTCAAAATATCTTGGAGAAATCACACTGATTTCGCATTTTTATATCTTGGCAATACGGATTATGTAGGGCACAAATACGGTTGGATGAGCAATGAGTATATGGAAGCTGTCATTAAAAGTTGGAATAATATAAATACAATTATCAATTCGCTTCCGGATGATTATGCAGTCATCATAACTGCCGATCACGGCGGTCATGACAGGGATCACGGTTCTGATATGCCGGAGGATATGACAATACCGATTATCATCAGGGGCGGTGGATTTAATGCCGGAGAAAAGCTTGAAAATGCGAATATAAAAGATATTGCCCGACTGTAACAAGTCTTCTTGGTATTCTTCCTGACGAGGATTGGGAAGGAAAAAGCTTGCGCTGAATATCCTTAGCGTTAGTGTCATTAACGTACTTTGTGCTGTTTACATATATGGTGAGCTATATAACCAGAATAAATTTCTGTGATATTATCCGCCTTGCTCACAGGATGTATGCAATGTATATCAGTGATTATATTTGTGGTTTGATTTAATAAAAATATATTTTTACTAAAAAATTCGGGAGGTTGGACAGAATAGGTGAATATTAAAGGCAATAGTAAAGCCAAAGCAAGTGATGGTGCATACTTATTGATTTTTCTTGCATGGCTTTTGTACACTGTTTCTTATTTGGGAAAGGTAAATTATTCTGCAAACATCACACAGATGGTGGATTATTATCAAATATCAAAAGCAGAGGCCGGAATGGTTCCTTCATTTTTCTTTTTTGCATACGGTATCGGACAGGTTGTAAATGGGTTGCTTTGCAAAAAATACAACATAAGGTGGATGATTTTTTTAAGCTTATTTGTATCGGCAGTTATAAATCTTATTGTTGCTCTTACGCCTAATTTTGAAATTGTTAAATGGTTGTGGATGATAAACGGATTTGTGTTGTCGATACTTTGGCCCACACTTGTTCGTCTGTTAGCAGAAGCATTACCGCAAAAAGACTTGGGGAAATCCAGCGTAATTATGGGTACAACTGTTGCAACAGGAACATTGGTTATTTATGGACTAAGTTCTGTTTTTGCCATGTTCGATATGTTCAAATTATCATTTTATACAGCGGCGTTTTTGGATCTGATTGTTGCTGTTTTATGGATTTTCCTGTATAGAAAAGCTTTCAAATGCGCCTATGAAGAAAAGACAAAAGAGGTTATGTCGCATAATAATGAGGCTAAAAAAGAAAAATTCTTTGAGAATGACAAGGCAGAAAAATGTATAATTTACACAACCATATTTGTTTTGTGTTTATATGCCATTATTGTCAATTTAACAAAAGACGGATTGACAACATGGGTTCCTTCGATTTTGAAAGAGAATTTTTCAATGAGTGATTCTGTGTCAATTCTTCTGACTCTTACATTGCCGATAGTAGCTATATTTGGCAACCTTGCTGCTTTAAAAATGCATAAAATTATTCCCGATTATATAACCCATTGTTTTGTTGTGTTTATTATTATAGGCGGA
>JAQXXM010000065.1 GCA_029226065.1 Clostridiales bacterium
ATGTGTACATAATGATATATATTATCACTTTGCTTGCACTTATAACAACAATAAAAAAATAACCCCCACAGACCAAAGGTAAGGTTATTTTTTTAACTAAACCTCGGCATAACCGTTTGAAGTCTTGCCTTTTTCTATTGTTATTATACACCCAAAGGTCAGAAATGTCAACAGTTTTTGGTGAAAAAATTAAGATTACGCTTTTTTCTATCTAATAGGAAATTTCTCAATTTCCTATTAGCAAAAAAGTCTACATATTTGAGTGTAGCGTAGCGGAACGACAGTCACGATAGTGACTTTTTTACTTACAGAACACGTGATTGCCGATACGTGCCACAACAGGGCGTGACCATATCCAGCTGCTTGTTGCAACGGCGGGATTGTAGTAGTACAATGCACCACCTGACGGGTCCCATCCGTTCATAGCGTCACGTGCGGCATTTATGCAGCTTTGCACAACAGGCTTATTTATCTGTCCGTCAGATACTGCAGTAAATGCACCCGGCTGATATATTACGCCTGAAATAGTGTTTGGAAACGATGATGAACGGACACGGTTTAAGACAACTGCACCTACAGCTACTTGACCTGTATAGCTCTCCCCTCTTGCCTCGCCGTTTATAAGGTGCGCCAGGAGATTTACATTGTTATTATACGAGCTTGTCTCGCCTGTCGGAAGTCCGATTTTTTCAAGCGTGCGAGGCCCTGCAATTCCATCCACCACAAGACCGTGCTTACGCTGAAACTTCTTAACCGCCTCGGCAGTACGCCAGCCGTATATGCCGTCAACCGTATAGGAATAATATCCCCACGATTTTAACCGTGTCTGAATGTTACGCACCTCTGTACCTCGTGAGCCGATTTTAGACAGCGCAAGGCAGGGACTTGATGTAAGAATAAGCGATATTGATATAAGTACAGAACATAGTTTTCTCATATTGTTTTCTCCTGATATCTGTATTTCTATATCAATTATTGCCTGTAATTACATTATTTATACAAGAAAACTTTTTATACACCCAAAGAAACAACAGTTTTTTCAAAAAGGTTGCAATTTGCCATAAAATGTAGTATAATAGGAACTGTCGGAGAAATCCGACGAAAAAGGTAAGACTAAAAACAGTGTAAAAGCTGGGCGGTTATGCCATCATCTCCACAGAAAGGGGGTGATAGCTATGGATAATGATTACATAATTTGTTTTATGATAATTTTATTACTAATAGTAATTTCCATAAAAAAATAACGCCAGCCCGCCAAAGCTAATGCGTTATTTTTAACCTTAACTTTTGGCATAACCGTTTGAGGTCTTGCCTTTTTCTATTGTTATTATACACCCAAAATACAGAAATGTCAACAGTTTTCAATAAAAAGTTTTCAATAAAGCTGTTGTGCAGGCAAAAAAAATAACCCCCCACAAGCCAAAGTAAGGGTTATTTTTTTTAAACTTCATTTGGCATAACCGTTTGAGGTCTTGCCTTTTTCTATTATCATTATACACCCAAAGGTCAGAAATGTCAACAGTTTTTGGTGAAAAAAATTCAAACACAGTTAAGCAAAAACAGGGCATCCCTTAGGAAGCCCTGCTAAATTCAAAAATGTCAATTAACCAAGCTCTGCGAAGTACTTGATTGTTCTTACCATCTGTGATGTGTATGAGTTCTCGTTGTCATACCATGAAACAACCTGTACCTGTGATGTGCCGTCGCCCATATCAACTACCATTGTCTGAGTAGCATCGAAGATTGAGCCGTATGTTGAGCCAACGATATCTGATGAAACGATTTCGTCAGTGTTGTAGCCGAACGACTCTGTCTGAGCAGCCTTCATTGCAGCGTTGATACCCTCAACTGTAGCTGAACCCTCAACAACAGCAACAAGGATTGTTGTTGAACCTGTAGGAGTCGGAACTCTCTGAGCTGAGCCGATAAGCTTACCGTTAAGCTCGGGAACAACAAGGCCGATTGCCTTTGCAGCACCTGTTGAGTTAGGAACGATGTTGCAAGCACCTGCTCTTGATCTTCTAAGGTCACCCTTTCTCTGAGGACCGTCAAGGATCATCTGGTCACCTGTGTATGCGTGAATTGTTGACATGATACCGCTCTTGATGGGCATATAGTCGTTAAGAGCCTTAGCCATCGGTGCAAGACAGTTTGTAGTACATGATGCAGCTGAAATAACCTTGTCATCAGCTGTAAGAATGTCATGGTTTACGTTGAAAACAACTGTGGGAAGGTCATTACCTGCCGGAGCTGAAATAACAACTTTCTTAGCGCCTGCCTCGATATGAGCCATAGCCTTATCCTTTGATGTGTAGAAACCTGTACACTCAAGTACAACGTCTACATCAAGCTCGCCCCAGGGAAGCTCTGCAGCGTTAGCCTTAGCGTAGATTGTAATTTTCTTACCGTCTACTGTGATTGAATCCTCACCTGCAACTACAGTATCAGCAAGTGCATACTTACCCTGTGATGAATCGTACTTCAAAAGGTGAGCAAGCATTTTCGGGCTTGTCAAGTCGTTTATTGCAACAACCTCGTAACCCTCTGCACCAAACATCTGTCTGAATGCAAGACGACCGATACGGCCAAAACCGTTTATAGCAACTTTAACTGCCATTTTTAGTTCCTCCTAAAAAATATATATATTTTTTGTGATGCTTTCACATCCTATAGTATATTTTAACTCATTTTCCCAAAATATACAAGCCCTTTTGGCAAATTTCTAATTTTTGCACAAAAAGGCTTGTAGTTTTTAATACATTATTGAGAAATTTATTTTATTATAGCTTCATATCTGATTAATACAGGGTTAATCGGCTATAAAATACACGACATCTTTTGTAATACCGTCTACGATTCTTACGAAAACCATAGCTGTCTTACGATCAAGCTCGTAATCATTCAGTCTCTTTGACCAGTCAATGATTGACTTTGTATCATCGCCTGTCTTGTACATAATATTATAGAAACTGCTGCTCTGTGTTATACCGCCCATTGATACTCTCTCGCCGTAACCAGGCTCCATACCATAGTCTACTGTGTAAACATTTGCATCGCCGATTGTGATTGACTCTGCCTCGTCAGCATCTGTGTAACCATTTGCATCCTTACCTGTTAAGACATCAACAACTGTTGTTGTAGCTCTGTAAACAGGACCGAAGAAGATTTCAACGTCATCAGCTGTACCTGCTGCATTTGAAATCAATGTGTAGCCTTGGATACCAGCTTCAACCGGATTCTGATCGTTACCTGCAACTACTTCGCCACCTGCTGTTGCTGTAAAGTCTCTTACATCAGCAGCAAACATAGCAGCATCTAAATCACCGTATGTATCTTCCGGTGAGTAGATAACCTTGAAGTAGTCATTAGCAAAATTCCTCTCTACATAACCGTAATCACCCACAGAGTACATGATGATTGAACCTTCTCTTAGATTTTCCGCCAAACCAGCCTCAAGCAACACTTCAATACCGCTTTCACCATTACGGGCAACCTCAATTAAGTCACATTCTTCGCCGTCTTCGTTAAGGGCTACTTTACCCGTTTTTGTAACAATTGCCAAAGTGCTCTTAGCTCTAAGTGTATTGATACCTCTTGTCATAACTACAAATCCGCAAACGCCTGTGTTAGAATTTCTGTTAAATATATATGCATCGTATGTAAACTCATCCTCAAGAGCATCAACTGAGATGGTTGATATTGAACCACCATTTAAGTATTGCTCAAGGTTAATTATTGTTGTATCAGTTGCGCTTACTGCATACTTACCAAGCTTTCCTGTTGAAGCCTTGTACTCAAGAGCTGTTGTAGCATCGGTATTTAACAAAGTAGTACTGCTCTGATCTGCATCAAAATTAAGTTTTCCGTTTGAAATTGTATAGCTGATAACTCTGTTCGGTATTTCTGAAGCTGCCATTATCTTATTGATGTTTCCGCCTGCCGGAACGCCAACCTTTGTTCTGATTGCTGTAGCTGTAGCAGCATCCCTAACCTCGTACTCAACTGTTTCGCCTGTAGTATCAACAAGTCTTACTGTCTCGTTGTCGTCACCTGCACTCTTGTACATGCTCAATACGATGCCAATAGGATTTGGAGTCTGTTCATACATATAGATATAGCCCATAGCGTCTAAGAACAGCGTATACTCTACACCGAGATCCAATGTATCTGTATAGTCTGCGAACATATATTCCACGCCATTATCAAGTGTAATAGATTCGCGATTTGTTGTTGTATCTCTGGCTATCGCCGTACCTGTCACTTTAGTATCTGAAACATAAAGCTTTGCCCGCTCTGAGTTCGTAACAGATACTGTAGGATCAGCAAGTATAAGAACGACATCATCGACTTTAACATCTGTGTAATCAATTAAAGCACCATTCTTGAATATGTCAACATTTCCATCATCAGGAGTCCACCGAATTTGACCAGCTGTTGTGTCTATTACGGCGTAACTGTTCATCGTTCTTACGTCTGTAACCTGAGCTGCTGTGTAAAGGTCAACCATAATCTTGTCATAGTGACCATCTGCCGCAGGTTCTGCGGAATCAATTAGAGTAACTGTACCTCTCTTGTTTGTTGCAGCAAGAGCAGTAGCAACAATTGCATCATCTGTGCCTGCTTCCATAAGCACGCCGTTTACGTACACCTCGTAATTGTCTGCCATCATATATGCTGTAGTCTTTGATGTGCCTTCATTCTTTACTGAAACTGTAGAATTGTTAAATTCAACAGTAGCAGCAAGGTATTTAGCGGCAAATTTTACAGTGTTATCAGGTGTAGGCTCGTCGGGTGTAGTGTTTCCTGTATACGGAAGTGTTATACCATAATCACCTGTTATGAAACGTCTTGTCAATATGACATCGGCAGTATTAATTTTATCGTCACGGTTAACATCTGCGGCAAATTCATTTATAGTCTGCTCATAACCGAGTGCAATATGACGTCTCATTAAAATTACATCAGCAGTATTTATTCTGTTATCAGAGTTCAGGTCACCGTATGTAATATCTGTTATATTGATGCTACCGTTTACAAGGGCGGGAGTTAATGGATTTAGATTGTTGTCTTGTATTCCGCCCTCGTCATACGAAACAGATATATTATATGTTTCGCCTGCTTGTGCATCGTCGGGAATCCTGAACTTTAGCGTCAGAATAACACCGTCTAAAATGTCATTACCGGCTAAATCCTGTCCATCCCAAACGAAATTACAGGGAGAGGTCAGAACGCCCGGAGGAGTCATAGAATGAGCATTAAATGCATCTCCGTTTATGCCTTCTAATAGCGTTAATTCGTTAGGAAAGGCAAATGTCAGTGTTGCACCGAGAATACCCGGATTACTATCAATTCTTACAGGGACATCAACTGTATGGCCCGCTGCCGCCTCTACAGTCGATACGGTAATTGTTCCCATGTCTTGTGCATTGGCTGATATGGGAGTGAATAATGATGTTATCAATGTTAGCACCATTAGGAATGAAATAAATTTTTTTTGTTGCATTTTCTCTTATCCTTTCTGTTGATTTAATTAAGTGGCAGTTTCTGTTCAATGCATAAAGGTATCATATTGTTGCCCCAGCAAAATACCTTTACATAACTTGCTGATGAATCGACAGGAAATGTTATATTTTCACTATCGAATGGACAGATGTCTAAAGAAGTAAATCTGTCTTCATCTGTGAAAAAGGCTGCATAAACAGTTGCATCGGATACAGTCGGCAATGTAACTGTTTTATCGCCGACAGAAATCGCTTTGTTATTCTCGACTACAGCAATAGATCCATTTGTCGTCTTTGCATCAATCGGTGTCAGTGCACCGTTTACAATGTCTCCGTATTCGTAGCTGATTTGAATTTCATATCTTCCGTCATCTTGCGGAGCATCAAATGACAGCACGGCAAGTAAACCGTTTGCATCGACATCGTCTACAGCATCAAACAAAATCTTGTAGGGATTAGCTGACAGCTTACCTGGAACAGTCATTGAAAAAGCACTGAAATTATTGCCTTTTGTTACTCTTGTGAGCGTTAAAGCTTTGTCATACGATATTGATATGGTAGCACCGCATATCCCTGGGTTCTGAGAAAGAAAAATCGGCACATCTACGCTTTCTCCCGGATTTGCATAAACCTTTTCTACAGAAATAGTCGGACCGCTGAAAGCTTTGCTATTTGCTGTCTGTTCTGCGGCAAATGATATAGTTGCTGAAAACATAAAAGATAGCACTATTATACAGCATATTGTAAGTTTTTTTCTCATTGTTTTAATAACCTCCTTCCTTTATTTCTATGTATCCTTGTCTGATTTGCAGGTTCAGCTCATTTAAATCAGCGTCTACTATATCTCCGTCATTGTACGTGAGCGTTAAAGGATATTTATTACCTATAACTGCATCGTTAAGGATCTCAAATTCCAGGCGTAACAATGTTCCGTCTTTGACTTGATCAGCTTGTAAATCCAATCCGTCCCATAGAAATCTTACTCCTGATTTCAATTCTTTGGAAGTAGTTAACGACAGTACATCATTAACTGCCTCGCCGTTAGACACACTTATCAATTTCATTGCAGTTTCATCATATTCAAGGCTTAATACCATACCGAGAATACCTGGATTTTGCTTCAAATTCAAATCAATTGAAATAGTTTCACCTGGTTTTGCATTTGCTGTGTCTGTTTCTATTGTTGCTAACTGAGGATTTTTATTGTCGTCCGAATCATCCTCGCTAATTGGAGGAGGTGTTTTCTTAACGGATCCGCCGCTATTACTCAAACCGCCGCCGCTGTTGTTTTTTGTACTGTTATTTGCTGTGGGAGTGGCAGGGCTCACAGTATTTTCATCGTTTTTGATTTCTGACTTGTATTGACTGCAGAATCGCTTTAAAATTGCCGCAACCTGACATCTTTGAACAAAATCCTTTGGTGAAATACTTGTATCTGATGTTCCTGAAATAATATTATTTGCCACTGCCCATTTTATACTTTCAACTGCGTATTCATTTATCAGAGTCAAATCTGTAAAATTGTTAAGGTCTGCTGTTTTAGTTACATTATAATTTTTATGTAAAGCATATCTGTGCATAATAACAGCAAACTGCTCACGTGTTGCAATGTCGTTCGGAGCAAATGTTCTGTCGTCATACCCGTTTACTATCTCATTTTTTGATGCCCATGCAACAGCGTTATAGTAATAATCCTTTTCTGTTACATCATCAAAGGGCATCTTCCCTTGTATTGGCTCTCCTTCGGCTCTCCATAGAATGGTAACAATCATTCCTCTTGTAGCAGATGCATACGGAGAAAACAAGCTGTTATCTGTTCCGTTCATAAGGTTGTTTTCCGTAACATATTTCACATCCTCATAATACCAGTCCGATGCAACGATATCTGTAAACGGATTATTATAAGATTCATCTTTTTTTGTGTCATCGGATAACACTACAGATGTTGTAAGGAAAGCTGAACACAAAAGTATTGATATTCCGCCCCATAAAAATTTTTTCTTTATCACAGATTTTTACCCCCTTTTTGTGACTTTTGCCTATAATTGACGATATGCGGTAGATAAAAACATATACCTATAACCAAATTCTACCATAAACAAAAGAATAAGTCAATATAAATTATAAAAAGGGGATGCAAAAACAGCGTCGATCATTCTGAGCTATTTTTCGCATCCCATTAGAAACTATTCCGTTTTCTTTACAGCCACTAAATTTTGGTCACTTATATTTTCTCTACGCCGATATTTACCATTTCGCCGTTAATATTCATCTGGGCGGACGAAGATACGGTTTCACCGATTACGATATCGTCTGCAAGTACCTGCGACTTGATATACTCGCCGTTGCGGCTGAATATATCGGCAATCTTGTCGTTATCCGATACGTAGACGTTTATGTGGTCCATAACCTCAAAGCCCGAATCCTTACGCATATTCTGAAGCTTTGACACAAGCTCACGTACAAATCCTTCCTCGATAAGCTCGTCTGTGAGCTTTGTTTCAAGCACGACCGTAATTTTGCCGTCGGTATCTGTTACGTAATCGTCTGACTTCACTGTTTCTATCAGTAAATCATCTTCTGTCAATGTTTCCGAAACACCGTTCACTTCGATTGTAACAGTGCCTGACTGTGACAGCTCTGCCATTGCCTTTGTACCGTCGATGTTTGCAAGTATTTCACGGACAGTGTTTATATCCTTTCCGAAACGTCTGCCTAAAGTCTTTAGCTGGGGCTTGAAGCTGTACGATGCAAAGCCCGATACGTCGTCTGTAAATTCAACATTTTTAATATTGAGCTCTGTCTTTATAATATCCTTGTAGAACTCCTTAAGCTCTGTTGATGCCTTTACGTATATAGCATTAAGCGGCTGACGGCTCTTTAAGCCTGACGCATTACGGCACGCTCTGCCAAGTACCACAATGTCAACAACCTCAGCCATTGCTTTTTCAAGCTCCTTGTCGATGAGTGTATCATCAGCTTCGGGGAAGTCACACAGATGTATACTTTCAGGTGCATCTGCATTTATTGAGCGTACTAAGTTCTGATATATATCCTCTGTCATAAACGGTATCATGGGTGCCGCCGCTTTAGCTATTGTTACAAGCGATGTATACAGCGTCATATACGCATTTATCTTGTCCTGTGTCATTTCCTTAGTCCAGAAACGCTGACGTGACAGACGTACATACCAGTTTGACAAATCGTCAACAAGCTTGTCAAGAACCTTTGTAGTCTCTGTTATCTTGTAATTTTCAAGGTTATTGTCTATCTCACGTACCGATGAATTAACACGTGATAGCATCCACTTATCCATAACCGACAGCGAATTAACATCAAGCGAATACTTTGTTGCATCAAAGCTGTCGATATTGGCGTATAGTACAAAGAATGCGTATGTGTTCCATAAAGTACCCATAAACTTTCTCTGTCCTTCTGTTACCGCCTTGTCATGGAAGCGGTTAGGTAGCCATGGTGCGGAGTTTGAGTAGAAGTACCATCTTACGGCATCTGCGCCATGCTTTTCGAGTGCCTCAAACGGATCTACTGCATTACCCTTTGACTTTGACATCTTCTGACCGTTTTCGTCTTGTACAAGACCGAGAACGATTACGTTTTTATACGGTGCTTTATTAAATAGGATAGTTGACTCTGCAAGGAGCGAGTAGAACCAGCCTCGTGTCTGGTCGACAGCCTCACTGATGAAGTCGGCGGGGAAGTTCTCCTCAAATATTTCCTTGTTCTCAAACGGATAATGCCACTGTGCAAAGGGCATTGCACCCGAGTCAAACCAACAGTCGATAACCTCCGGAACTCTGTGCATTTCGCCGCCGCAGTCGGGACACTTGATAGTTACATCGTCAACAAACGGACGGTGCAATTCAATGTCATCGGGGCAGTTATCCGACATCTCCTTAAGCTCTGCAATTGAGCCGACAACGTGACGTTTTCCGCAGGAACATTCCCATACGTTAAGGGGTGTACCCCAGTAACGGTTACGGCTTATGCCCCAATCCTGGACATTTTCAAGCCAAGAGCCAAATCTGCCCTCACCTATTGTCTTTGGTATCCAGTTTATAGTCTTGTTATTTGCGATTAAGTCGTCCTTAACGGCTGTCATCTTTATAAACCACGTATCACGTGCATAGTAGATAAGCGGTGTGTCACATCTCCAGCAGAAAGGATAGCTATGCTCAAACTTAGGCGCATTAAACAGCAAACCACGCTCGTCAAGGTCCTGCAAAACAAGCTTGTCTGCATCCTTGCAGAAAACGCCCGGCCACTTAGTGCCCTCTGTTAAGCATCCTGCTCCGTCTACAAGCTGTAAGAACGGCAAATCATATTTCATTCCTACCTTTGAGTCGTCCTCACCAAAGGCAGGTGCAATATGAACAATACCCGTACCGTCTGTAAGCGTTACGTAGCTGTCACACGTTACATAGTATGCCTTTTTATCAAGGCTTGTCTGCTCATAAAGACCTGCGTAGTCCATACGCTCAAGGTCAATACCCTTGTATGTGTCAACCGTTTCAACTTCCATATCGGGGAAGTTTGCCTCAACAAGTGCCTCTGCTAAAATGTAGTATGTGTCCTCAACCTTTATTTTTACATACGTTTCGTCAGGGTTTACGCAAAGTGCAACGTTTGAGGGCAATGTCCACGGAGTAGTTGTCCACGCAAGGAAATACGTATTCTCCTCACCCTTTACGGCAAATTTCGCTGTAGCACTGCGTTCCTTTACGTCTTTATAGCCCTGTGCAACCTCGTGTGATGAAAGCGGAGTTCCGCATCGTGGGCAGTACGGTACTATTTTATGACCTTTATATAAAAGTCCCTTTTCCCAGATTTTCTTTAATGCCCACCATTCCGATTCGATAAAGTTATTATCATAAGTTACATAAGGATCGTCCATATCCGCCCAGAAACCGACAGTTGATGAGAAGTCCTCCCACATACCCTTGTATTTCCAAACGCTTTCCTTACACTCCTGTATAAACGGTGCGATACCGTATTCCTCTATCTGCTCTTTGCCGTTAATGCCGAGCTTTTTCTCGACCTCAAGCTCAACAGGGAGACCGTGAGTATCCCAGCCTGCCTTACGTATTATCTTACAGCCCTTCATAGTGCGGTAACGAGGTATCATATCCTTTATAACACGTGTTAAGACGTGACCGATATGCGGCTTGCCGTTAGCCGTAGGCGGTCCGTCATAGAATGTGTACACTTCGCCCGAGGCTTTAGTGTCGATACTCTTTTTGAAAATATCGTTGTCTTTCCAGAACTGCTCAATCTTCTTCTCTCTTTCGACAAAGTTTAGATTGGCATCAACCTTTTTATAAGTTGCCATTTCCTTTATCTCCCATCCGCCGCTTGTCTGCGGCTTAAATTACTGCTATAATATCATAATATACCTTGTAATTATATTACAATATTTCCACAATGTCAAGTATTTTTATCGTGAAAACTGCGTTCGTAGCTGACAAAAGTGTGTTGTTTGGGTATAGTTGCGGTATGTTTGCCTCAAACACTCTCGGTGCTGTATCATTTGTCCATTGAATTTTCATCAAGCAAAAAGTTTTCGATACCGATATACAAAATACCATCTTCGTCATGCCACGGGATTATGTTATCCCTTACAACAACAATCTTTTTAAATGAATCTCCAATGCGGTTAAGGGATCGTATTTCCTGCTGACGTTTGTCGCTTTCTGCAACAGTCAGTGCAGACTGAATATAGTATTTCTGACTGCCCTTGTTGGCAATAAAATCAATTTCGAGATTTGATCGTTTGCTTTTGCCGTCCTTGCCGCGGTAAAAATATTCAACAACACCAACATCGACATTAAATTCGCGGTAAATCAACTCGTTGTATATTATGTTTTCCATAATGTGATTTTCTTCCATTTGACGAAATTGCAGTCGGGCATTACGGAGTCCTATGTCGCTGAAATAATATTTAAGCGGTGAGCCTATATATTTTCTGCCTTTTACGTCATAGCGTTCAGCTTTATATAGCATAAATGCATCAATAAAAATGTCAAGATATTTCCCAACGGTTGCACTGTCGATATTAAGTCGGCGGATACTCTTAAAAGTCTTTGTGATATTTGATGGATTTGTGAGAGACCCGATAGATGAGGAAACAATGTTTAAGATATCGTCAAGGACGGATTTTTCGTTGCGGATATTGTTCCTTTCCATAATGTCGCTTAGATAGATTTTGTCAAAGAGCGTCCGCAGATATGCCGCCTTATCCTCATGAGTGTTTTTCTGCATTATAAGAGGCATACCGCCATAAGTGCAATATTCCTGCCATGCATCTCTTTTGTCACCCTTAAAAGCGTTGCAGAACTCACCGTATGACAATGGACCTACACGTATTTCGTCACCCCTGCCGCGAAATTCTGTGAGAATATCGGAGGAAAGCATTTTTGAGTTACTGCCTGTAACGTAAACATCTATGTTATCATGCTTCATAAGACCGAGAAGAACGTCTACGAACCCGATTTTATCTTCAACGTCCTTGATATATGGGTTTTGGATTGATACAACCTTCTGGATTTCATCGAGAAAAACATAATATGTTTTATTCTTGTCGCTTGTCCTTTGCCGCAGATGTTCTCCGAGCTCAATGGGATTACGGTATCTTATGTTTACATCGTCATCAAGAGCAAGCTCAATTATGCAATCTGCGTCCACGCCGACAGACAGCAGATAATCCTTGTATATGTTAAAAAGAAGATACGATTTACCGCATCTGCGTATACCTGTAATGACTTTAACCATTCCGTTTCCCTTTTTGCTTATAAGCTTATCGAGATACTTTTTTCTTTCAATCATAAGAACACCTCATTCGACAATTCTGTGTATATACACAGTTTTATTGCGTTAATTATATCATATCCATTCTTAAAAGTCAATATTCCTATTCGACAAAAGTGTGTATATACACAAAATTATCGAATACATTTGAGTCGGGCTGACGCATTTAGCGCAGACCGTTCAAAGGCTTGAAATAGCGTCAAATCAATGTCTGTTGTATTTAATGCCTTTGAACTATCCGCAAAACTCACCCTCGGAGTACCTATGTACGCCGTCGGGCAAGGCGAAATGCGAATAAATCCGCATTTCACTTCGTTTTGCGAATTCTGCATCTAAATTCATTCAGCCCCACAAGGAGCTGACGCTAACGTAACAGTCCTATGAACTTTGATGTGTTTAGTGAATAGGGGTAGCATAACTGGAAAAAGTATGCGTTTTTTTTGCCCTCACCCACTAAACGTAACGAGTGTAATATTGTGTGCAGATACAGCATAGCATCTGTATGCGTGTCGTGCGTTATGAACATTTTTCACAATTTTTTTTGCAATCCGCACGAAAAAACGCAAAAAAGAATAAAATCGTTTGTTTTATACAGAAAGGTCTTGATAATTCTTGAAATATATGATATTATATATAATATATAAGTATGCGATGCGTTTGTTTTTGCATACTGAATTAAAAAATCCGCCTTATTTTAAGGCAGAGAATATAAACAAAAGGAGAACACAATTATGAGCAGCAAAATTACCATCATAGGCGCAGGAAGTGTTGGTTCTACCATTGCATACACTCTCTCGAATGAAGATATTGCGTCAAAAATAG
>JAQXXM010000066.1 GCA_029226065.1 Clostridiales bacterium
CCGTCAAAAATGAATACACCTGTACTAAGAGTACCTTATTTTGAGATGCTTCGGAATAATACATTTTTCCCGACAGTTGCAACTGCGTCAACTTATAAGGATTGCATAGATATTATAAAGAAATGGGATGCATGGGAGGAAACTCCAAGCTCCATAAGAGAGCATTTACTTTGCGGAACAGATGAAAATATGTCCGTTGAAGAATACGAATCATATAATTGCCGTTTCTTTGGACTTATATTTAAGAATTCAACGGTTTACCCGGCTGTCAGAAAAAAGGCGGCGGAACTGGGCATTAGGTGTATTATGCTTTCGGAATATATGGAGGCTGAAGCAAGAGAGGCAGGCTATGTTGACGCAAATATGGCACTTTGCTGTGAAAGGCTCGGTGAACCATTTAAGCCACCGGTTATTCTGATGTCATCGGGAGAAAATGTGGTTACCGTCGGAAAGGAATGCGGAGTCGGCGGAAGAAACCAGGAATATTGTTTGGCGGCCGCAATGAGGATTGCCGACAACAAAAATATTGTAATAGGTGCGGTTGATACCGACGGTACAGACGGGCCCGGTGGATTTGTGTATGAAAATGCACCGTCATGTCTTGCAGGTGCGGTGGTCGACGGCTATACAATAGATGAAGCGAAAGAAAAAGGAATTGATTTGCAAAATGCACTTAAAACTCACGGAACAAGTGAGCCGTTATGGAGGCTTGACAGCGGAGTTTGGGCGACTGCAAATGTTTCCGCTTTAGATTTGAGAATTATTTATATTGGAGGAAAAACAGATGAATGAAACACTGATTAAATCGGTAACTGCTCGACAGGTTTATACAAACAGAGGAAAGCCGGGCGTTGAGGTTGTTGTAACAACAGAAAACGGTGCCGAGGGCAGAGCAATGTGTACATCGGGAGTATCTATGGGTACTCATGAGGTGGAGTTCACATTTGACGGAGGAAAAAAATTTGGCGGCAAGGGAGTTACAGGCGCCGCACGCAGAGTTGAAGAGACAATCGCTCCGGCTATAATAGGTATGGATGCATCAAAGCAAGCGGAGGTTGATAAGGCAATTCTTGATATTTGCCCCGATGCAAAGATTAAATTGGGCGGAAATGCGGTTGCGGCAACATCTGCGGCAGTTTTAAAAGCAGGAGCGGCATCGCTTGGTATACCGCTTTACAGGCATATCGGCGGCGCAAATGCAATGTATCTGCCTGTTCCGGGTGTTGCTATGGTTGCGGGAGATGAGCGTTACGGCGGCGGAATTACAACCCCCGGAGGAAAACCTACGATGTCGGTTATGGCTTACGGATTTGACACTTTCTCAGATGCATCCTATGCTTGCTGGGAGGTTCACACAAGATGGGCTGAAAAAATGAAAGCAAAGTTCGGTGGTCTGCCGAATATCCGTGATTTCATATCAGTTCCTAAAGGTATTTATAACAGTGACAGAGAAATTTGGGAGGATATGTTAAAAACAATATCTGAAGCAGGATATGATGGCAAAATGGGCTTCCAAATGGATGTTGCAACCGATACATATCATAATAAGGAAGATGGTAAATATTACGGCTTATTCGATAATACGCCAAAGACTAAGGAACAGCTTTATGATTTCTATATGCAAATAATAAAGGATTATCCGTTTGTAATTATTGAAGACCCGTTTAATGAAGACGATTACGATACAACAGCCGCATTGACAAAGGAAAGCGGTATTCAAATTGTCGGTGATGACCTGTTCACAACAAATCCTGAACGTGTTGCATACGGTATATCAAAAAATTCCGCAAATACGGTTTTGTTAAAGGTAAATCAGGTTGGTACAATTTCCGAGGCATTTGATATGATACAGTATGCGTATAAATTCGGATATGGTGTTATGCCGTCAGACAGCAGAGGCGAGGGTACGTCTATTGCAGACTATGCGGTTGGAATAAATGCAGGTTCAATAAGGGAAAGTGCAATTGGCGACAGAGGAAATCGTTTCCTTGAAATCGAAGCGGAGCTTGGCTCATCGGCGAAATTTATCGGTGCTACAGGACTTAAAGGATTTAGAAACCAAATGCGTGCAAAAGGAACACTTTAAAAGGAGGCTGTTGAAATGTTCAAACAATATATTAACGGCAGAGTAGTAGACGGAAACGGAGATAAGAAAGCTGTTTTAGATCCTGCCACAAATGAAATAATAGATTATGTAAGCTGTGCAGATAAAGCCCAGGCAGAAGAAGCGCTAAATGCGGCAAACGAAGCTTTTAAAACGTGGTCAAAAACATCTGTTAATGAACGTGCAGAGTGGCTGTATAAATTAAAAGAAGCTTGTACCGCTGAAAGAGATAAGCTTATTGAATTGGTTTCAAAGGAATCGGGCAGACCGTATCCTGCGGCTTGCGGTGATGTTGATTGGCTGCTTATAAGCTTGTCGTATTACGCAGAACAAGCAAAAAGAGTTGAGGGTACGGTTCTTCCGTATCAGGGCAATTCCGATAAGCCGAATTATCAGATTGTAACAAGACAGCCGGTTGGTGTAACCGTAGGGCATATTGCCTGGAACTATCCTCTTGGTAATGCAAGTATTAAAATGTGTCCGGCTATTGCTTCGGGATGCACGTGCGTAATAAAACCATCCTCCGAAACACCGCTTGCAACTCTTTACGTTGGTGAAATAGCAGAAAGAATAGGTTTCCCCAAAGGCGTGTTAAATATTATTTCAGGTCCTGCAAATGAAGTGGCAAAAACACTGAACGAAAGCAAAATACCAAGACTTATAAGCCTTATAGGCTCGTATGAAACAGGTATTAAACTTTTAGAGCAAAGCTCAACATCGCTTAAAAAGTATTCTTTAGAGCTTGGCGGAAATGCACCGGTAGTAGTTATGCCCGATGCGAATTTAGATGATGTTGCGGCAAATATAGTAGCCAAAAAGGTTGGTTTTGCAGGTCAGACCTGTGTAAACTATAACAGAATATATATTCATTCTTCGATTTATGAGGAGCTTAGCGAAAAAATCGCAAAGGAACTTGCAAAGGTTAAGCTTGGCAAATGGAAGGATGAAGGTTATATAATGGGTCCTGTTATAGATAATAAAGCAAGGGACAGAATGATTGATTTAATCAAAGATGCAACCGATAACGGTGCAACATTGGTTATGGGAGGAGAAGTTCCGAAAGAATTTGCAAAGGGTGCATATATAACTCCTGCGCTTTTAAAAGATGTAAATGATGATATGAGAGTATCAAAAGAGGAGATTTTCGGCCCTATCATTCCAATTCAGCCGTTTGACACACTCGATGAGGCAATAGAGAAAGCAAATAACACTATTTTCGGATTATCGGCATATTTCTTCGGTCATAATTCAAAAGAAATGAGTAAGTTTTTTGAAAATGTTACTGCCGGTGAATTCTTTGTAAACGGCGGCGGCGGTACGGAATTTTCACCTCACAGTGGTGCAAAGCAATCAGGAATTGGCTGCGATAAATCCAAATGGTCGTTGGAAGAATACTATGACATGAAGTTTATGTCGATGATTCCCTAAGGGTTTTGTGAAAGGATTTTATATGAAAAAATATGATATTATCGGAATAGGAAATCCCGGTCAAGATATGGTTGTTGAGCTTGAAAAAATCCCTTATGAGGAAGTCAGCAGCAGAATGTACGACTGTAGCTTTCAAGGCGGCGGATGGGTGGCAACAGCATTATGCGCCGCAGGCAATTTGGGCGCAAATGTATCAATGTTGGGAGTTGTCGGAGATGACATTTTCGGCAAAATGATTATTGAGGATTTTAAATTCAATAATGTTGATACCAAACATCTTGTTGTTGCACAGAACAAAAGGAGTAATTTCTGTGTATGTATAACCGAACGCTCAACAAAGTCAAAGCATATAATCAGTCGAGGTGGAGAGCTTCGTGAGGTTGAAACAGACGACATTGATGAAGATTATATTAAATCGGGTAAAATTATTCACGTCGGCTTTGTCAACGAGGCGGTCAGAAAAGCGGCGGATATTATGCACGAAAACGGTGGGAAAGTAAGTGTTGATGCCGCATATTATAGGCCGTACGTTTATGAAAACTACGATATTTTTGATATATTTATAGGTTCGGAATATTATTTTGACGGGGTTTGTGAGGAGCTTGGGAAAAAAAGTGCCAAAGAACTTTCAGACGAAGAAAAATATGAGGTTATGAAATATATTCAATCTAAAGGCCCTGAAATTGTTATATTCACTTTCGGCGAGTATGGCTCAATGGGAATATACGGCAATGAAAAATTTGCTCAGCCTGCAATGAAAGCCGAGATTAAGGACACAACAGGTGCCGGCGATGTTTTTCACGGAGCTTTTGCTGTTGCGTATTTAGACGGACTTTCCGTTCCCGAAGCGGCACGGTTTGCAACGGGAGTGTCAACAATTAAATGTACCCAAATGGGAGGCAGAGCGGGAATACCGAATAGAGAAACGCTTGATAAGTTTTTAAGAACAGGGCAAATAGATAAAGA
>JAQXXM010000067.1 GCA_029226065.1 Clostridiales bacterium
TTTGACCGAAAACGCATTTCCCTAAGGGTTTAGAGCGTTTGAGGCAAATATACCGTGACAGGCTTATATGTATGAGAAATAATTTACACAATCTGTTGGCAAGCAGTTATGCTGTCCATAAGAACGATGTAGCACTCCGAGCAAGCGGTTTTGTTGCTCACAAGAGAGATGTAGCATCTCTGATGCGTTTAGCGATGTGAGCACAAAACTTCGTAACTGTGTAATATGCCAAGCGGTTTTGTTGCTCACAAGAGCGATGTAGCATCTTTGATGCGTTTAGCGATGTGAGCACAAAACTGCGTAACTGTGTAATACATCAAGCGGTCTTGTTGCTCACGAGAGCGATGTAGCATCTTTGATGCGTTTAGCGACGTGGGTGCAAGACTGCGTAACTGCGTAAACAGCATTAGGATAAAAAAACAGGCAGTCTTGCCCCGCAAACGCTGTAAGACAAAAACTGCCTGATAAGTATCATATATTATAATACATCGTTTTTGATAATGTCCTCGTAGGTTTCACGCTTAACAATAACCTTTGCGTTACCGCCCGACACTGCAACAATTGCAGGGCGAGGTATTCTGTTGTAATTTGATGCCATTGAATAGTTATATGCGCCTGTAGCAAGCACGGCTAATATGTCGCCCGACTCCGCAGGCTGGAGCATTGCGTCCTTTAACAGCAAATCTCCGCTCTCACAGCACTTGCCCGCAACAGTCACCTTATCCGTCTTTTCATCGCCCGCTTTGTTTGCAACAACTGCACTGTACTCTGACTCATACAATATATATCTTGGGTTATCGCCCATACCGCCGTCAACACTTACGTATTTTCTGACATTCTTGATGTCCTTGATACCGCCTACAGTATACAGCGTTATACCCGCCGGTGCCGAAATCGAGCGACCGGGCTCCATTAAAATCATAGGAACGTTTAATCCTCGCTTTTTAGCAGTATCCTTTACTATGTCTGATACGTGCTTTATATACTCATCATACGGTACAGGGTCGTCATTTTCAGTATAGCGAATACCGTAACCACCGCCCAGATTAAGCTTCTTTATCGCAAGACCAAGCTTATCCTTTAAGTCACCCGCAAAATTCATCATAATCTCTGCCGCTTTAACGAACGGCTCAACATCAAATATCTGTGAGCCTATATGACAGTGTAAACCGTCGGGGTTGACATTTGACATTTCGTGTGCCGCTTTATATATCTCAAACGCCTCGCCGTTTTCAAGTGCCACACCGAACTTTGAGTCAATCTGACCTGTCTGTATAAAACTGTGCGTGTGAGCATCAACACCCGGCTTTATACGGAACATTATGTTCTGTACAACGCCGTGTGATTTTGCAATATCGTTAAGACGTGTAAGCTCGTACATATTATCAACTATAATATGACCTACACCGTTTGATACTGCCATTTCAAGCTCCTCGTCTGTCTTGTTGTTGCCGTGGAAATAAATCTTATCCATAGGAAAGCCTGCCTTAATTGCAGTATACAGCTCACCGCCCGATACTACGTCCGCACCTAAGCCCTCCTCCATTGCAAGCTTGCAGGTGTACATCGTGCAAAGTGCCTTATTAGCATAGAGAACAAGTCCGTTGCCGTCATAATACTTATCTATAGCATCTTTATAAACACGGCAGTTTTTACGGAACAAATCCTCATCAATGACATATAGCGGTGTTGCAAACTCCTTTGCAAGCTCCACTGTGTCGCAACCGCCTATTGCAAGGTGGTTTTTCTCATTTACTGTCAAATTTTCTGAAACAAACATAAATTTCCACATCCTTCTAAACGGCAAACGCCGTATTGTATATTACGAAACAAATTCGTCTTTGTCCTCACGCTCGGGTATAGCAAGCTTTTCGGTCAATGATTTTGTATCGGCTTTTTCGATAACAGGCTCTTTTCCGTCTGTTATACATTCCTTAGTAATTGTTACTTTTACAATATCGGTATCTGACGGTGTTTCAAACATAACATCTGTCATACACTCCTCGATTATACCCCTCAGACCTCTTGCACCCGTATTCCTTTGCAGTGCTTTGTCTGCAATTGCCTCAATCGCATCGTCTGTAAACTGAAGTTCCACATCATCAAAGCTCATAAGCGTTTTATATTGCTTTATAAGTGCGTTTTTAGGCTTAGTAAGGATTGATATAAGCGTATCCTTATCAAGCTTGTCAAGAGTTGTAAATACAGGCAGTCTGCCGATAAATTCGGGTATCAAGCCGAATTTGAGCAAATCCTGCGGCGTAATGAGCTTTAACAACTCCGATACATCACGTTCCTTTTTGCTCTCAACCTTTGCGCCAAATCCCATTGCCTTTTTACCGCAACGTGCATCAATAATGTTTTCTATTCCGTCAAATGCACCGCCGCATATAAACAGAATATTTGTAGTGTCAATATGCAGCATTTCCTGGTGCGGATGCTTTCTTCCGCCCTGCGGCGGTACAGATGCAACAGTACCCTCAAGCATTTTCAAAAGTGCCTGCTGAACACCCTCACCCGATACGTCACGTGTTATAGATACATTCTCGCTCTTGCGTGCAATTTTATCTATCTCATCAATATAGATAATTCCGTGTTCTGCCGCCTCAATATCGTAGTCTGCCGCCTGGATAAGTTTAAGGAGAATATTCTCAACGTCCTCACCTACATATCCCGCTTCAGTAAGCGATGTAGCATCAGCAATAGCAAACGGCACATTCAGGATTTTAGCAAGGTTCTGGACAATGTACGTTTTACCGCTGCCCGTAGGACCTACCATAAGAATATTACTCTTTTGCAGCTGTACACCATCGGCTTCCGATATATGGTTTATTCGTTTATAGTGATTATAAACAGCAACGGCAAGTATCTTTTTCGCCTGCTCCTGACCGATTATATAATCGTCAAGGTACTCCTTTATCTCACGTGGTGACGGAGGCTTAACAAGATAGTCAAGCTCGTGTGCCTTGGGAGCCTCCTCCTCTAATATATCATAACAGCGCATAACACATTCCATGCAAATACATGC
>JAQXXM010000068.1 GCA_029226065.1 Clostridiales bacterium
TTTTATATGTTCAATTTCTTCGGCAGTCGCATCACGATAAACACCATTTTCAAGCACCTTCATCTTTTTCTCACTCCTTTCACAATCAACGTTGTACCGGACGAAAATGTTGCGGTACTTGTTATTGTAATCTTATTTATAGTGTCACTTCCTGTTATTACGCTCATCATACAGCTGTTGAGGAGCGAATATCTTTCGCCCAGAGATAAATCTACAGTCATGGAGGGTACTGCCAAAAGCCCTGTACCATCGCTGCCATATCTTAAGAAAATAATACCCCATGTCCTTAAGCCACTACCATTCATGTACCCAGCTGACGCATTGCCCCAGTATATTACATCGTTACACTTTATATTCAGCTTAGTGCTTGCAGTTGTTGAAATCTTACAATCTATTGAAAAATCGGTAAGTTCAAATGGCTCGCCATTTTCATCAGCAGATATTATTATTTGGTTCGGCAGGTTACCATCACTATCTCTTGCAACAGTATATGTGCCTATATACTCAAAATCCTTTTTGTCTTCATATAGATTAAATATTTTATTGTCCATAATATTACACCTCACCAATTACTATATCTTTTACAGTCAAATATTCGTTATTTCCCGAATGACATCGTATCTTAAACCAACTGTTTGCTGTTGCTGGATAGCCTGCGTTATATAGGCTTACAGCTTCATATACGCTACTGTTTGTCACAGCTAAGCTACTTAACAGTACATCGTTTCCGTCGCCGTAGGCAATATCAATCTGCTGATACGCTGTCTTTTTAATACTCATTGAGAAACAAATATTGTCCTTGCCTATAAATGCTTCAGGTATTTTTACCAATATCTCATTAGCCTGCTGTCCTGTCATACGATATGTGCCGTCTGACTGTCTATAATCCATATAACAGTCATTAGGATATATAGACGAGTAGGGAGCGACAAACTCAACCCATCCATAGAGGATATTCTCATTAGTGCCGTTCTGAAATGAAATATTCATAATGCCGTTATTCATAAATGAGATATTATCCTTTTGATGATGTGTAGCACCAAATCCGCCTTCAGTATTAGTTGAAAAGCAATCACAGTCTATAAGCTTTGTATTCTTGCACGTTGATGATAAGAGTATCGACACAATTACATCAGACTTATTATCACTCGTTCCTGTAGGAATGGTCTTTTCAAATGCAACTCTCCATATCGGTGTGCCGTCTGTCCACACTCCTATCCTCTGCGGCATAGTTGAATACACTGTACCTCCAATGGCAAGTCGGGCATTTTCTGCATTAACTGTAACATTATCACCCAATTCAAGAGCTTCTGCTTTTAGGCTATTAGGAGTACTGCCTTTATAGCTCTCAAATTCCGATGCAAGCTCTGTGAACGCATTGCTTGCTTGGGACTGCATAGCATCAATTTCCGCTTTTGAATATGTACTTTCAGCATCTGCCTTATTATTCCACACATCTTTATCTTCTTTAGATACGTGTATATCATTATTACTTGTGTGCTTTGATACGTCAGACTGAACACTCTCCGCTCTTTGGACTGCTACTGATGCAGATGATACTGCCGCATCGGATTTTGTATCAGCTGAAATGGCTCTTTGATTTGCTGTATTTGCTGTTGCTACTGCTGTATTTGCTGTTGATACTGCTGTATTTGCATCTTTTTCAGCTTTGGAGATTATTTCCTTTACTTCATCTGAAAGCTTAGCTTTTGTGACACTTCCGTCAGGGTGGTCGAGGACAGCTGTATCTCTGTGATTATCTATCTCACGCTTTGCATATATAGCCGCCCAGTTATTTTGTATGCCCTCTTCCGTGTACGATTCGGGGTTTAATTTGAGTATGCTCATATAATACTACCTCCTTGCGTGAACATATTCATATCAGGTGTCGGTATGCCTTGTGGTACATTCTGTATGCCTTGTGGTACGTTTTGTACGCCTTGTGATACGTTCTGTACAGGTGCGGCGTTTGTAGGTTTCTGGTCGATAAGTGCCTGAAAATCACTTATAAGCTTGTCCTTGCCGTCAAACTGCATACTCTTTAATAAGACGATTGCCTGGTCGGCAGTGTCGGGATTTAATATTCCCATACTCCACAGGTTTATAAGTGTCTGATTTATCGTTTCTCTTGTGTATGGATTTTCTTTCTGTGCGACGATTTCTATATCAAACTCAAGAGGTACTTCAGACATTCCGTCAATACCTGTTTTTTTCATCAGGTCGCTTGAAAATTCAATAAAGCTTTTCTTGCCGTTCTCGTCCTGGGTCCTGAACGAACGAGGCTCGGTATAAAACTGACGGATTATTTCAACAATCATCTTTACAATTTCACGGTATGCATCGTACGAATCACTTATAATAGAACGCGCACGTTTCTCGCCTGACTGCTGTAACGTCTCGATTGCAGATGCCGCAACAACACCGCCTGCAGTTCCACCCTGCTGGAAGTCTCGGTTTGCAAGGAGTTCTTTAAGCTCGTCCTTTTTGTATTCACGATACGTAAGAGCGTCACTACTTATCTGCGTTGCCTCTATAGGTCGGATACCGTCACCATCTCCCTCAAATTCAACGAGTACATTTGACACATCTGAAAACGCTTCCTTGTCTATACCTGCATTTCGTTTTGTAAGGTACCTTGGCTTAGAACACACCATTACATTTTCCGTAATTGCCGCATCAAGCTTGTTAATTCCTATCTGAGTAGATTTACCCATATCAATCATACCGAACCCGAACGGACTGTTACAGTCGTCATACATCACGTCAAACACTACAGGGTACTTTCCGTGCTTATATAGTCCGTCACGATAATATTCCATATCTTCCGTTGCGGCAATTATAGTGTTATTGCACATCTTCATCATCTGGACTTTACCGTCTGCTGTCTTATAATAACAGTCAAGGACAAGCGTATGGTTCTTAAGCGTGTAGTTTTCCGCCGCAATGCTTTCTATTTCCGCATCGCCTGTGAATATGTCCTTAAAATCAGGGTAATGGTGTGCAAGTGTCTCATTCTCTATTACGGCTGATATAAATAGAAATGCACTGTCTTGAATATTGGGAAGGTGCATATCAACATACACATCCCTTATATCAAGCTCGCGAATATCAATATCGCCTGTAGGCTCATCATAGAACACACCATATATTGCTGTACCATATTTTGCCTTGTTTCGGCTGTTATTTTTGAACGTCTTTCGAAATCCTGCACGGTCAAGCTGGATTGGAATAAGCTTTGAGAGTGCTTCTGCCGCCTCTGTGCCTGCCTCTTCTCGTTCTAATATGTTTGGTTGCGGATAGCTTTCAGAGGCGTCTGCACGGAAATTCTCAATCGCAGAAAGTATGAACGAGGTAGAACAGTCCATCTGTGCTTCAAGTGACGGAGTTAATTTATCATAACTGTCACGATACAACTTTTCATTATCACGTATTCTTGACATAAGTCTTTCCTTGTCGGACTTATATGTATGATAACTCTCAATTGCGTTTTGTATCACTCCCGGCGGAACGTTTCCATAATATCCATTAATAGATGTCAATTCTGTCATCTGTTCACCTTCTTTTACATATCAGCAAACGACGGCTTTCCTGCTTTTAGTATCTCTCGTTCTGTTATAATTGCAATCTCTTCTTGCAGACGTCTTGAATTTTCAATTACTTCTGCAACGTTTTCAGGTACTTCAATGGGTCTATCGTACATTATTTGATACATCTCACCATTTACAGATACTACTGTTTCTGTATCGCCTACGATATTTCTCGGCTTAGGCACAACTATCATTACTCTTTGAATTTCTTTCTTTTTTGACGTCTTTTGTTTTTGTGCTGACATAATTATCATCCTTTCTTATTGAGTGTTATTTAATATCTGCAAGAATTATTACGCCGCCCTCGTCTCCGTCTGGGTTGTCATTTGCACGCTCAAAGTATTTCAAAAGCAAATCTGCGGCTTTATTCACATCACTAAGCTTAGGGCGTGTGGTTACTATCTGAGCTTCTTCAGAACGTGTAATATGTTTCTCGTCATCTATAAATTCTGTTTTGTTCGTTTTTAATACAACCACATTGTCCTCCGGCAGTTCACGCCGGAGAATATGTGTTAATGTTGTTAATACTTCGTCTATATCGGCAATTTTGCCTTCCATATCCTCTTTAGTAGGTACGGACAACTTGTCAAGCGACAGGAGCTCGTCTAACGCCTTTAGTTCACGCTTTACTATTTTATCCTTAAGCAGTGTGCTTCCGTGCTGTCGGGCGGTTTTCGGGCTGTATCCTACACTCTCGGCGGCTTTTGTAGCATTGCAGCCGTTTTTATAATATTCAATTGCAAACAATCGTTTTTTTAAATCGGCTTCTCTCAATGCTTACACCTCTTTTGCCGTTTAGTTTGTATTTGCCAATGACTCAATACGGAGCATTTTTGTCTGCTCGATAATCTTGAAAAATCTGTACGCTTTCCAGCCTACAGTTCCACGCTGATTGAGCGGATCGCCTGTAC
The DNA here is from genome assembly GCA_029226065.1 of Clostridiales bacterium. GTDB lineage: Bacteria > Bacillota > Clostridia > UBA1381 > UBA1381 > Ornithomonoglobus. Next base: position 4,499 of record JAQXXM010000068.1, read on the forward strand.
CGGCCGAACCAATTGGCTTGCTGATTATCTCGGCTGTTTTGTCACCTGATGTACCAAATGCATTCTTGCCAAGTATAATGGTGCCGTATACAGGCTCACCGTCCTTGCCGCCTTCGCCGGGGTATATTTTCATATCTGCCTCTATTAGTTCATTATCAAGTGATTTATTGGCTATAAGATATGCTTCGCCATTTTCACCTGCTACAGCTGATGTTATAGTATATTTCTTGCCGTTTATCCATACAGGGCGGTTTGTTATTGATGACGCATCATCTGTTGATAGTGTCTCTGCAATATATATTTTTGTGCCGTCCTTTCTTAATACGCTCAACTCATCATACTTAGCGGCAAACGGTATACCTCTGAATACATAAGCATCAGGGTCCTCAATAAATCTGACACCGAAAAGTCTACCGATTTCACCTGAATACAGCTCTGTTGTGTCGCTGTATGTATGCGGCTGACGCCACTCGGGGTCATTGTGGATATTAAATACCACATCAGGGTGAATGAATGCTATAAAGTCCTTTCCGTCAGCAGGCTGTACCTTATTTCTCTTAAGGCTTGTAACGGCACGGCGTACGTCTTTAACGGTAAGTACGTTTGTAAGCTCTGAACGTGATGTTGCCTCGCCTGCATAGAATACGTTAAGACCTGATGCAAGCTCCATAGCGTCAAGATGCTCGAACGTTTCAAGCTGATTTTCCTTTAAGAGCTCTGTGTATTTAAGAATTTCAGGTGACGGGTCGTTTGCAAAGAAATCAAGCTGGTCTGTGTATGATACATAGTTACCAAACTGCTCCGGCTCGCCCTTTATTCTTGTTATGTTTACAGCACCGCCCTTGGGAGTTACACCCTCAGTAAGCGGTGTTGTTGCCTTTGGCAATGGCGAGAGCTTATCAAAGGCAACTGTTTTTGTTTTGCCCTTTGGTATGTCTACTTTCTGACCGAACTTCGTATATTTACGCTCGGTCTTGTTGGCATCAAGGATAATTCGGTTTAGTACCGATTCCATTAAGGGGGACATACCCCTTGAATTAGTGTTGTTCATATTCAAATTCTGTTCTGTAGGTGTCATAATAAATCATTCCTTTCTTTTCACCTTATGAGTTTTTAATATTTTCAAGATATTTCTTGAAGTCTGCATCAGACATTGATGCAGGGTTTACGGTTGCAGAGCCTGTGCCTTTTCTCGGATTACGTCCGTTTTGCTCGATTGTCTCGGGCTTTGTTTCTTCCTTCTTCTTTTCGGGCTTGTCTTCTGACTTATCTTTCTTTTCAAGGAGCATATAAGCCTCGTGAACACTCTTGCCACTAAGAAGTGCATCTTTGAACTTTTCGTCTGAAATTGCCTTTTTGAAGTCAAAATCAGGGTCGATATGCTTTATAAGTGCCGCTTCTTCGTTCCACTTTTTAATGATATTGTCGCGGTCATCATTGGCTTTCTTCTTTTTATCCTGCTCATCACGATACTTTTTTGCATCCTCTTCTGTAGACATCTTTTCCCTAAGCTCTTCGACATTCATTCCCTCGTGTTCTGCATACTGCTTTTCAAGCTCGTCTGCAACTTCACTTAATGGGTTGTCACTGTCTGTGTATATTTTTTTTGCAAGCTTACATATTTTGTCTACATCAGGATTTTTACCATTGCCTTTGCCCTTGTCTAATCCAAGCTCCTTGATACGCTTTTGTATTTCAGCTTCGTATTCTTCCTCTGTAGCAAAGGTTTTAAACGGCTCTTCTTTAACCTCTTCCGGCTTTTCCTCTGCCGTGTCTTTTTCGACGTCTTTTTCATCTTCTGCTATGCTATTATCTTCTTCATTGTCCTCGCCCCCTTTCTCGTCTGTGGTTTCTTCGCCCTCTGCCATATCCTCGTCCGCTTCCGAGGAGAGTTCATCAAGATATTTTTCAAATTCATCATCAGACATATTTGAAATATCGTCCGGACCGAGAGCCTTTTCCTCTGATGTATCATCAGATGTGTTGTTCTGCGGTAGGTTTTCCGCAACTTCGGTTTTGTTACGTGTCATATCGCCACGCTCCTTTCTTTAATATTTTTATTTAAACCTTGTCAAAAGGATAAATAAACGTTTTTTTGTTATCTTTAAATGGTACTTTGAACTTGAACTGCCGCTTGAACGGATGTTTGAACGATTGTTCATCACCTATAAACGACAGAGGAATATTACCAGGATAGCCTATGCCGTCTGTTAGTTCTGTCATAGCATCGGCTGTTTCAATACTGCTGTAGTATCTGCCTATGTTGCTTGGTGATTTACTTGCTCTTGATTTACTTCCCGATGATTTTTTACCGCTTGATTTACTCCCTGATTTGCCGCCTGATTTACCGCCTGATTTACCGCTTGACGATTTAGCAGATGATACGGATGCAGAGGACGTCGGTGTCTTTTTAGATGTAGCTTTATCGGTCTGCGTTTCTTCATCATCAAGAAGCTTTTTACGTGAATATCCGTTTGTTACGTCTATTACTGCATCTTCTTCGGGCGGTTCTTCGTCTGAAAAGTCTATAAGGTTTTCAGGGAGCATAAGCTCTTCGGGGATATAAATAGTTTTATCAGGATATTTTGATATTTGTTCAAGAACAATCTTTTGATGTTCCTTTGGTAAATTAGACCATTCACCAACTATGTCTACCTTTGCAAGAATTTTACCCGCTTTAAGGTCTTCAACTTTTTGCTTTGCCTTTTCAATTTCGTTCTCTCGTTCTTTTATTGTAAGTGCTTTTTCTTCAGCTGACATTTCACGAGTATATTTACGCTTTGTTTTACCGTTCCCGGCATCTACCATTTTGTATCCGTCTCCTGAATGGAGCTTTTTTAGGATTTTTTCGTGTTGCTTTACATCGGCTTCTGCATCGCTGATTTCTCTTTTTAGTTCGTCCTGGGTAAATTCACGTTCATAGTAGCAGTCTACAACGGTTTCAATTCTTACACCATCTTGTTTTATATGGTCAGTAGCTTGGTTTATATAAACAAGATTTTCTGCCATTTCCTGATAACTTTCAATTTTTTCTTCAAGGATCTCGTTCTGTTTTGCTTTATCTGCCTCGCATAGCATTTCTGCCCACGCTGTCCGACACGCCTCTTCGCTTTCTTTATTGATTTTAGCAACTGCCGCGGCACGCTGGTAGTACGGAAGATATTTATAGTAATCACTCTTCATAAACTCGGTAATATTTCTGACAGTTGTCGTGCCGAGCCATTTAGAGTATTCCTCATAGTCTTCGCCGTATAAGTCAAATTTTACGGTTTTTTCCTCAACCATTGCCGTATTACCGTTCATACGCGGCGTTTTTAAAAGTGCATCATCATTATATTGATACAGAATATCAAGCTCCTCCATCAGTCCGCTTTCTTCAAACACGCTTACACGTCCGGGTGATAACATTTCGTTTAGCGTATCTTTCCACCAACTGCCGAGCGTTCCCGGTACAGGCTCACCAAATACATTTATCTGCTCCGGGACATTCTTACGCAACGGCAGTATAGGAAGATTTGCTTCTATGTTTTGCCACGCACGTATCCAGGTTGTTTCGCCGTGATACGGATCACGAACACTCGCATCAAGCACGTTGCCGAGCTTTCTAATCATTTGTGGTTCAAAGCTCAATCCCCAGTTAGTACCAAGCTGTATTGCAAAATCTACATATCCTTCTCTATATTCCCAGCTTTCTATAACATCACGTATGCCCTGCAGTGCAGGAAGGTCTGACATCTGTTCAAGCGTGTAGTCAATCGTTTCGGGTATAACTTCCGGCATATTTAAAGGGTTAATCATATAGCCTACTGATGACCACCAATCGTGAAAACCGTCTTTAAATCCGTCAAAATCATAGCCTTGCTCACGTTGCATTGTTGCTCCTACAAGCAGCTGTGGAGCGAACGGCGCCCACGATATATCAAATAGGCGGTCACCATTTTTAATATCGCTGTCTTCACCGTTAATATAACGCCGCAATCCATCCCAGTTAAGCTTATAACCTTTTGCACCTGTCACACTACGGAATTTTTTTAACAGGTAGTTGTCATCGTCTTTATCGTCAATATCCGAACCGACTATAATTCCCTTTGATGCAAGCATTGCACCTGTTGCTATTATTCCGAGTGATGTTGTAGGACGTGCAAGGGTGAGTGCAATTTCTCGCTGTTCCTGAGCTGTCATTCCTCGCTTTTGTTTTGCTTTTTGGAAAACAGTATTGCAGACAGTCCATATAAATTTTGCATATCCGGCAGGCGAATATTCAAGGTTTCTTGTGATAACTGCTCCTGGTACTTTTGTAAATGTTACTATAAAATCACCAATACCAAATTCTTTTCTAAGGTTAAAGGCTTTTTGCAGATAATCAAGCCCCGTTCCGAGAACTGTATCGTCCTGGAATGTGCGGTACTTAATTACATTTGCGACTATTTCCGCAACCTCTTCAGGAGTTAGATGCCCTTTTTCAACAAGGTTTTTTAGAGACCGTTCAACACGCGCCTCGATAATACCTTTTTGCGTTTCGTCTGATACTGTCAGGTTATAGCCTGTAAGCTCCTCAATCTTTGACATAGTCTTGCCAACATATATACGATTTGCGGCGTTTCCCGAATAGCCGCCCTCGCTGTCAATAAACGTATTGACCTTAAGATTTTGTTCAAGTGCCGCTTTTCTCATCCGCCTTGCCGCATTTATATATCCACCCGGGAGCTCAAGTCCGACTCCACGTCTATGCGTAAATATAGACATCACCAAATCAGGAAGTATTGCAAGGTCGTTTGCTATGGTTTCTCTAGGTGTTAATGCAAAGTTTGATATTACGTTTCTTAAAAATGTAGTTACATTGTTTAAAAGTGCCATACGGCGTATGCCGTTGAATTTTCTTGCCGTACTCTTTGGCAATGCATCATCAATCATAGAGAATACCTGCTGACGTGCTGTATTTGCAAGCACCTCAAACGGCTTAGTTGAGTCACCGCCTGCAAGCTTTGTTTCGGATTTATAATACCTACGCATTTTACCGGGCAATCTTTTTGACGTATTTGTATTACGCTTACGTGAGTTTTGCATAATGATGTCTATCACATCATTAAGGCTGTTTGCGTTTGCGGCATCGTCAATTGCTTTTAGTGTGTCCTGTGCATATTGGAAAAGCTCTTCGGGTATGTATTTTATTCTGTATTTTTTATAAAGCTTTTCAAGCTCTGACTGAGGTGTTTTCTCTTTTTTCTTACGAGGCTTACGAGGTGTCTCTGAAGTGTCTTCAACTTCTTCGGTTTCGTCAGTATCGGTCTCTTGCGGTTTCCTCTTACGAGGTTTCCTTGTCGGTGTTGAAGTCTCGTCAACTTCTTCGGTTTCGTCTGCTTCTTTCGCTTTTCTTGCACGGTCTTTACGCTTTGCAACTGTTTCTTCTGCTTTTAGCTTTTCATAATCAGGACGCTTTCTGAGCTGTGCTTCTACTCCTGCATCGGCACGCCGCTTAAACTCCATAAGCTGTCCTTCGAGTGTTAAAAGATTAAAAAGCTTTATAGACTGCGTTGCCTGTCCTGCCTCTGTCCACTTCTCACGCATCATTGCAAGAACGTCTACCATAAGCCTACTATATTGTGTTTTTGCTTCGGGAGAGGTTGCAGGGTTATTTATACGCTTCCTATACTCAACAGCTAATGCCCACGCTTTGGCAGTGTCAAACGCTGTTATGCCGCCTGTCATTGTTGCAAGCTCACGATATACGGTTCTTACGCCCTTTTCTTTTACGTACTCTATAGCCGCTTCTGCTGTGTCACGGTTTCTTACGGCATCATACATAAAATCATCAATACGTGCGTTGAGTTCGCTCTCTGTGCCGTCAAAAAACTCTTTCTTGGCGGTGTTTTTAAAGAGGTTACTTATCTTCTTTTTAGCCTCTGTTGCGGAGTCCTTACGTGATTTTGCAATTTCTGCGGCGTTATTTTTCTCATCACGATACATATCAAATGCAGGCTGATTAGGCGGTGAGGTTATATCGTCTGTGTTGGGATTTACCGTCTTTGCATAAATTGCGGCAACGGTATCGTCTGCCTCTTTTATGTAGCGGTTTACTCGGTATTCCGTTGTTTCGTATATGGCGCTTATCATATACATTGCGATATCTTCCGCTTCATCTGCTGTATAGCCTCTTTTTACAAGCTCTTTTGATATGGCATCTGTCATACCTTTTGAAAGTTCTTCATATTTTGCGACTGCACCGTCTATAATTCCCGATTTTATACCCTCGTCCATAGCGAGAGTTATTTCATCAATGGTGCTTCTAATTTTGTCGGCACACTCTTTTACATCACGTTCCTTAAGTCCGTCTATGTCAAGGTCACGTATTCCGCCCTCGATATCTATTCCGTAATTCGCTTCATCTGCCATACGTACAGATTTTTCCGTTTCTTTTAATGCAGGAACGTTGTTTCGATATGTTGAGATAATATCATCAGCAAGTGCTTTTGCCAACTCAGGAACGTCAGAGGGGTTATATTTGGGGCGCTCTGCAGTGTCTTTTATGAGGTCATATATCCTCATTATCTCGGTAACGGGTGGTTCTTGAGTTTCTGTATCCTTTGTCCAGGGGTATTCGGGGAACAGCTCCTTCATCTCCATAAGCACCGTATCAGGAGTTCTTGCGGTTGAGGTCTCGTCATACGTTCCACGGCTGACTTTCTGCAGGCGTTTAATATCCTCACCGCCCTCGCCGTTTCTGTCAAGCTTTATGCGTGCGGTACTGATAAAGTTTAAAACCTCGCTATCACGCCCCTCAAGCCCTCTTTTTGCTTTCTTGAATAATTCCTCGGCAAAGGGATATAAGACGGCTCTTGCGCTTTCCTCGTCATTATTTTTAATATTGTCAAAAGCTTCACGAATTACCGCTTCTTCATCAGGGTTTGTTCTGCCTTTTGCAACACCAACATCAGACATTATGCCTTTAACGTACGTACCGATGTTCATATTATGGTTTTCAAGGTCAATTGCAATTTGCTTGTTGCGTTCGATTTGTCGGTTAATAATTTCGCCCTCGTTATACTGTGCTTTGAAGTGCGATGTAAATTCGTCTATTGCATCAGCTGTTCCACCTTTTTTAAGAGATGCCGCCCAGATTGCACCGGCACGGTCAAGGATTTTATCACCGTTTTCAGTGTCACCTTTTTTGTAGCTGCGGTACGCATCACGGATAAGCTCCTTTACCTCGTCACGGTTGTTTTTCCACATAGATGACATACGCTTATTGGAAATACTTGCAAGCTCTGTATGTATTGCAACACCGAAATTTCGTGCATCGTTATTCTGCTTTACGTGGTGCATCGGTGACGTATCAGAGAAAAAGCTTTCACGTGTATTTAATAACATCCCCTCATATAGGTTTGTAAGCGCGTTAAGTTCGTCATAGTGTATCTTTATACCTGTTGCCTCGTCGGTAAAGAGCATACCGCCCTTTGCTTTCATTTTTGCACTAAGGTCACGCAATCCTGTATATATTCTGTCTGCTAATGCAGGGTTACCGTTTACTACACGCTGTAGCCTGTCAAGGTCCTTTACGTTTTTCACAAAGTTACGTGCGAACTCTGCCGCAACTTCGCTCTCAAGCGTTGCTTTATCGATGGAAAGCCCTGCATCCTCACGTATCTTTTTCATACGTGAAATCGCCTCTGTATATCCCGGTGCATTGCGGAGCTGATTTTTGTACACTTCAAAAGTATCGGGGTTTGCACCCTCTGCGGCGTGAGCTGTATCGTGCTTGATTACCTCGACTAAGTCTGTATCGGGGTTTAGTGACAGCGTTATTACGCCTTTATTGTGAGTTGCATTTACTGCATCGTCTACCTTGCCACGCAGTATGCGTATGCCGGTGACGTTGGTTATACCTGCAGAAAAAGCTTGCTGACGTTTACGTTCGAGTGAGTTTAGATAGTCCTGTGCACCGAGCATATCAGAGTATATTTCTTTACCCTGCAGCTGACGGCGGCGTAATCTTTGTGCATTGCGCCAGGCTTCAGACTGTTTGCTCATACCGTCCGTTTCGTTAAGTATTCTGTTTATTCCGTCAATGCCCTCATTTTGTAATATTTTTTCACCTGACTTTTTAAAGTCTACGCCCCATTTTCGGGAAGATCCTATTCCTGATATTGTTGACTGCAATGAACCTACAAGGGCAGACGTGAGCATATTATTAAATGTGTCCTGTGTTGCCTTGTCACGTGCCGCCTGCTCTGACATCCCATCTTGCATATAGTTTCTGACCGATACTCCATACGGCGAGTTTTCGCCCATAAAGAAACGGTCTGACATTTCTTCAACTCCGAAAAATGTAACGCCTGTTACAGCACCGCCGACTGCATTGCCGGCAAGGTTTGCAAGGAAAGTGTTAAGCCCGGAACGTGTTGCGCCTTTAAGGAGCAGTTTTGATGTTCCTTTGCCGATGAATGAGCCTATTGAGCCTAAAGGCAGCACGCCTAATACGAACGATGTTGCAATTGATGCACCACTGCCTTTGCTGTCAAGAGTATTATTAACATATAATTGTGAACGTTTTGATGATGCATTTATTGCGCCGCCTGTAAATTCGCCTAAAGCTTTAATCGGAGCAGGAGCGAATTGGAGTACAGATTCCATCGGGCTTTCAGAAACGTTGTGCAATAGGCCGAGGAGTATTTTTGCAAACTGATTATCGGTAGTTTGTTGAGCTCCTTCTCTTATGCTATTTAACGCTGTTCCGCCGAGCGTATTTTCAAATGGCGTCAAATCTTCCATTGTGCGCGTGTCGCCCAAAAGCGCTTTAGTAGCACCTAACCCCGCTGTAAGTGCTGTTGCTTCGATACCCTCTTCCGCCGCTTTTATCGTATATGGGAGTTTTGATATATTTGAAAGAATAGGATGATTTTCGCCTATTTTTTTGTATTCTTCGGTTGCTGTATAGTTTTGTGCGTCTTTGATTATACGAGGTTTTAATGTCTCAAAATACTTTAGTGCCTCATCCTTGCCATAATTCGCAAGTAAATAGTAATACTCCACAATCTCATCTTGAGACATATAGAAAGCTGGTTTTGCTCTATCACCTGAAAGTGTTATAGTTTCCTCACGAAGAAATAGTTTGCCTGGCGTATCTTGCTCATATAACCCAACTTCTCTTTGATATTCCGACCACTCTTTTCTGAAATTCGTTTTAATGCCTTGCGCAGTTTTTTCCTTTACTCTCTCCTCAACAATTTTGCGGTCACGTTCGCCGACTTCTTTGTCAGCAAATGAAGATAGAATTTTGACATCTTTCAAAAAATCCGCTTCGGAGTTAAGGAACGTATCAGCTGCAATGCCTTTCTCTATCTGGGCGTATGTATTGCTTATCTTGTCAAAGTCAAAGTCGAGAAGTTTATTTATTGCCTCCTGTCGTTTCTGTGCATCTGTCTTTCTGAACTGCTTATCTATATTGGTATAGTCAATAAGTGCGTCATAAGGGTCTTGTTTTTTCTTCTCGGTGAGTTGGTCGAACAGGCTCTTTTTTACCGGCCCGTCTTTCTTTTCGGATGCTGTGTTAAAGATACCCAAGTCATCTAAAACATCTAACGCCTTGTTGAGCTCTTTGATATCTGATTTTGCTTTTGTTGTGTGCAAAACACGCTGTATTCTTTCGGCACGTTCTTTATCCTTTGCTGTACCCTGTTTCTTTGCCCGCTCAATAAACGTTTCATTGGCGTTAAAGGGCGTGATAGGTCCTTTGCCCTCGGACAGCTTACTGCTCTGCTTTGCTCTTTTTAGGGGCGTAACAATATCCGCGGCAGTAATCATTGCCGGAGCTTTTGTCTTTTTAGTTTTCGTCTTTTTAACAGGCGTTGCAATGTCTGCGGCTGTAATCATCGCCGGGGCTTTTGACGTTGTAGTTTTCGTCTTTTTATCAGATTTACTTTGATTTACCATATCAGCTATAGTTTTTGTAGTTTTGACAGGTCCTGCAGCTGTTATTTTAGGTGCTGATGTTTTTTTGGTTTCTGTCTTTTTTTCTTTCTTCTTATCTGATTTCTTATCTGATTTTTTCCCTGTTATTGCGTTTATAATATTTTTAATAACTCCCATAAAATCAATCCTTTTTGGTATTCGGGGCGGCAATAAAACCGCCCCACATTAATGGAGGAGGCGCTACACGCCGTCTCAGGTATTGTCATTTTAAGCTTTATAAGTCTATTATAATACAGTTTATCGTTCAGTTATCGGACAATTTTGCGATTTTGGATGTTTTTTTACTTTTTAAGGGGATGAAAAAAATAGTGCAGAACGGACGAAAACCGCCGAACAGCATAGCTGTGAGGGTTATCCCGCCGTGTACGCGGGTACTCAAGGGACGGTTTTCGTTCGTAGTTTGACGGCATATATAAAAAGAAAATCCGCACAATTGCGGATTTTTCCCAACACGGTTTTAACAACGTTTTTATTGGTATGTATGTAAGCATACATACATTTGCCGTCAAACGATCGGTGCTGTTTTTTTTCATATTCCCGAACTTTAAAAGCGTTCGTAGAACTCCTTTCTCATTCTATACAGCTTTTTTTCGTTGATACAGAACTCCAAGGATACGCTAAGTATAGATTTATTATCATTAGTTAATACCTCGTAAAGTGCCTGATAGTCCTCTTTGCCAATCTCAATACACAGATTAAGTATTTTCTGCTGAATCTCATCGGGCATCTCCTTGATATTCATACAAACAAAGTATATTAGCCCTTGCTTGTTGTATGGTAATTGTATTCCTCTTCGCTTTTTAAACATACTATACCCCTCGCTACAGAAGTCCTACAACCTCGTTATTCCGCAAAAGTAATACGTGTTCCGTCAATCAATGACTTGCCTATGTAGATACCTTTCTTTATGACTTTGCCGTCCTTACCTATGAACATCGTATATCTTCCAGGCTCAACACCTTCCTTGAGCTTAAACTCCTCGATGCGGCCAAAGGTGTCGTCACATTCATCAACATATACGATTTCGCCTGTGCGTGGGTCCTCGCCTTTAACGATAAGGACAACGGTCGCACCTTCCGCTAAATCGGTTGTAACTGTATTTTGCTCAACTTCGTACCTATCACCTACTAACACCGAGCCTGCTATTCCTGCCGTTGCCAGTACTGCGGCAACTCCGCTTGCTACTTTTTGTTTAATTGTCATTGTATATCACTCCTTTTCAATAATTCGGGGTTGTCGTAGATGTTGCCGATAACTTCATAATCAATGCCTTTTCCGCATTTCCCAACAAGGTTAAACGCTCTATGTGTATTTTCCAATCTGAACATAGCAGGCTCATAAATAACTACGAAAATATCAAAATCACGAACATTTGAATGTCCTATAATCTTGCCGTATTTTTTGGTCTTGACAATATCCCCCTCAAATATCTTCTTTCCGTTCTTGTCAGTCAAGCCTGTGTATTGTCCGACTGTATCACGAATTACAGCCCAACTGTCATAAATAGCTCCTGACCTCAATGGTACAATACACGGAAAGTCGGTATCATACACGTAATCATCTGAATAAAGTCCGTATATCCACCCACCGTCTTCTTCTCGCTTTCCTCTAAATAAAATCTCCCTCATTCTTTCCCCCTCGCTTTCAATGCTTTTTCTGCTTCTTCTTTGGTTAAAAATATTCTTTTCCCAAAATCGTTAATTTCTGTAATTTCTGCAAAACAGTAAGGTCCATTATAAAATCTAAGAACGATAGATATTCCTTCTTCTTTGTGTATTATTTTCACAACATCAGATTTATATATCGTATTATGCAATGCCGATAAATCG
>JAQXXM010000069.1 GCA_029226065.1 Clostridiales bacterium
AAACTTAGCTTCTGATGTTATAATATTATTCATAGGAAAATCACTCCGTTCTGATATTTGTTTTTGTGGTTATTAACATTATATCATACTTGGTTTGATTTTCCTATCTTTTTTTGTCACCCATCAATTGTATCACAACATAATTTTTAAATAATTAAAATGGTGGAAAGGTTGTTTTTGCTTTTTGGTAAAAATGCACGCGTTGTTACTAATTTAGCACCTTATACTTTCCGCTTTTGCGTGCCGATATGCGTATATCACCCATTAAGTCCGTACGCAATACAGATGTATTGCGAAGTCTATCAAGAGTCTCCGTGTGAGGATGGCCGTAAAGATTGTCCTCACTACAGCTTATAACGCTGATTTGCGGTGATACCTCATCTATAAACTCCTGACACGTAGAATCACGACTGCCGTGATGCGAAACCTTTAAAACATCTGCATCAGCATCTGCATATTTAACAAATTCGCTCTCACCCATACCTGTCATATCGCCCATAAATAACGCTGAAAATTTACCGTAACGCACCATTACGGGTAATGACGTGTTATTTTCGTCATATTTCCTTATCCATTCGGGCTGTCTGTATATTTCCAACGTCAGTCCGTCTTTGAATGATATTTGTGTGTTCTCTGTAATATACCTCACCTTTGTGCCGTTCCTAAGAGCGGTATTCTTTATTTCTTTTGCAAGCTCTTTCATACTCTCACTGTCTGCATCTGTTATGGGCGGCATAAATATAGCGTCCGTTCTGATAGATTGCATAACATTTATTACACCTTCTGCATGGTCCTTGTGGTAGTGCGATACAACAATTGCCTCTATATGGTTTATTCCCATAGCATATAAATACGGTACAAACAATTCCTTGCCTGTATTGTATTCCGAAAACTCACTGCTTCCGCCTGCATCAATTATAACGGTTTCCTTGTATGGCGTATGTATAACCGCACCATCGCCCTGTCCAACATTGACAAAATTAATTTCTGCCGTACCTATCCGCATAAGATTTGAAAAAACAATAGCTGTGAAAAAGCCTGCCGCAAGCGTTTTAAATATCTGTGTATGACTGCGGCGTGAGTTGTCGGCATAGTATATGCTCAATATGGCACACAATGACATAATCATAAACGAAGCTGATGCTTTGCCTATATTTACACTTGAAAAGGGTAGACCGCTTATAATATACGGCAGTTTATACAGATATTTTACCGATGCATTAAGATATGCTCCAATAATGGGTGCCGTACCGAGCAATTCCTGCATAATAAAGTATACAGGGCAAATCAACAGGATCAAAAGTATAACGGGCGCCGTAATAAGCGGAAGAAAGAATGAGTAAATGCAAATACTGCTGAAAAAGTATGCCATAACGGGAGTGGCAAATACGCCAAAAATTATCATAGCTGACACCGTACGACGCAAGGGTTTAGGTATAAATCTAAGCTTTTTATAGAGCTTTGGTATAAACGCCCACGCTATAAGACCGCATAAAACGGAGATAATAAACGATGTGTTAAAAAGCATTGTCGGCATAGTCAATGCACAAATTACAATCACCACCGAAATTGCATCGGGAAAATAGCTTGAGCCGTACCTGAGCCTGTAATATATAATTATTGCCGTACATACAAGACAGCGTGTAAAGCCGATGCTTGAGCATTGAATTAGTGCGTATATCAAGAGGATAACGGCTGTGGATAAATCCCTGTATTGTCTGCGGATAACGTATCTGAAGAGTCCGATAAGCGAGGTTATTATAAATATATGCAAATACGCAGGATGAAAAACTTTCTTAAATCCTGTAGAGACAAGGACATCATCATACTCCTCACTGAACCGATGCTTGTTTCCCGTAAGAACAGCAGAAAGAATTGCAGCACCATCATCCCGATAATGGCGGTAAATCATTTTGTCCACCCTCTCGGAAATGCACTCGCTCACCATAAGCGGTGAAAATACAAATATCCTTTTCGTTCGTGTCGCATCCTCAGAGTAGATGCGTGTAAAAATATTATTGGACCTATAGTACGTTGTCGGGTTAAATCCGCTTTCGTTCATCTGATGCGGTAAATCGCGGATAATTCCTTTTATTTTGAGGCTTTCACCGCAATTGAATTTGTGCGGTGTAGTAAATAATATGTTATCGTTTGCTTTTTGAGTACCGTATCTGTCCGAGATTGATTTAACACGAAAAATGTATCTGTAGCAGTCATTGCTTGTCTCGTCTGATGCACTGATAAGCGTACCGCACAGCGTAACGTATCTGTTTATGTAATTTACGGATTTGTGCAAATGCGCACTTACAGAAATGGTATATGATATACTTGATATAATAAATAGGAAGGCTAATGTTATATGGGATAGGTTGATATTTCTTTCTTTAATTGCCCAAACGGCGATACCGACAAGATATGCAAAAAATAAAATAAGTGAAAATTTGAAATTTACCAGTGCCGCACACATTACTCCCATCGTGGCTGACACTGCAAGAAATATCGGTGAAACTCTCATTAATTTTATCCTTGGTATGGTTTTTTATTACACAATGTCAAGCATTTTGTAATAATTGGATTATATTACAAACGTTTATAAAAATCAAGAGGTTTGAGAAAAAAATTCAAAAAATGTTCAAAAAATACTTGAAATGTTTTTCATACTATGATATAATCTAATAAAATTCGACAAGATAATATGGAGTCATACGGAATATGGTGAGAAGCAATGGTGTAGATTACCGCAATATGGTCTGACTGTATTGGTTTCGTAGCGATATGTTGCTCCGGAGAAGCCTTGCAAAATGCGAGGTGCCGAAGGTGTAAGGCTGTAGCATTACAGCTGATCTCTCAGGCAAAAGGACGGAGAAGATTGCTATAACGACATATAGCATTTGCTTTTTCCTTTATCCTTTAATTTTTGGAGCGGTTTGTAGTTACATTTCGGCTCTTTTTTGTTTTGTTAATAAAATCAAAGGAGTTTTTATATGGAAGGTTTTTTGAATGTTGTTGAGAAAGTCAACAATGCAGTAAACGGTGTTGTGTGGGGCTGGCCTGCGCTTATTCTTTTAGCTTTTGTAGGTGTCTTGATGACAATTGTTACAAAGTTTTTCCAGATTTCTCATATAGGACACTGGTTCAAGAACACAATCGGCGCAATATTCGGTGACAAGCACGTTACAAAGCACACAAACGATAAGTCAATTTCACAGTTTCAGTCGCTCTGTACCGCACTTGCAGCGACTGTCGGTACGGGTAACATCGTTGGTGTTGCAGGTGCTATTGCGGCAGGCGGACCAGGTGCTGTATTTTGGATGTGGCTTATCGCATTCTTCGGTATGATGACAAACTATGCTGAAAATGTACTCGGTATTCTCTACAGAATAAAGAATAATAAGGGCGAATGGTCGGGAGGACCGATGTATTATCTGAAAAATGGTCTTGGTTCAAAAAAAGGCTGTAAATATATCGGTACAATACTTGCGGTGCTGTTCTGCTGTTTCTGCCTGTTGGCATCTTTCGGTATCGGTAATATGAGTCAGGTAAACAGTATGGTTTCAAATGTGGAAAACTCATTCGGTATTCCGAAAATTGTAACAGGAATATTTCTTGTAGTCGCAGTAGGTGCTGTCGTATTGGGCGGTCTGCAGGCAATTGCAAAGGTAACGGAAAAAATTGTTCCGTTTATGGTTGTTCTCTACTTTATAGGTGCATTAATTATAATAATCAGCAACATTTCAAACATTCCCGCTGTATTTGTTTCAATCTTCAAGGGTGCATTCGCAATGAAATCGGTTGCGGGCGGTATTGTAGGTGCAGGTATTGCCGAGGCTATGAAATGGGGTATGAAAAGAGGCGTGTTCTCCAATGAAGCAGGTCTTGGATCATCCGTTATGGTACATTCAAATTCAAACGTTAAAGAACCTGTAAGACAGGGTATGTGGGGTATATTTGAGGTGTTTGCCGATACAATAGTTGTTTGTACGCTTACAGCTCTTACTATTCTTGCATCGGGCGGTGTTGATCTTCAGACAGGCGCAGTAATTGCAGATGTTGAATCCTCTGCTCTTACGAGTTACTCATTTGCTCAGACCTTCGGCGTAGTCGGATCATCATTTATCGCAATTGCAATTCTGCTTTTTGCATACTCAACCGTATTGGGGTGGAGTCACTACGGCTCAAAGGCTTGTGAATATCTTTTCGGCACAAAAGCAGTAAATGTTTACAGAGTAATCTTTGTAATTATCGTATTTGCAGGCTCTGTTATGAAGGCACAGCTTGCATGGGATCTTTCAGACACCTTCAACGGACTTATGATGATTCCTAACCTTATAGGTGTGCTTGTCCTTGCACCGTTAGTATTCAAATGTACAAAGAACTACTGTGACCGTCATTTCCGTCATTTAGATGTAGAGCCTATGCT
>JAQXXM010000070.1 GCA_029226065.1 Clostridiales bacterium
GAACGACCCTGAAGTATATAAAGCGGTCATGGACGAGGCAAACAGACAAAGAAATAAGATAGAGCTTATCGCATCGGAGAATTTTGTTTCCGAGACAGTAATGGAGGCAAACGGTACTCCGCTTACAAATAAGTATGCAGAAGGCTATCCGGGTAAGCGTTATTACGGCGGATGTGAGTATGTAGACGTTGTTGAGGAGCTTGCTATAGAGCGTGCAAAAAAATTGTTTGACGCAGGCTATGCAAATGTACAGCCTCATTCAGGCGCACAAGCAAATATGGCAGTATTCTTTGCTTTACTTGAGCCGGGTGATACAGTGCTGTCAATGAGCCTTGCACACGGCGGACATTTAAGCCATGGCTCGCCTGTTAATATGTCGGGTAAATACTTTAATATTGTACCATACGGAGTAACAGAGGACACAAACACAATAGATTATGATGAGGTACGCCGCCTTGCACTTGAGTGCAAGCCTAAGCTTATCCTTGCGGGCGCTTCAGCATATCCGAGAGTAATAGACTTTGAGAAGTTTGCAGAAATCGCAAAAGAGGTTGGCGCATATTTCATGGTAGATATGGCGCATATTGCAGGATTAGTTGCCGCAGGTGTGCATCCGTCACCGATGCCTTATGCTGACGTTGTAACGACAACCACTCACAAGACATTAAGAGGCCCCAGAGGCGGACTTATCCTCACAAACGATGAAGAGCTTGCAAAGAAGTTCAATAAGGCTATATTCCCGGGAATACAGGGCGGTCCGCTTATGCACACAATATCTGCAAAGGCAGTGTGCTTTGGTGAGGCTTTAAAGCCTGAATTTACAGAATATCAGAAGCAGGTTGCAAAGAATGCACAGGCATTGGCAGAACAGCTTGTTAAAGAGGGCTTGAAGCTTGTTTCAGGCGGTACGGATAACCACTTGATGCTTGTTGATCTTACAGATACAGACGTAACAGGTAAGGAAGCTGAAAAGATGCTTGATGAGGTTGGTATCACAGTAAATAAGAACGCTATTCCGTTTGATACAAAGAGTCCGTTTATTACAAGCGGTATAAGAATAGGTACACCTGCTACAACTTCAAGAGGCTTTGTTGAAGAAGATATGGTAGAAGTCGGAAAGCTTATCGGACTTACAATCAGAGATTTTGAAAACTCTAAGGACGAGATAAGAGCAAGAGTAGCCGCATTGTGTGAAAAGCATCCGCTTTATTAATTAATCAAATAGCTGTACAGCCCTTTAGGGGCTGTACTTATGAAAGGAACTTTTTTTACAAAATGAACTTTAAAGAACATATAATTGATAAGCTAACGGAGCTTACAGACCTTGATCGTGACATAATATCAAAGGCAGTTGAGACACCGCCTGATGAAAAATTAGGAGATTTGGCGTTTCCGTGTTTTCCGCTTGCAAAAGTAATGCGGAAGGCACCGCCTGTTATTGCAAATGAGCTTAAGGAACAGCTCTCATCAGACGAATATATCGAAAAAATAGATGCTGTGGGCGGATATCTTAATTTTTTCTATTCTCGTGAAGCGTTCATAAAGGACACTGTTGGAGCGGTTATGAAAGCCGGCGAGGATTGGGGTAAATCGGATATAGGCAACGGCAAAACAGTGCTTGTTGAGTATTCATCACCCAATATCGCAAAGCCGTTCCATATCGGACACTTGTTTTCAACTGCTGTCGGGAACTCGCTTGCACGAATTTATAAATTCCTCGGTTATGATGTTGAGTCACTTAACCATTTAGGTGACTGGGGAACGCAGTTCGGAAAGCTTATAAGTGCATATAAACGCTGGGGCGATGCAAAGGTAATTGAGAAAGATCCTATAAATGAGCTTTTGAAAATATACGTAAAATTCCATGAGGAGGCGGAAAAAGACCCGTCACTTGAGGACGAAGCACGTGAATATTTCAAAAAGCTTGAGGATGGCGATCCTGAAACAACGGAGCTATGGAAGTATTTTAAGGACCAGAGCTTAGTTGAGTTTAAGCGTGTATACGATATGCTTGGTGTTTCATTTGACTCATATAATGGTGAAGCGTTCTACTCTGACAAGATGGACGAGGTTGTCGACATTTTGCGTGATAAGGGCTTGCTTACTGAAAGTGAGGGCGCACAGGTTGTTGATTTGTCGGATATGAATATGCCTCCATGCATAATTCTTAAATCTGACGGTGCGACAATTTATGCAACACGTGATATTGCTGCGGCATTGTACCGCCACAGAACATATAACTTTGATAAGAATATATACGTTGTCGGTTTGCCTCAATCACTGCACTTCAGGCAGATATTTGAAACTATGAAACGTGCAGGCTGGGAATGGAGTGAGAACTGTATCCATGTGGGATTTGGACTTGTAAAGCTCCCAGGTAAAAATATGTCGACACGTCACGGCGATGTCGTATTTCTTGAGGATGTACTGAACGAATCAATTGAAAAGACTCGTTCCATAATAGAGAACAACGGCTCAAGCGTTGATGATATTGATGATGTCTCAAAGAAAATCGGTATCGGAGCAGTATTGTACACATTCCTGAAAAATTCACGTGAGAAAGATATCGTATTCTCGTGGGATACAATGCTTGATTTTGACGGAGAGAGTGCGCCGTATTGTATGTACGGCTATGCACGAGGCAGGAGAATAC